>JBBASN010000006.1:30548-42698 GCA_040399225.1 Prochlorococcaceae cyanobacterium | reverse complement strand
GCACCGACATCCAGCTGGCGGCCCTGGAGGCCTCCACCCAGTGCCTGATCCTCACCGGTGCCGGGGAGCCCCTGCCCCAGCTCGTCTCCCGGGCGGAGGAGCTGGATGTGCCCCTGCTGAAGGTGGAGCACGACACCCTCACCACGGTGGAAGTGATCGAGCAGGCCTTCGGGCATGTGCGCCTGCACGAGGCGGTGAAGGCCAGCTATGCCGTGCGGCTGGTGGAGGAGCACTGCGATTTCAGCGGCCTGTTCGCCCGGCTTGGCCTGCCTGTCGCCACTCCCTGAACACCCTGCAGCGCTGCTAGTTTCAAGAAGCCGCCCGTGGGCCTGTGGTGACCCGGTCTCTGGATATTCCCTCACTGGATCGGATCGACACGCTGGCCCAGGAGCTGGCCATGCTTCAGGACCGCAGCAAACGCCGCATTGCCATTCTCGGCAGTCGCCACGTGCCGGTGGTGTCGATCCACCTGGTGGAGCTTGTGGCCCGTTCCCTGGCCCAGGAGGGCCACAACCTGATCACTTCAGGTGCCCAGGGGGTGAACGCAGCGGTGATCAGGAGTGTGCTGGAGATCGATCCGGGTCGGCTCACCGTGCTCCTGCCCCAGAGCCTCGACCGCCAGCCCGCAGAATCTCGCGACCAGCTCGAGCAGGTGCTCCACCTGGTAGAGAAGCCCGAACACGACGAGTTGCCGTTGCCGATGGCCAGCAGCCTCTGCAATCAGGACATCATCAGCCGCTGCGACCAGCTGATCTGCTACGCCTTTCACGACAGCGAAACCCTGCTGGCGAGTGTGCGGGTGGCCGAGGACATGGGCAAGGTGGTGAGCCTGATGTTCTTCGACTGAACGACCGCCCTCACCCCGGCCCGAAGGCCACCTGGCAGGCGGCATGGAGCAGCTGGGCAGCGGCGGTGCTGTTGGGATCGCTGCCGTTGAGACGGCCGTTCTGGCAGTCGGCAGTCATGCTGAACCGCTCGCCATTGCGCACCACCACGAAGGTCACCTGCCGGTCGCTGGGAACGGTCAGGGAGCCATAGACGAGTTGATCGCTGCTGTCCGCCACGGTGATCGTGGCCTGCTTGGCGTCGATGGCCTTGGTCACGGCGCGGTTGATCTCAGCCGCTGCGGCCAGATTGGGCAGGCCCCATGCGGCCGACTGGGGCGGCCACCAACCCCAGGTGGGCACGTTGTTCTGCCAGCCGATGCCATACCAGCCGTGGCTCCAGGGGCGGCGACGCTGCCAGTCATGCTTTGCCCAGGAGGGTGGCTGGCGGACGGTTGTGCCGGCGCTGGCCTGGGCCAGTCGGGGTCTGGCGTCAACGGCCAGGGGGGCGCCGGCCATCAGCAGGGTGAGCATGGCCAGGAGCCAGCCCCCGCTCCGCGAGCCCGGTGAGCGTTGCAGGCCGGTGGTGAGGGGCGGAATCATCGGAGGAGGGGCTGCGGCTGTACGTGTGGGGCATCCTGCCCCAGGCGTGGCAGGGACCTAGGGCATAATGCCTGTATCGTCATAACCCGCTTTCATGGGCGCTCCGGGTTCCATGCCTTCCCCAGAACTGCTGGAGGAATACAGCCAGTTCTTTCGCCTGCTCAGCGAGCCCGCCCGCTTGCAGTTGCTCTGTCAGCTCAAGCAGGGGCCTATGGACGTGGCCAGCCTGATCAAGGCCACGGGTTTCTCGCAGTCGCACATCAGCCGCCAGCTCGGCCAGCTGCAGAGGGCTGGGCTGCTGCGCTGCACCCGGGACGGGGCCCGCACCATCTGGCAGGTGGAGGGGGAGCTGGTGGACGATCTCTGCGCCCTGGTGCAGACCCGCCTCACCCAGCGGCTGCGCGACCAGCTGGCCCAGCTGCAGGCCGCCTGAGGAGCCGTCAGCCGGCCAGAACCGCCTTCAATCCCTCCGCATAGAGGATGCCGCTGCAGGTGAGGCCGCCGGCCCAGCAGAGGCCGCGCAGGGGTGGGATATTGGCCACGTAGGCGCCGATGTAGGCCAGCCGCAGCGCCGGGTGGAGCCAGGCCGCCACGATCGCCACCGGGCTGCCCACCCCGGCCAGCAGGCAGAGCAGGGCCGCCGGGGCATGCAGCGTGAACGCCTCGAAGCAGTTCTGGTGAGCCCAGGCGGCCCGCTTGCCCCAGGCCGGCAGCCGCTCGAACATCGCCCGCGGAGCGGCCAGGTCGGCCATCTGGAAGTTGGCCTGCGAGCGGGCGGCCCCCAGGGGCACGGTGCTGAACACCACCACCCCGGCCGCCAGCAGCAGCGACCAGGCAAAGGGGGCGAGCGCGGCGGTGGAGGCCATGGCGAGCAGTGGAGCTGGAAGCACCATCCATTCTGAGCTGTCAGAGCACCCCGCTTCAGGCAACGATGGCAGCCCCGGGAGGGGCGGGCCGGAGCGGCAGCGCTTTTCTAGGCTCCGGGAAATCTCCCGCCGCCCCAGGCCGCAACCGTTCTGATGGCTGACACCTTTTCCTTCGACGTGGTCTCCGACTTCGACCGCCAGGAACTGGTGAACACGCTCGACCAGGTGCGCCGCGAGGTGAGCCAGCGCTACGACCTCAAGGACTCCGGCACTGCGATCGAGCTGGAGGAGACGAGCCTCACGATCACCACCGCCAGCGACATGACCCTGCAGGCGGTGAGCGATGTGCTGCTGCAGAAGGCCACCAAGCGCAACCTCTCCCTGAAGATCTTCGACTTCCAGGACCCTGAGGCCGTGGGTGGCAACAAGGTGAAGCAGGTGGTGAAGCTGCGCAAGGGGCTGAGCCAGGACCTGGCCAAGAAGCTGAGCAAGGCCGTGCGCGACAGCATCAAGAAAGTCACCGTGGCCATT
This sequence comes from Prochlorococcaceae cyanobacterium, assembly GCA_040399225.1. Classification (GTDB taxonomy): domain Bacteria; phylum Cyanobacteriota; class Cyanobacteriia; order PCC-6307; family Cyanobiaceae; genus NIES-981. The sequence goes on along the minus strand of JBBASN010000006.1, from coordinate 39,874 downwards.
CAGGGCGAGAGCCTGCGGATCACCAGCAAGAGCAAGGACGACCTGCAGCAGGTGATCGCCCTGCTGCGCGAGCAGGAGAAGGATCTGGAGGTGCCGCTCCAGTTTGAGAACTACCGCTGATGCACCATCCCCAGGCCCTGTTCGCCCACACCCGTTCCCTGGAGCTGCGGATCGATGAGCTCCTCGACAAGGTGGCCGAGGGGGGCATCCAGTTCGAGAGGGGGATGGTGCTGCTGTTGGAGCGGGGACTGGCTCCCGAAACCGAGGAGAAGCTGCAGCAGCTGATCCAGCTCAAGGAGCGCTGCAACCAGCTGCGTCGCCGGGTGGTGGACACCCTCTACAGCGAGATGCTGATTCCGGACTTCCGCGGCGATGTGCTGCGCCTGCTCAGCCATCTCTACGGCCTGCTGGATGCTCTCAAGAACGCCTTTCAGGAGTTCCTGATTGCCTATGCCGAGGTGCTCAACCGCCGCGAGTCGCTGGCCGATGTGAAAGACCTGGTGGCGGTGGTGGTGCAGAGCGTGCAGGCGGCGGTGCTGGGGGCCCGGGCCTTCTTTCGCAACCCGGAGGCCGTGCGCGACCACATCAACCAGATCCGCATCCATGAGGCAGAGGCCGATGGCATCACAGTGCGCCTGAAGACCGCCCTGTTCGCCTCTGCCCGCCCCCTGGACCAGAAGCTGCTCGGCCGCGATGCCCTGGCGCTGATCGATGGTCTGGCCGACCTGGCCGAGGAGATCAGCGACGAGCTGTCGATCCTGGCGATCAAGCGGGCCCTGTAGTGCTGGCCACCGGTCTGCTGTTCCTCTCCAGCGGTCTGTTCCTGGGCTGGTCGCTGGGAGCCAACGACGCCTCCAATGTGTTCGGCTCCGCGGTGGGCAGCCGCATGCTGCGCTTCTCCACCGCCGCCTTCCTCTGCAGCACCTTTGTGGTGCTGGGGGCTGTGAGCGCCGGCGCCGGCGCCAGCGGCGGCCTCGGCCAGCTGGGGGCGGTGAATGCCCTGGCCGGCTCATTCACCACCGCCCTGGCCGCTGCCCTCACCGTGGCCTGGATGACCCGGGCCGGCCTGCCGGTGTCCTCCACCCAGGCGGTGGTGGGGGCGATCGTGGGCTGGAACTGGTTCAGCGGATCGGCCACCGACCTCAGCCAGCTCAGCCGCATCGTGGCCACCTGGGTGTTCTGTCCGCTGCTGGCAGCCCTCATGGCAGCTGTGCTGTACGCGGTGGGGGCCATGCTGCTGCGCCGCAGCCGGCTGCATCTGCTGCGCCTGGATGCCCTGCTGCGGTTGGGTCTGATCCTGGCGGGGGTGTTCGGCTCCTACAGCCTGGGGGCCAACAACATCGGCAACGTGATGGGGGTGTTTGTGCCCGCCGCTCCCTTCCCCGCCCTGAACCTCCCGGGGGGGCTGGTGGTCAGCGGCACCCAGCAGCTGTTCCTGCTGGGTGGCCTGGCCATCGCCGTGGGCGTCTACACCCACTCGCGCCAGGTGATGCTCACGGTGGGCGACCGGCTGATGCCCCTCTCTCCCTTCGGTGCCCTGGTGGTGGTGTTGGCCAATGCCCTGGTGCTGTTCCTCTTCTCCTCCCAGGGACTCGCCGATGCCCTGGCGGGGCTGGGGTTCCCGCCGATTCCCCTGATCCCGGTCTCCAGTTCCCAGGCCGTGATCGGCGCGGTGGTGGGGGTGGCCCTGTTGCAGGGGCCGCGCGGTCTGCGTCAGGTGCGCTGGGGATTGCTGGCCCGCATCGCCTCGGGCTGGGTTTCCACGCCAGTGCTGGCGGCCTTGCTGGGCTACGTGCTGCTGTTCGTGGTGCAGAACGTGTTCGGCCAGGTGGTGTTCGAGCCGTCCGGCTGAGCCCAGGGGCTGGGCCGGCTGCCTACGCTGCCGGCCATGGCGGAGCAGGCTGCAGGCAGCGGGCGCGGTTGGCGGTTCTGGATCGACCGCGGCGGCACCTTCACCGACGTGGTGGCCTGTGATCCCACCGGTGCTCTGCGGGTGCGCAAGGTGCTGTCCGAGCAGCCCGAGCGGCCCGGTGATCCGGCGGTGAGCGCCCTGCGCGAGCTGCTGGGGCTGGCCGATGAGGCCCCCCTGCCCCCCGGCCTGGTGGAGGAGGTGCGCCTGGGCACCACCGTGGCCACCAACGCCCTGCTGGAGCACCGCGGTGCGCCGGTGCTGCTGCTGATCAACCGCGGTTTCGCCGATCTGCTCAACATTGGCGACCAGCACCGTCCGGAGATCTTCGCCCTGGCGATCGAGCGGCCCCGCCCCCTCGATGGGCGGGTGATTGAGGTGGGCGGCCGGCTGGCCGCCGATGGCCGGGAACTGGAGCCCCTGCAGCTCGATGGGGCCCTGGCCGCCGCGGTGCGCGAGGCCCAGGCTGCCGGCTGTTTGAGTTGCGCGGTGGCTTTGCTGCACAGCTGCCGCCAGCCAGCCCATGAGCAGCAACTGGCGGCCTGGCTGGCGCCCTTCGGCTTTGCCGAGATCGCCCTCTCCCACCAGCTCAGCGCCCAGCCGCGCCTGGTGCCCCGCGGCCACACCACCCTGGTGGAGGCGGCGGTGGCGCCGGTGCTGGATGGCTACCTGGCCCAGGTGCGCGCAGCCCTGGGCGGGGAGCCGCCAGCAGGGCCGCGCCTGCGGGTGATGGGCTCCAGCGGCGCCCTGGCGGATCCGGCCCTGCTGCACGCCAAGGACACGATCCTCTCCGGGCCGGCCGGTGGCATGGTCGGCGCCGTGGCCGTGGCGCGTCAGGCGCTGGCCCCGGATGCCCCACCCCAGCCGGTGGTGGGCTTCGACATGGGTGGCACCTCCACCGACGTGTTCCACTTCGCGCCGGAGCTGGGGGAGCTGGCCTGGGAGCGGCAGCCGGAAACGGAGATCGCCGGGCTGCGGCTGCAGGCGCCGATGCTGCCGATCCACACCGTGGCCGCCGGCGGCGGCTCGATCGTGCGCTTCGACGGCGAGCGGCTGCTGGTGGGCCCCGAATCGGCCGGGGCCAACCCGGGGCCGGCCGCCTACCGCCGCGGTGGTCCGGCCACCGTCACCGACGCCAACCTGCTGCTCGGCCGGCTGCCCGCCACGGCCCTGCCACCGGTGTTCGGTCCCGGCGGCGACGAGGGCGCCGATCCCCAGGCCGCCCGGGCTCGCTTTGCCGAGCTGGCGGCGCGGATGGCCGCTGTGGCTCCCGGCATCACCCCCGAGCAGGTGGCGGCCGGCGCCCTGGCGATCGCCATCGAGACCATGGCCAGTGCCATCCGCCGCATCTCGATCGAGCGGGGCCATGACCTGCGCGGCGCCCTGCTCATGAGCTACGGCGGTGCCGGCGGCCAGCACGCCTGCCGCCTGGCCGAGGTGCTGGGGGTGCGCCGGGTGCTGCTGCACCCGCTGGCCGGGGTGCTCTCGGCCTATGGCATCGGCATGGCCCGCCAGCGCCTGCTGCTGGAGCGCAGTCTGGTCGGCCCGCTCGAGGCGGAGCTGCTGCCCCTGCTGCGCCAGGCTCGCGACCAGCTGGTGGCGGAAGGGGCCAGGCAGCTGGCCGGGGACGGGCCGCCGGCCCGGGTGGGCGTGCGGCTGGAGCTGCGCTACCCCGGCCGGGAGCAGGGGCTGGAGGTGCTCTGGCCCGCCATGCCGACCACCGCGGTGACCACCGTGGCGGCCGATGCTGAGCTGGCGGAGCTGCGGCGGCAGTTCGCCGCCAGCCACCGCCGGCGCTTCGGTTACCTGCCGGAGGCTGGCGGCGAGACCCTGGTGGTGGAGCGGTTGCTGGTGGAGCTGGAGACCGGCAGCGGCGAAGCTCCGGCAGCCGCGGCCAGCAGCGGTGCTTCCGAGGTGGCAAAGCCGGCGGTGGCAGAACCAGGGGTGCCCGAGCCCGAGATGCCAGCACCGGCCACCAGTCCGCTCTGGCACCACGACCGCTGGCTGCAGGTGCCCCACTGGCAGCGTCACCAGCTTCAGCCGGGCCAGCGGCTGCAGGGGCCGGCGCTGATCACCGATCCCACCTCCACCAGCCTGCTGGAGGCCGGCTGGCAGGCGCGCCTGCTGCGCGGCAGTGTCCTGCTGTTGGAGCAACAGGCGTCCCAGGCCCCCATGGCCGGAGCTGGCGCGGCTGCTGCTGCCGAGCTTGCTGATGCCCCCGATCCCACCCTGCTGCAGCTCTACAACCACCGCTTCATGGCGGTGGCTGAGCAGATGGGGGCGCGCCTGCAGCAGAGCGCCCGCTCAGTGAACATCCGCGAGCGTCTCGACTTCTCCTGCGCCGTGTTCGACGGCCGCGGCGCCCTGGTGGCCAACGCCCCCCACATTCCGGTGCACCTGGGCTCGATGGGCGACAGCGTCGCCGGCCTGCTGGCGGCGATCGCTCGGGGCGAGCGTCCCCCCCTGGTCCCAGGTGATGTGGTGCTCAGCAACGACCCCTACAACGGTGGCACCCACCTGCCGGACATCACCGCGATCACGCCGGTGTTCGCACCCGCTGGCTCCGGCGCAGACCTCGCCGGGCCACCGGTGCTGTTCGTGGCCAGCCGCGGACACCATGCCGATGTGGGCGGCATCAGCCCCGGCTCGATGCCGGCCTTCAGCCGCTCGATCACCGAGGAGGGGCTGCTGCTCGACAATGTGCCCTTCGTGCAGGCGGGCCGCTGGGATGAAGGGGCCTGGCGGCAGCGCCTGGCCGCCGGCCCCTGGCCGGTGCGCAACCCCGACCAGCTGCTGGCCGACCTGCAGGCCCAGGTGGCCGCCAACCAGCTCGGAGTCGACCAGCTCCAGCAGCTCATCAACCGCCATGGACTGGCGGAGGTGATCGCCTACGCCCGCCACGGTCAGCGCAACGCGGCGGCGGCGGTGCGGCGGGTCCTGGCCCAGCTGCGCGATGGACACTTCAGCGTTGATCTCGACGGCGGCGGACACATCGCCGTGGCGATTCGCCTGGATCCGCAGGTGGGTCGGGTCCAGGTGGATTTCAGCGGCACATCCCCCCAGCGTCCCGACAACTTCAACGCTCCCTTGGCCGTCACCAAGGCGGCGGTGCTCTACGTGTTCCGCTGCCTGGTGGGGGAGGCGATCCCTCTCAATGCCGGCTGCCTGGAGCCCCTGGAGCTGATTGTGCCCGAGGGCTGCCTGCTCAATCCCCGGCCACCGGCGGCGGTGGTGGCCGGCAATGTGGAGGTGTCGCAGGCGCTCACCAACGCCCTGTTCGGGGCCCTGGGGGTGCAGGCGGCGGCCCAGGGCACGATGAACAACCTCAGCTTCGGCAATGCCCGGGTGCAGTACTACGAAACCCTCTGCGGCGGGACCGGCGCTGGCCGCGACCTGCAGGGCCGCGGCTTTGCCGGCGCCTCGGCTGTGCAGAGCCACATGACCAACTCCCGCCTCACCGATCCGGAGGTGCTGGAGGCCCGCTTCCCGATGCGGCTGGAGCGTTTCGCCATCCGCCGCGGCAGCGGCGGCGCCGGCCGCTGGCAGGGAGGCGACGGGGTGGTGCGCCAGCTGCGCTGCCTGGAGCCCCTGGCGGTGTCGCTGATTTCCGGCAGCCGCAGCGTGGCGCCGTTCGGGCTGGAGGGCGGCGCCCCGGGGGCCTGCGGCCGCAACGTGTTAGAGCGGGTCGATGGGCGCCGCGAGGAGCTGCCGGGTTGTTGCACCATCGAGCTGCAGCCCGGCGAAGCACTCTGCATCGAGACCCCGGGTGGTGGCGGTTTTGGTCCAGTTTCCGCCGCCGCCGACCCGCAACGTTCGGCTGCTGAGGCGCTCGGTGGTCTGCCAACCACAGATCAGCCATGAGCCGTCGCCAGCGCCCAGTATCCCTCTCCCAGCCCCTTCCCCAGCGGGTCCGGTCGACTCCGGCTCTGATCGCCCTGGTGCTGGCGCTGCCGTTGCCGTTGCCGGGCCGCGCCAACCCCCTGCAGGAGGGCAGCCAGCGCTTCCAGCCGCAGTGGTCGGCAGGGGGCATGGTGGCCAGCCAGGAGCGGCTGGCCTCGGAGGCGGGGGCGGCGGTGCTGCGCCAGGGGGGCAACGCGGTGGACGCGGCGGTGGCCACGGCTTTCGCCCTGGCGGTGACCCTGCCCCAGGCCGGCAACCTGGGTGGTGGTGGGTTCGCTGTGCTCTGGCTGCCGGGCCCCTCCCCCGCCCGTGGGCGGGGCTGCCTGCCGGTTCAACGGCCAGGTCAGAGCGGCCCCGAGCTGGCGGTCGGCCGCGGCGTGGCCGTGGCGGTGAACTTCCGGGAGACCGCCCCCCTGGCGGCCACTCCCGGGATGTTTCTGGCTGCCGATGGCCAGGTCGACCGCCAGCGGGCCACCCGCAGCCTGCTCAGCACCGCCGTGCCCGGCACCCCCGCCGGCCTGCTGCTGGCCCAGCGCTGCTACGGCCGCCTGCCCCTGGCCCGGGTGATGGCGCCGGCGATCGCGCTGGCCGAGCGGGGTTTTGCGGTGGGACCCGAACTGAGCCGTTCCCTGCGCCAGGCGGCGCCGCTGCTCCAGGCCGACCCCACCTCCCGCCAGTTGTTCTTCCAGCCACCGCGCCAGGCGGGGGGCGAGCCCCAGCCCTACCGGCCTGGCGACCTGCTGCGCCAACCCCAGCTGGCCGTCAGCCTGCGCCGCATCGCTGCTGCTGGCGAGGCCGGCTTCTACCAGGGCCCCAGCGCCCAGTCCCTGGTGCAGCTGATGGAGGAGCGGGGCGGCCTGATCCGCCAGGCCGATCTCGACGCCTACCGGGCCCAGCTGGTGCGGCCCCTGCGTGCCCGCTTCCGCGGCGCCAGCGTGCTGGGCATGCCCCCGCCGAGCAGTGGCGGCGTCACCCTGCTGCAGCTGCTGCAGATCCTGGACCCCCTGCCCCTGGAGCGCTGGGGGCTGAACAGCGCCGCCGGCATCCACGCCCTGGTGGAGGCGATGAACCTGGCCTACCGCGACCGCAACCAGTGGCTCGGCGATCCCGACCAGGTGGCCATGCCCCTGGAGCGCCTGCTCAGTGCGGGGTATGCCAGCGAGCTGCGCGGCCAGCTCGATCTGAACCGGCACCGTCCTGCCGCCAACCTGGCCCCTCCCGCGGCTCCCCGCCGGGAGGGGCCCAACACCACCCATCTCTCGGTGGCCGACCGCAACGGCGGCCTGGTGGCCCTCACCACCACCCTCAACTTCGCCTATGGCAACGGCGTGAGTGTGCCCGGCGCCGGCTTCCTGCTCAACAACGAGATGGACGACTTCACTGCCAGCCCGGGCCAGCCCAACGCCTATGGCCTGGTGCAGGGGGAGGCCAATGCAATTGCCCCGGGCAAGCGGCCCCTCAGCTCGATGAGCCCAACCCTGGTGTTCCGGCCCGATGGCTCCCCCTGGCTGGCCACCGGCAGCCCGGGCGGCAGCCGCATCATCACCACGGTGCTGCAGGTGCTGCTCGGCCGGCTGGTGCATGGCCTCAACCTGGCCTCAGCGGTCGCCAGTGCGCGCGTGCACAGCCAGCTCTGGCCTGAACAGATCAGCCACGAGCAGGGCATCAGCCCCGACACCCTGGAGCTGCTGCGCCGCCGTGGTCATCAGCTGCAGCTGGCGCCGGCGATGGGTTCGGCCAACAGCGTCGAGGTGCTGCAGCCGACAGCCGGCGATGTTGGCCGCAGCCTCGGGGTGGCCGATCCGCGCCGACTCGATGCGGCAGCAGTGGCCGAGTAGGGATGTCCTCCTTCGGAGCCGGGCGCAGTGCTCAGCTGACAGGGGCGTCGGGAGCCGTGATCAGGTTCACGGCCGAGAAGGCCAGGCCGATGCCGAAGAACAGGCCGATCGCCCAGAGGCTGTCGCTGGGCCACTGGGCGATCAGCATGCCGCCCAGCACGGTTTCCAATCCATTGGTGTCACCAGCGAGTGGTGACCCGCGGCCGCGACATCCACAAGCACGGCATCGATTCGATCGTGTCATTGCCATGGCGCACCACCACCCAGCGACGGCGATCGCCATGCACCAGGCAGAGCTCGCACACCCACGGCCAGGGGCCGATGCGCTCGGGTCCAAGGTCCCAGTGGGCCGGATCGACCTGCATCTCGGTTGGCGGCTGCTCGAACTCCATCGTGCGCACGGTGCCGGCGTTGTGGCGCAGCAGAATGGCTCGGGGATCACGGGTTGAACGTGGCAGAGGAGAACACGATCTGGCAGCACAAACCCTGGTGGTGCCAGCCTTGGAGCATTGTGCTCACCGGCGTTGTGGTGGTAGCGGGCAGCTGGCTGATCCTGCATCGCTGGTGGATCAGTGCAGCTGTCGCCGCCGTGGTGCTGGTGTGGTGGTGGCTGTTTCTGGTGCTGGTGCCGGCGGCTTACCGGCGCGGTGAGCTGGACGCCTGAAGGACTCTCAGCTCGCCAAGCAGCCCTGCTGTCCGATCAGGCAACAGGCTGCATCAGGCCGCCGCCGGGGTTGGAGTCGTCGTCGTCGTTGTCCTGGCTGTCCTGGGCAAGGGCGCAGATGCCGAGGGTCACCAGGCAGACGAGACCAGACACCAGGCTGAAATCGCCGGAGAGACCTGAACCCAGATCGATCGGGGAGCTAAGGCACCCCGCCAGCTGGAGGCGGCAGCTGGAAGGAGCTGGACGGCCGGCTCGATCTGGGCCGGATCCACCTCGTGGGCCGGGTGCGCCACCCGGTGCTGCACGAGCTGTTCTGCGTGGCTGCCTGCCACGTGGATCTCACCTATCCCTTCGTGCTCAGCTGGAGCCTGCTGGTGGGCTTCTTCGAGGCTGACGGCCTTGTGGAACGGATCGCTGCCGTGCTGGCCGACCGGTTGGCGGGACTGGCTTGAGCAGGCGCCGCTGCGCTGTTTCCGTCGAAAACCCCTTCTCGTCGTGGAGGGTGAGCTCCTGGCGCAGCAGCTCGGTGTTGAACTCGATCACATCCGCCTTCTTGAGCGGCGGCAGGGTGATACCAGCCGGCAGCGGTGACACCACCCCTTTGGTGGTGCTGCGCATCGGCGCCTGCAGGTTTCCAATCAAGAGGTGTCACCAACGAGTGGTGACCGAGCCCTTCACCCTGTACGCCCCGGCCTGCCTGCTGGTGCTGATCGCCGCCCCCAACCTCACCGCCACCGTCGGCATCAGCGCCATCGCCGCCTGGCTGCATCCGCTGCTGCGGCTGGGCTACATCGGCGCCTACCTGGCCAACGTGCCTCCGCTGCGCAGCCTCTGCTGGGCCGGTGGCATCCTCTGCACCGGCCTGCTCTACAGCGAAGGGCTCCGCTCGCTGCTGCGGGGCTGATCCGGCTCATGGCAGGTGTCTTGCGCTGTTCTCAGCTGGGCGGAGTTTCTGCAGGCAGCTGCCCTCGCGCTTGCAACACATCCGCGATCTGCCCCATCGTCACGGCCTTCG
>JBBASN010000006.1:0-30448 GCA_040399225.1 Prochlorococcaceae cyanobacterium | reverse complement strand
GCGATCTTCCCCATCGTGATGGCCTTCGCGTGCACATCACCCAGCCGTTCAAAGACAGGAAGTAGCTCTTCTTGATAGATGCGCAGTGCTTCATCGAGCTGCCCTCGCGCTTGCAAAACATCCGCGATCTTCCCCATCGTGATGGCCTTCGCGTGCACATCACCCAGCCGTTCAAAGATAGGAAGTAGCTCTTCTTGATAGATGCGCAGCACTTCATCGAGCTGCCATCGCGCTTGCAACACATCCGCGATCTGCCCCATCGTGAAGGCCTCGCTCCTGGCATTCCCCAGCCGGCGATGGAGGGGGATCTCCACCTCACGCCAGTGGGTGAGGGCTTCATCGAAATCCCCCAGATCGAACAGCAACCTGCCCAGCTCATCGACAGGCGTGACGCGCAGCTCATCGGGCGCTTCCGGGTGCTGGGCCAGCCAGGCCCGGATCTCGGCCACACGCCGGCTGCGCTCGGCCATCGAGCGGCTGTCCACAGCCCCATGGCCGCTTGGAGAGAGGGTTGGTAAGGGCATCTCCACACCCTTGAGTGGCTGGGCTCCTGAGATGGCTGCGGGCAGAAACGCATACACACCGCTCCGCCAGGCCCACAGGTCGGGTGCGCTGCGGGAGGCCAGGGCGATCGCCTCCCCATCCAGCCAGAACACCAGCCGAGCCCGCGCCTCGGACGCCAGGCGCTCACGTCGGGTGTTGAAGGCTTCCCAGCGGGCGGCGTCAAACCAGCCTGGGCGGCCGATCACGTGGACCACAGCCGCCTGGCGCGCGTTGTTCACCAGCCGGGCTTCCAGCATCGGCACATCCGCAATCTTGTCGCTCAGCGGCAGCCGATCGCTGCGCAATCCCGCGCGCTGCAGCACCCGGTCGAGGGCGTCCATCACCTGCCGCCGCACACCCTCATCCGGCGCCTCCACCAGCAGCCACTGAAACGGGGGGCCATGAATCAGGGTGCGGCTGAGGCGAAGAAAATCGTCGTGGCATGGCCCCGGTAGCTGGCGGGCTTCCGCCAGCCTCGCCTGCTCGATCGCGAAGTCAGCCTTCACCATGGCGGCAGGAATGCAGGCTCAGCCATCTGCCGCCGCGTAGCCCTCCAGGGTGCGTACCACCGGATGGCTGCGGCGCCAGCTGCCGTCGTTGTACTGCAGCAACGCCAGCCCGTACAACAACTTTTGCGTTTTCTCGTCGTTTCCACCGTCGCCGGGGTCTCTGTCGATTCTCTTGAGCAAGACGTAATCAGCCGGCTCAAGAAAACATCGGTAGTCGGCCGCCAATATTTTTATCGCAGTTTCCACCACATTGGCATCAATCTGATCATCAGCCACCTCACAGCAGAGTTTCAGCAGGCGCAACAGCTCCCGGGGATGGCCGCCGCTGAACTCCACCAGGCGATCCACCTCCGCATCGCTCGCAAACAGACGGCGGTCGGCTCGCAACAGCAGCAGGCTGCGCATCGTTCTCCATCCGGCTTCAAAGGTGCCGCCATCTCGCTCGTGCAGCTTCATCATCGGCAACACAATGTCGGCATCGAGCTTGCCGCCCAGACGCCCGTCATACTTCAAATGCAGCGGCGCCGTATAGATCACCAGGGTTTCGATGGCCAGCAACTGCTCCGCATCCTGCACGAAGAATTGCTGGGTATCTTCGCCTCGCATCTTGTCGGTACCATCGATCAGAAACAGCAGCCGCTCGGCCCTGCCTTCCCGGGCCAGCTGCGCCTCAGCCTGGCGAATCAGGGTATTAAAAGCCAGAGCCAGCGCGGTGAAATCATTGCGAATTTCCCGTTGCCATTCACTCTTCTGGCTCGACCCGGTCTTGAACGCAGCCGTAAACGTGGCCAACAGCTTGATCAAACCAGGAATCCCGCCACCCCCCTCGGCCACCGTTTTGAGTTCAGCACTGAGCTCCTTCGTGGTGGTCTTCGTCTCCACCAAGTTGCCGAACCAACGTTGCAGGGGCTCCAGGGCCACCGCAGCCAAGGTAACGCCGTCGCCTTGGAGCCTTTCCAGCAAGGTTTCCGCCATGGCCATCAGCACTTCGGAGTACTGCAGGTTGTTGCGATCCAACTTGGCCAACACATCCACCTCAACCACACAAAAGCGTCTCGAGGCGTTCAGTAGGCCGGCATACCGGCGCAATTCAGTGGTCTTGCCGATGCCGATGTGGCCAAAGAACAAGACGTGCTTTTCATGGGGCGCAAAAAAAGCATTGCTCACTGGATCCCAGCCAAACTTTCGTGCTAAGCGCGTAAAGGTTTTTTCGCTACCGCGCGCCTCAAGCGAATCCACGTACCGGGGATCCCCATCGGGCAATGCCTCTTCGTACTCAATGTTTTGCAGGACTTCGAGGAGGTGGCTGGGGGGTAGATAATCCATCGAACGTGTCATCCCAAGGCAGGCTAATGGCGACTCAGCCCTTCTCCTGCAACCCCTTCAGCGCCGCCAGCAGCGAGGCCGGGCTCTGGGGGTCCACCATCAGCACGCTGCCGCCCTGGGCCCGGGCCATCTCCTGGCCCATCGCCATCCAGTCGCGGGCCAGCCGCCGCCGCAGGCTTTCGGCCGCCGCCTGATTGGCCTCAATCGCCGCGGCGAACTCCTTCGCCGCCTCCGCCCGCGCCTGGGCCAGCAGCAACTGCTGCTTGGCCTGGGCGTCGGCTTCGAGCAGCAGTTTCCAATCAATAGGTGTCACCAGCGGGGGGTGACAACTATTGATTGGAAACCCCGGGTGGCAGCCGGATCATCACCACCGTGCTCCAGGTGCTGCTGGACCGGCTGGTGCATGGCCTCAACCTGGCCGGCGCCGTGGCCAGCCCGCGCGTGCACAGCCAGCTCTGGCTCGACCAGATCAGCCACGAGCAGGGGATCAGCCCCGACACCCTGGAGCTGCTGCGCCGCCGCGGACATCAGCTGCAGCTGGCGCCGGCGATGGGTTCGGCCAACAGCGTGGAAGTGCTGCAGCCTACCGCCGGCGAGCTGGGCCGCAGCCTCGGGGTGGCTGATCCGCGCTGACTCGACTCGGCAGCAGCGGCCGAGTAAGCAGGAAGCTCGGCCTTAGTTTGCTGGGGTGCTCGGGGCGGTGATCAGGTTCACGGCCGAGAAGGCCAGGCCGATGCCGAACAGCAGGCCGATCGCCCAGAGGCTGTCGCTGGGCCACTGGGCGATGAGCATGCCGCCCAGCACCGCCGTGATGATGCCGTCGAGCAGCACCAAGCCCCGGGCGGGGGCGTTGTTCGTGGCGGCGGCAGCCAGTTCCATCACGCCTTCGAAGGCCAACAGGAAGCCCACAAACAGGGTAAGGCTCACCTCGCTCTCGATCGGGAAGGCCAGCACCCAGATGCCGCCGCCCAGGTAGAGCAGGCCGGAGAGCAGGCGGAAGACCTTGCCCTTCACGTCGCTTTCGCCGGTGAGGCGCAGCACCTGGGATACGCCGGCGATGATTGCCGCCGCCCCTACGGCAATCGTGAGCAGGGTGGCCGAGGCGAACGGCAGGGCAATCGACAGGCCGGCCGCCGCGAACAGGGCGATCGCCGTGAACCAGTGCAGGGCCGGGGAAGCGGGAACCGACACCGAGCGAGAAGCAAAAGCGGAGCCTAGGTGGGCCGCTGAACCGCTCCCCCGCATCGCAGTTGAGGCCGTTGGGCATCGATGAGCGATTGCTGATGCGTTCCTGGCTCTCCGTGGCGAATCATCACAGCTGCTCGCTGCCACCGTTTGGATTTCGCAAGGTGAAGGGGATCGCCGGAACCGGTGCCCATGTTTGAGCTGCTGCCGCCGCTCAACGACCACAATCTTCCTTGGATGGACACCATCCACCCGATTGTGGTGCACTTTGTGATTGCCATGGCGGTGGTTGCCGTGCTGTTCGACCTGATCGGCAGCCTGGCCCGCAAGCCTGGCCTTTATGAGGTGAGTTTCTGGAACCTGCTGGTGGCCACCCTGGCCATCTTCGTGGCGATCATTTTTGGCCAGGTGGAGGCGGGCCTGGCTGAGCCCTATGGCTCCTCCCGCGAGATTCTCAACCTCCACAGCACCCTCGGCTGGTCGTTGGCCGGCGTGCTGGCGGTGCTCACCGCCTGGCGATACGTGATCCGCAGCCAGGATCCGCGCCGCCTGCCGATGGCCTTCCTCGGTGCCGGCGGGGTGCTGCTGCTGCTGGTGGTGGTGCAGGTGACCCTGGGCAACCAGCTGATCTGGACCTACGGCCTCCACACCGTGCCGGTGGTGGAAGCGATTCGCCAGGGGTTGGTGTGATGGTGGAGTTGCCGCTGGCCCAGGCGCCGCTCGAGCAGTTGGCCCTTTCCCTGGAGCCCAATGGCCTCCCCTATTCCCTGCCGATTCATCCGAATCTGGTGCATTTCACGATCGGCCTGTTCGTGATTGCGATTGTGTTTGATCTGGCCGGTGCGCTGTATCCCCTGGAGAAGCGCCTGTTCCGCTTTCTGCAGTTGCCCGTCACCAGGGCGGGCCTGCACGATGTGGGCTGGTTCAACCTCCTGGCCTGCGCGGGGATCACCTTCTTCACGGTGGGGGCCGGCTTTTATGAGATGTTGCTCGCCCAGCCCATCGCCGGTGTGGTGAGCAGCATCGGTCTGGGCAGTGCGGCCACGATGCTGTGGCACGGCGTGGGCGGCGTGGTGATCCTGCTGGTGATCGTGGCGATGACCGTGTGGCGTGGGTATCAGCGCTTCGCCTGGCGGCGTGACCTGGGCCGTCAGGTGCAGTGGAGCTATCTGGTGGTGGGGCTCGTGCTGTTCGGCGTGATCGGCCTGCACGGCACCCTGGGCGCCGAGTTGGCCGCCGAATTCGGCGTGCACATCACCGCCGACCAGCTGCTGGCGGCTGGAGCCGACCTGCGCGAGGCCCTGCCATGACCAGCAGTTCCAGCCGCCGTTTTCCCGCCGCCGGCCTGGCCCTGATCGCCCTGGCCGTGGCGCTCAATGGCTGGGCGAGCTTGGCCGTGGCCCGCCTGTCCCACAGCTGGCTGCCCGTGCCGGCCTCCAGCGCAGCCCCCCTCGTGGACGACCTGTTCGCCCTCGAGTGCGGCATCGGCACCTTCATCTTCCTGGGCTGTTGTGGGGTGATCCTCTGGACCATCCTCTTCAACCGCGCCCCCAAATACGACCTGGCCAACGGCGATCCGATCGAAGGCAACCTGCGGCTCGAGATCACCTGGACGCTGATCCCCCTGGTGCTGGTGATGGCGATCGCCTGGCATGCCATCGATGTGAGCCAGACCCTGGCCACCCTGGGCGGCAAGCTGCGCACCACCGGTGGCCACCAGCACGGCGCTGAGTTGCTCGCCGGGGAGGCGGCCCAGGGCGACGGCGGCATGGCGGAGCCGCCCATCGAGGTGATTGCCCGCCAGTGGTCGTGGGAGTTTGTGTATCCCAGCGGCGTACGCAGCACGGAGCTGCATCTGCCCGTGAACCGCCAGGCGGAATTCCGCTTGATCTCGATGGACGTGCTGCACGGCTTCTACATCCCGGCCTTCCGCCTGAAGCAGGACCTGATTCCGGGCAGTGAGATCAGCTATCGCCTCACCCCCACCCGGGAGGGCCGCTACCGCTTGCGCGACTCCCAGTTCAGCGGCGGCTACTTCGCCAGCAACCAGACCGATGTGGTGGTGGAGAGCGAGGAGTCCTACCGCAGCTGGCTCAGTGCCGCCGCCCACCTGCCCCTTCAGCCGGCCGCCAATCCGGCCGATGCGCTCTACCGCCGCCGCCTGGAACGGGGCGATCGCGGCTGGGCCACCGTGCCGCCGGCTCCTCCCCCTGCGGTGAACGTGGATGCCGACCCGACGGCTCGCCACGACGCCTGACCCCAACCGCTTCGCCTGTCTACGTCCCCCACCTGAGCCCCGTTCCCATGGCCTCCTCCTCCGGCCTGCCCTTCGACCCCCGGGTACTCAAGGCACCCCACCCGGTACCGGGGGCGCCCGACAACTGGAAGCGCTTCTTCAGTTTCAACACCGATGCCAAGGTGATTGGCATTCAGTATATCGTTACGGCGCTATTCTTCCTGTTGATTGGTGGTCTGCTGGCGATGATCATGCGAGGTGAGCTAATCACTCCGCCGGCCGATCTGGTGGATCCCAACGTATACAATGGCCTCTACACGATGCACGGAACGGTGATGCTGTTCCTGTTTCTGTTCCCGATTCTCAATGGCTTCAACAACCTGTTGATTCCCCCGATGATCGGTGCGCCGGACATGGCTTTTCCGCGGCTGAATGCCGCGGCCTTCTGGCTGTTTCCCGTGTTCGGGGTGATCCTGATGGCCAGTTTCCTGATCCCGGGAGGTCCCTCGAGTTCGGGCTGGTGGGCCTATCCACCGGTGAGCCTGCAGAACCCCTTGGGCCATTTCATCAATGGTCAGTTCCTCTGGATCCTGGCGGTGGCCCTCTCGGGTGTGAGCTCAATCATGGGGGCCGTGAACTTCTGCACCACGATTCTGCGCATGCGGGCGCCGGGAATGACCTTCTTTCGCATGCCGATCTTCTGCTGGACTGCCCTAGCCGCCCAGACGATCCAGTTGGTGGGCCTGCCGGTGCTCACTGGCGGGGCGCTGATGCTGCTGTTCGACCTCAGCTTTGGCACCAGCTTCTTCAGGCCGGAGGGCGGCGGAGATCCGATGCTGTACCAGCATTTCTTCTGGTTCTATTCCCATCCGGCGGTCTATGTGATGGTGCTGCCGGTGTTCGGCATCTTCTCCGACCTCTTTCCGGTGTATGCCCGCAAGCCGCTGTTCGGCTACGAGGTGGTGGCGATCGCTTCCTTCGCCATCACCGGACTCAGTCTGATCGTGTGGGTGCACCACATGTTCTACAGCGGCACCCCCCAGTGGATGCGCAACCTGTTCATGGTCACCACCATGCTGATTGCCGTTCCCACCGGCATCAAGGTGTTTGCCTGGATCGCCACCCTCTGGCGCGGCAGGCTGCGGTTGAGCACGCCGATGCTGTTCTGCCTGGGAGGGCTAGTGAACTTCATCTTTGCCGGTATCACCGGCATCATGCTGGCCACCGTTCCCGTTGATATCCATGTGGGCAACACCTATTTCGTGGTGGGCCACTTTCACTATGTGATTTTCAACACCATCACCTTCGGAGTGTTCGCAGCGATCTACCACTGGTTCCCCAAGTTCACCGGTCGAATGTACTACGAAGGCCTCGGCAAACTGCACTTCGCCCTCACCTTTGTGGGCAGCGCCCTCAACTTCCTGCCCATGCACTGGGCCGGGCTGATGGGGATGCCGCGCCGGGTGGCCTCCTACGACCCGGAATTCGCCCTGGCCAACGTGCTCGCCAGCCTCGGGGCGTTTCTGGTGGGGGTGGCCACGATTCCCTTCATCCTCAACATGGTGAGCTCGTGGGCGCGGGGGCCCAGGGCGCCTGCCAATCCGTGGCATGCCATCGGCCTGGAGTGGCTGCTGCCCTCTCCGCCGCCGGCCGAGAACTTCGAAGATGACGTGCCCACGGTGATCAGCGGCCCCTACGGCTATGGCCTGGATCGGCCGCTGGTGGAGAACGAAGCCCATTACGTCGCCCGCGCCCAGGAGGCCTGATCCGATGAGCAGTTCCCCACTGGTCAGCCCCCCGTCCGCTCCGCTGGAGCCCGGCGGTCACCACGGCCATGGCGGCTACAACCTCACCGGCATGGTGATCTTCCTGCTCTCGGAAAGCGTCATCTTCCTGGCTTTCTTTGCCGGGTACGCCGTGCTCAAGTCGTCCTCGCCCGTGTGGTTGCCCGAGGGGGTGGAGGGCCTCGAGGTGCGCGAGCCGTTGATCAACACGGTGATCCTGGTGAGTAGCAGCTTCGTGGCCTATTTCGCCGAGCGGGCCCTGCGGCGCCAGAACCTCTGGGCCTTTCGGGCCCTGTGGGGGCTCACGATGGCGATGGGGGCCTATTTCGTGTTCGGCCAGGCGGTGGAGTGGGCCGGCCTGCCCTTCTCCTTGCAGAGCGGGATCTACGGGGGCAGCTTTTATCTGCTCACCGGTTTTCATGGCCTGCATGTGATCACTGGTGTGCTGCTGATGGGATTGATGCTGATCCGTTCTTTCCGCCCTGGTAACTACGACAGCGGCGATGCGGGCGTCACGATGGTGTCGCTCTTCTGGCACTTCGTGGATGTGATCTGGATCATCCTGTTTGTGCTGATCTACGTGTGGCAGCGTTCATGAGGCGATCGCGATGATCATTGACGACACTCTCTACGATGTGGTGGTGATTGGCAGCGGCGCTGCCGGCGGCACCTTGGCGGCCGAACTGGCCGAAGCAGGGCGGCGGGTGCTGGTGCTGGAGCGCGGCCACCGGCTGCCGCTGCTGGATCAGAACGTGGCCGATATCGACCTGTTTCGCAAGCAGCGCTACCACCCCGAAGCCCCCTGGTTCGGCAGCGACGGAGATCCCTTCAACCCCCAGATGGTGTACGCCCGCGGTGGCAACACCAAGATTTGGGCGGCGGTGCTGGAGCGGCTGCGCGAGGCCGAGTTCGAGGGGGTGGCGATGCAGGAGGGCCGCTCCCCGGACTGGGGGCTGCGCTATTGCGATCTGGCCCCGTACTACGACCGGGCCGAGAGCATCTACCGCGTGCACGGGATGGCGGGTGAGGACCCCACCGCCCCACCCCGCGCTGCTGCCTACCCGCATGTCCCCCGGCCGCTGGAGCCGGTCCTGGAAACGCTGCGCGGTGACCTGCAACGCCAGGGAGTCCACCCCTACAGCCTGCCCCTGAGTTGGAGCGAGAGCGCGCACGATCCCACGGGCGATGCCGAGCTGTTCGGTCTGGAGCGGGCCCTAGCCCCCTCCAGACCGGGGGCGATTCCGGCGATGCTGCGCACTGGGGCGCTTGTGGAGGCCCTGCATGTGGATGCCTCCGGCCAGGAGGTGAAGGCCGTGGAGGCGAGCATCGGCGATGACCGCTGGCTATTCAAGGGCCAGCAGGTGGTGCTGGCGGCCGGAGCCATCAACAGTGCCGCGATCCTGCTGCGATCGGCCGGTGAGCGCCACCCCGACGGCCTGGCCAATGGCTCCGGCCAGGTGGGCCGCAACCTGATGAAGCCCCAACTCACGGCGATCCTGCAGCGGGCCAACGCCCCTAACTCTGGGCGCTACGCCCCTGCCCTGGGCCTCACCGATTACTACTGGGGCGACAAGAACGTCGATTACGCCCTCGGTTCGATCCGTAACGGTGGCGGCGTGCTGCAGGACCCGCTGTTTGCCGAGTCGCCGCCGCTGCTCTCTCTGGTGAGCCGGCTGCTGCCCGATGGGGCGCTGGAATGGCTGGCCGACCGCTCGATCACTTGGTGGGCGATGACGGCGGTGCTGCCTGACCCCGACAACCGGGTGACGGTGAAGGGTGACCGCATCGACGTGGCTTACATCGCCAACAACCGCGAGGCCCACGACCGGCTGGTGTACCGCTGGCTGGACACGATCCAGAAGACCGAGGCTGACCCCCTCACCGAGGTGGTACAGCGGGCGCCGATCTATCCCCGCGGTGAGGCGCCCCTGAGCGTGATGGGATTCGCCTGCGGCACCTGTCGGATAGGCAGCGATCCCGCCAGCTCGGTGGTGGATCTGCAGGGCCGCTGCCATGAACTGGTCAACCTCTGGATCGCCGACGCGTCCGTGTTCCCCAGCTGTCCGGCGGTGGGTCCCGGCCTCACGGTGATCGCCCATGCCCTGCGGGTCAGCGACCATCTGCTCGGGCTGTTCTGCCCCTAGCTGGTCTGATCCATCCAGGCCAGCTGGCGCAGGATCAGCGCCACCACGGCACTGCGGTGCCGGGGTGAGAAAGGGCCGATGCGTCCGTTGTGGCCCATGCCTGCCACCACATCCCGTCTCACGCGCCCGGCGAAGCGGGTCTTGTTCCAGTTGGAGAGGGGAAGCAGGGGGGAGCGGCCGGGAAACAGCAGCGGCCCGAGGGCAGCCACAGGATCGCGGCTGCCCACCACCATGGCGATGCCGGCCACCTGGTCGAGGCGCTGGTTGCCGCTGAACACGCCGCAGCAGGTGACGATCTGCACTGGGCAGCGGCAGAGCACTTGCAGCACATCGGCCATGGCCATGGCCATCTCGCCGCCGCCGCTGTAACCCAGCAGCACGATCCGCTGGCCGCTGCCCCGGCGAAGACCGGCCTCCACCAGCCGCTGGGCCACTTTCAGGGCCAGCTCGTAGTTGAGGATCGGCCCATAGCGCCGGTCGGCGGAGATGCCCACCTTGATCACGTTGTTGGCCTGCACCAGGGCCCCGCAGGTCCAGTTCACCAGCGGATTGGGGTGGCTCTCCTGCAGGGCGAACAGGCGCCGCCAGAACCAGCGACTGCCGGCATCGGCCGCCAGCTCCGCCGGACTGATTGTGTAGGTCTGCACCCCCTCGATCAGCTCGGTGCCAGCGGGGAGCTGGGCTCTCAGCTCCGCCAGCAGGGCCGCCACCCGCGGCGGGTGCTCCTCCGTGCTCTGGTGGATGCCGTCGAGATACACCACAAACCGATCGGCAGCCGTTGGGGTTTCGGCGGAGGCGGCCAGCGGCTGATCGGCCGGGGCGAACAGACTGGCCGGATCGGGCAGGCCCCCCAGCCAGCCGTTCCAGAAGGCGTACTGCCCGGCCACCGAGTAGATGCCCGCGAGCGGCACCAGCAGCCCCACCAGCCAGGCCAGCAGCAGGGCCAGCTCCTGCAGGTCGTTGCCGGGGTCCAGGCCCAGGCGCTCCAGCCCTCCCCGCACCAGGGCCGCGCCCACCAGCACAGCGCCGAGCACCAGGCAGCCGCTCAGGCTGATCCGCAGCCAGCGCCGCCCCAGGGCAAAGAAGCGGGTGGCCCGTCCTCTCATCGGCCCAGGGTGTCGGCCAGCCGCCGGTAGCCCCGCTGCCAGCCCTGGTAGAAAAGCGCGCTCACCAGCAGCAGGGCCAGGGCGTAGCCGGGGGTGGCCAGCGCCAGGGCCACTCCAGCCTCCAGATCGAAGCGGGCCTGCAGCAGGGCCACCACGTTCAGGTGGATCAGCACCCAGATGGTCACCGCGATCAGGTCGCTCACGTAGGGCGCCGCCACCAGCACGTAGAACACGCCGGGGAGCAGGGCGGCCCCCAGGCTCTCGAACAGCGCCCGGGGCTGCAGCGGCCCCTCCACCACCAGGGCGAGCAGCGCCATGTCCACCAGGGTGGCCAGCAGCAGGGCCACCGCCAGCACCAGGGCATCCAGCAGCAACTGCACCACGATCTGGCGCGGGGTGAGCTGGTTCGCCACCAGGGCGAACAGGTGGGCCAGCGACATCGATAGCCCCATCAGCAGCAGGATCTCGAAGCCGCGGTCTAGCTGCAGCAGCGAGTGGCCGAGGGCATCCAGTGCCGCTTCCAGTTCAGCCACGTTCTTCAGCCACCCTCGCCAGCCAAGCAGATCGGCACCAGGCCCATCAGCAGGGACGGGGTGGACCTGATCGCCTTAATTCTGGGCCGCTTCCACCAGCGCCGAGGGTGAGGCCAGTTCACGCCGTTCCAGACCCACTTCCACGCCCATGTGCTGCCCGGGCCGGCCGGTGATCACGAGGGCGGCCCGCTGGTTGGTGGCGATCTGCCACAGCCACTTGGTGAGCAGGGTGAGGCGGTTCTCGGTGTCGGGCATGAAGGCCAGGTGGGCGACGCCCCAGAGCAGCCAGCCGGGGAAGCCGCTCAGCCGCAGGCCGCGCAGGTCGGCCACGGCGTATGTGCGGCCGATCACGGCCATGCTGCCGAAATCGGTGAAGCGGAACGGGGCGTGCTTGCGGTTCTGAATGCGGGCCAGGATGTCGCGGGCCACCCAGGTGCCCATCTGCACGGCCGGCCCGGCCATGCCGGGCAGGGGTTTGGCGTCGGCGGTGTGGCTGTAGCTGCACAGGTCGCCCACCACACGGATCTCAGGATGGTCCGGGATCGAGAAGTCGGCCTGCACCACCACCCGGCCGCCCCGGTCCACCTCGCAGCCGGTCTGTTCCGCCAGCAGCTTGCCCAGGTGGGAGGCGCGCACACCCGCGGTCCAGCACACGGTGCCGCCTTCGATCGTGCGGGTGCTGGTGCTGCCATCAGCCCCTTTCTGGCTGAGGGTCACCCTGCCGCCCTCAATCGACTGCACCCTGCCGCCGAGCTCGAGCTCCACCCCCAGCGACTGCAGGTAGCTTCCGGCGGCCGCCGACAGGCTGGGATGCATGGCCCGCAGCACCCGCTCGCCCGGGTCGATCAGCACCACCTTGCTGTGGCTCGGGTCGAGTTGCTTGAACTCGTTGGCCACGGCGTTCTTCATCAGATCCACCACCGAGCCGGCCAACTCGCAGCCAGTGGGACCGGCGCCGATCACCAGCACGGTCTGCAGCAGCTGGCGGCGCTGGGGATCGGGGGTCTGCTCGGCTTCCTCCAGGGCCATCAGCACCCGCCGCCGGATCTCGTCGGCGTGTTCAATGATCTTCATCGGCGGCGCCTCGGGCCGCCACTCTTCATGGCCGAAGTAAGTGCTGCCGGAGCCGGTGGCTAGGATCAGGTGGTCGTAGCGGAAGCGCCGATCGTTGAACACCACCTCCTTGGCCGTGGGATCGATCTCCTCTACCTCCCCGAGCAGGATCTGGATGTTCGGGGCCTTGCCCAGCAGCTGGCGCAGGGGCGAGGCCACGTCGGCCTCCGACACCAGGCCTGTCGCCACCTGGTAGAGCAGGGGCTGGAAGAGGTTGAAGTTGCGCTTGTCGATCAGCGTCACCCGCAACGGCTTGCCCCGCAGGGCCTGGGCGGCCTTGAGCCCGGCGAACCCGCCGCCCACGATCACCACATGGGGCAGCTCGGCGCTGGTGTTCCCCGGTGGATCGAGTTCCAGGAAGAACCGTTCCGGCGCCATGGCTACAGTGCTGTTGCCGTCAAGGTATGCACAACAGGGCGCTGCGGGTCATTGTGTGAGCGCTTCGGGGACCTGTCCCACCTCCGCCGGGCCCTTGCCAATCTGAGGGCAGTCGCTTCCCCGCCGTGATCCCTCCCCAGAAGCAGATGACCGGCATGCTCGGCCATCCGGTGGCCGAAAACCCGATCGATCGGATGTTCGATGCCGTGTATGGCCACTACGGACTGCCGTGGCAGTTCTGGAAGAACGACATCGCCACCGAAGCCGACCTGGCCCTGGCGGTGAAGGCGCTGCGGCCGCTGGGCTTTCGGGGCATGGGCATCACGGTGCCCTGGAAGGTCGCCGTGATCCCGCTGCTGGATGAGGTCGACGACGACGTGAAGGCGATCGGTGCGGCCAATTACCTCACGATCGAGAACGGCCGTTTGATCGGCCACAACAATGACGGCAAAGGGGTGGTGAAGGCGATCGAGAAGGTCACGCCGCTGGCGGGGCAGCGGGTGGTGATGCTGGGGGCGGGCGGCGCCGGCCGGGCCATGGCGGTGGAACTGGCCTGGGCCGGTGTGGCCCAGCTCACCCTGGTGACGCGGCGGCAGGAGCAGGGCGAGGAGGTGGCCGCCACCGTGACGCGCGCCAGCGGCGTGCCGGCGGTGTGGCAGCCGTGGCAGGGGGAGGTGGCGGTGCCGGCCGGTACCACGCTGCTGATGAATGCCACCCACCTGGGCTGTGCACCGGAGCTGGAGCCGGTGCCGCTGCAGTGGGCCACCGTGGATCCCACCTGCACGGTGGTGGATGTGATCACCAACCCGCGGATCACACCGTTTCTGGCCACGGCCCGTGAGCGCGGCTGCCCGGTGGTGGATGGGGTGGAGATGCTGGTGCAGCTTGCGATGCAGATCTTCCAGCGCTGGACCGGCATCACCCCGGAGGAAGCGGTGTTCCAGCGGGCCGTGGCGGAGGCCCTGGGGGAGGCGCTGGGGGAGTCCTAAAGAGGGATTCTCTTGACACCCCATGAAGGGCATGGCTAGCCGTAAGGGCAGGCCCCTGGCCCTGTTCACCTCCAACCCTGACGCCATGGTTCAGCGAAGCATTCGCCCCGTTCTGCTGCCGGCTTGCGGGCTGACGCTGTTGCTGTTGGGCGGCTCTGCGGCCTGGGCACGGCCTGGGCTTGGCGGCGGCCTCGGCGGCCCTGGATCAGGGGCTGGAGTGCGCCCCGGAGCTGGCCTGGGTGCCCCTGGGGCCGGCATGCGGCCCGGGGTGGGTGCTGGTGGTGTTGGCGGGCCGGCATCGGGAGCTGGCGTCCGTCCAGGGGCCGGTTGGGGTGCCCCTGGTGCCGGCGTGCGCCCCGGAGTGGGCGTGGGCAGGCCTGGACCCGGTGTGTACGGCGGAGGTGTCTGGCATGCCAGCTGGGCCACTGGCGGTTACTGGGCGGCGCGGCCGTGGACCTATGGCTGGTACGGCACCGCACCGCTGGCCTGGGGCGTGGCCGGCATGGCCACGGCTGCAGCAGTGACCAGTTCGGTGAATGCGGCTGCTGCTCAGCAATCCACCGTGATCGTGGTGCCGCAGACCACATACCAGCTCAACTACGCCTCGGTGAAGGCACTCGCACCCGATTCGGTGACCTTCACCTGGGCTGCTGGTGCAAACAGCGAAACCCTCAGCGGCAACTGCCGCCAGGGCACGCTCAATGGAGTGCCGGCCACTGCCGCCAATGCCCACCTGCTCAACGCCGCCTGCGTGGTGGCCTATGGCGATGGCAGCGCCAGCTGAGCGGTGCTCTGAACCAGAGCAACTGGTGCCGGGCAGGTGTCGCAGAGGGTGGCGGTGAACGATCAGGCAGCGACCTCGTCTTCCTCAAGGGAGCCCAGCGGAATCAGTTTGATCTGCTTGCGGCCCAGTTTGATCTCGAATTCATCGCCAGGCTCCAGGCCCAACTGGGCGGTGTAGGCCTTGCCCACCAGCAGGTTGCCGTTGAACTGCACCTTTGTGGCATAGCTCAGGCTGCGCCCGGCTTTGGCCCGGCCTTTGCCGCCCCCCTCGCCGAGGGACATCCCCTTGGCTTCCAGCAGGGCCTCATAGAAGGCGGTGAAGTTCAGCCGTTCGCCGCCGTCCTTCTTGACGCTCACGTAGCCACACGCCCGAACCAGTTCGGACTTGGAGGCATCGCCAAGCTCTTTGACTTTGGCCAGAAGCTCTGATCCGGTGAGCATGATCTTGCGATTGATTTGATGGTCATCATACGCACGATCGCTCTGTCGTCGAGGTTGGGCTTTCGCCATGCGGGGGTGAAGCGCGCTGCAGGATTGGGGCTGGTCCTTTCTGGTGTCTTGCGGCTACAGAATGCGTTTGGCTGCAGCGGATTCGAGCGGTGATTCAACGCAGTTTTATCCATCCCGCGTGGTTGAAGCCTGGGTTCGCCTGTTTCTCCAGCCCTCAGCCGGCCAGCAAGGTGAGCAGGAACAGCAACACAAACACGCTCAGCACCACTAGCCCAAGCCGGGCAATCCAGAGCAGCGCCGGCCCCAGCCGCTGGGCCGGTGCCACCTGGCGTCCCTGGATCACCCGCAGGTTCATCCAGGCCAGCACCGGGGTGGTGAGGAACGACACGATCATTGCCAGCTGCACGAGCGTGCCCATCGAGCCCGGCCAGAGCCCGATCACGGCGGCGGCGAGGCCGAAGTGCAGAAGGATCCAGACCTGGTGATCGCGGCGGTCGTGCACCGCCTGCCCCGTGAATCCCCGCAGCAACCGCACCCCGGCCGAGGCAGCGCGCGGGTAGCCATCCAGGCAGGTGAGGCTGGTGCTGGCCATGGTGGTGAAGGCCGCAGCGGCGATCAACGGGGTGGCCCAGCTGCCCAGACTGGCGGTGTAGAGCTGGATCAACTGCTGGGCGAAGGGCCCGCCGGCGGCTGAAAACTGCTTGCCGGTGCCGTGCATCACCCAGGCGCCCAGCAGCAGAAACAGCGCGGCCATCATCACGGTGGCCAGGTAGCCGAGGTTGAAGTCAGCCTCCACTTCCGCCTGGCTGCCCCGGTGGCCGGAATCCTCTTCACGGGCATAGATCCACAGCGAAGACCAGGCCGCCAGGTCGAGAGGACAGGGCATCCAGCCCATCAGGGCCACCAGGAAGGGCAGGGCCGCCGCGGTCCATGGACTGGGGGAAAAGAAATCCGGACCCTCGGCCACCGGCCCCTGCCAGAGGATGGCGGCGGTGGCCACCACGGTGCTCACCACCAGCAGCAGCACCACCAGTTTGCTGAAGCGGTCGAGGCTGCGGTAGTGGCCCAGCAACAGCAGCAGTAGCCCCACCAACAGGATCGCCAGGGCCAGCGCCACCGGGCTGCCCGGCAGGAAGCTGGTGGCCAGGCTGCCGGCCACGGCGGTGACTGCGGCGATGTTGGCCACGCCGGTGGTGAAGGTGATCAGCAGGTACACGGGCAGGTACCAGGCTCGCTGGCGCTGGTAGCCCTCCAGCAGGCTCAGACCGCTCACCGCTGTGAAGCGGCTGCCCACCAGCAGGAACGGGTACTTGAACAGGTTGGCGAGCAGCACCAGGCCCAGCAGCCCCAGGCCATAGCGGGCTCCGGCCTGGGTGGATGCCACCAGGTGGGAGCCGCCGATGGCGGCGCCAGCGAGCAGGATGCCGGGGCCCAGGGCCTGGCGCAGCCCTTGCCAGGTGAGGGGTTTGCTCACTGAAGCCCCGCTGGCTGGCTGGGCCATGGCCGGCTTCTGCTCAGGCCACCGCCGCGAAGCAGTCGCGGAAGGCGGCGATGGTGGCGTCGATGTCCTCGTCGGAGTGTGCCAGGGAGGTGAAGCCGGCCTCGAAGGCGCTCGGCGCCAGGTACACGCCACGTTCGAGCATGGCGCGGTGCAGCTTGCCGAAGCGGGCGGCATCCGCGGCCTTGGCCTGCTCGAAGTTGTGCACGGGCCCATCGCAGAGGAAGAAGCCGAACATGGCGCTGATCGAGCCGCCGGTGATCGGCAGGCCGGCGGATTTGCCGGCGTCGAGGATGCCGCCGATCAGCCGCTTGGTGATCGCGTCAAGACGCTCATAGGTGCCGGGCTGTTTCAGCAGCTCCAGCGTTTTGATGCCGGCGGTCATGGCCAGCGGGTTGCCGCTGAGCGTGCCGGCCTGGTACATCGGGCCGGCCGGGGCCACCAAGGCCATGATTTCCGCCCGGCCGCCGTAGGCACCCACCGGCAGACCGCCGCCGATCACCTTGCCCATCGTGGTGAGATCGGGGGTGATCCCGAACCTGGCCTGGGCACCGCCGTAGCTGATGCGGAAGCCGGTCATCACCTCGTCGAACACCAGCAGGGCGCCGTTCTCCTTGGTGAGCTCGCGGATGCCCTCCAGGAAACCGGGCACCGGCGGGATGAAGCCGGAATTTCCCACCACCGGCTCAAGGATCACACCGGCAATCTCACCCGGGTTCTCGGCGAACAGCCGCTTCACGGCCTCCAGGTCGTTGTAAGGGGCCGTGAGGGTGCTGGCGGCGGTGCTGCGGGGCACCCCCGGGGAGTCGGGCAGGCCCAGGGTGGCCACGCCGGAGCCGGCCTTCACCAGGAACATGTCGGCGTGGCCGTGGTAGCAGCCTTCGAACTTGATGATCTTTTCCCGACCGGTGAAGGCGCGCATCAGCCGCAGCACCGACATGCAGGCCTCGGTGCCGCTGTTCACAAAGCGCACCATCTCCACGCTGGGCACGGCGGCGATCACCAACTCGGCCAGCTGGTTCTCCAGTTCGCAGGGGGCGCCGAAGCTGGTGCCCTTGTCGAGGGCCTCGTGCAGGGCGGCGATCACCTCAGGGTGGGCGTGGCCGCAGATGGCCGGGCCCCAGCTGCCGATGTAGTCGATGTAGCGGTTGCCATCCGCATCCCAGGCGTAGGCGCCCTTGACGCGGTCGAACACGATCGGGTTGCCACCCACCGACTTGAACGCGCGCACCGGGGAACTCACTCCCCCGGGCATCAGGGTCTGGGCGGCGCTGAAGATCGCCTGGGAGCGGGTGGTGTTCAAGGCGGGGGCCGAAGCAGGTGCCGAAGTCAAGGCGGATCCCGGTGGGTGGGAGCAAAACCGCTGCCTATCCTGACCCAGAACCTGCCGGTTCGCCCCCACGCTCCTGCCGCAGTCCGGATCATTTCTTCACCTGTGAGCCACGACTGGGCCTCGCTGCAGCGACGGCTGTGCCAGGTCCTGCCCCGGCGCGCCGTGGTGGCCGCCCGCCAGGAGCTCCTGGCCTACGACTGCGATGGCCTCACCCTCCACCGCCACCAGCCCCCCCTGGTGGTGTTGCCGGAAACGACGGAGCAAGTGGCGGCCGTGCTGCGCATCTGTCATGAGCAGGGTGTGCCGTTTGTGGCCCGCGGCAGTGGCACCGGTCTTTCCGGCGGCGCCGTGGCCGAGACGGAGGCGCTGGTGGTGGCCACCAGCCGCATGCGCCGGGTGCTGCAGGTAGACCTGCCCAATCGGCGGGTGGTGGTGCAGCCCGGTGTGATCAACAGCTGGGTCACCCGGGCGGTGGCGGGCGATGGCTTTTACTTCGCCCCCGATCCCTCCAGCCAGGTGGCCTGCAGCATCGGCGGCAATGTGGCCGAGAACTCCGGTGGGGTGCACTGCCTCAAGTACGGCGTGACCAGCAACCACGTGCTGGGGCTGGAGGTGGTGCTGCCGGACGGCACCATCACCCAGCTGGGCGGCGAGCTGGACGAGTCGCCCGAGCTCGACATCCGCGGCGCCTTCATCGGCAGCGAGGGCACCCTCGGCATCGCCACCGCCATCACCCTGCGCCTTCTCCGGGCACCCCAGAGCGTGGCGGTGCTGCTGGCCGATTTCAGCAGCATGGAGGCCGCCGGCGAGGCGGTGCGGCTGGTCACGGCCGCCGGCGTGCTGCCGGCCGGCATGGAAATGATGGACCGGCTCACCATTGAGGCGGTGAACGACTACCTCGCCGCCAAGTCCGCCGACGGCGGGGGCACTGAGCCGGAGTATCCGCCCGATGCGGCGGCCGTGCTGTTGATCGAGCTCGATGGCCAGCAGCGCGAGGTGCTGGCCGCCGCAGAGCTCACCGAGCGCCTCTGCCGCCAGGCCGGCGCCCGCCAGGTGCGCCAGGCCTGGGAGGAGGTGGAGAGGGTCCGCCTGTGGAAGGGGCGCAAGTCGGCCATCTCCGCCCTGGGCCGGCGTTTCCCCAGCTACTACCTCCAGGACGGCGTGGTGCCCCGCAGCGCCCTGCCGCGGGTGCTGGCCGCCATCGACGGGCTCAGCCAGCGCCATGGCCTGCCGGTGGCCAACGTGTTCCATGCCGGCGACGGCAATCTCCACCCCCTGATCCTCTACCGCGACGGCGAAGCCGGTGTGCGTGAGCGGGTGCAGGAGCTGGGCGGCGAGATACTCCGCCTGTGCGTGGAGGCAGGCGGCAGCATCAGCGGCGAGCACGGCATCGGCAGCGACAAGCGCTGTTACCTCGACTGGATGTACACCCCGGACGACCTGGCCACGATGCAGCTGCTGCGCCGGGCTCTGGATCCCCACGCCCGTGCCAACCCCGGCAAGATCTTCCCCACCCCCCGCAGCTGTGCTGAATCGGCCCGCCGGGTGCAGGTGCTGCGGTCCGCAGGCGTGGCCCTGCCCGAGGAGGCGGTGGTGTTCTGATGCGGATGGTCTGGGGCGGCCCAGCCCATGGTTGCTCCGTGTTCCCTCACCAGTCCGGATCGTCTTTGCCCTCGTCGCCGGCGGGCGGCCAGGCCAGGTTCACCACCACGGGGGCGTGGTCGCTGGGCTGGGGGTTGCCACGGGTGGCCTTGTGGATCAGGCAGCCGGTGGCCAACTCCAGCAGTTCCGCATCCAGATAGATGTGATCGATCCGCCAGCCCTGGTCCCGCTCCCAGGCGCCACTGCGGTAGTCCCACCAGCTCCAGTGGCCCGTTTCCGGCTCGAACACCCGGAACACGTCGTGCAGCCGCTCCCCCAGCACCGCCCGCAGCGCCTGGCGCTCGGCGGCGCTGGCCATGATTCCGCCGGTCTGCCGCTCGGGGTTGGGCAGATCCCGATCCTCGGGACCGATGTTGAAATCGCCCAACATCACCAGGGGCTCCCCCTGGGCCGCCTGGGCGGCCAGGTAGCGGCCCAGGCACGCCAGCCACTGCAATTTGTAGGCGTACTTTTCGCTCTTCAGCGCGCTGCCGTTGGGCACGTAGAGGTTGAGGATGCGCAGCCCATCGAGCCGCGCGCTGATCACCCGCTTCTGGTCGTCCAGCCGGGATGCCTCCCCATCGCCGGCCAGCAGGGCGCTGAAGCCGATCCGCACGTCCTCCAGGGGCTGGCGGCTGAGCAGGGCCACGCCGTTGTAGGCCTTCTGGCCGCTGATGGCAGCGCTGTAGCCCAGCTCGGCGAAGGCCTGGTGGGGAAACAGGGGGTCGTCCACCTTGGTTTCCTGCAGGCAGAGCACCTCGGGCAGTTCCTGGCGCAACCAGGCCTGCACCTGGTCGAGGCGGGTGCGCACCGAATTCACGTTCCAGCTGGCGATGCGCATGGTTCCCGGTGAAGCGCCCCTAGCATGGGTCTTGATGCCGGCAAGCCAGCCCATGTCCGTCCATCGCCTTCTCGCCCCCAGGCCGTTGGCGCAGGCGGCCCTGCCCTGGTTGTGTGCCCTGCCCCTGCTGCTGGCCGCCCCCTCCCCCGGGCAAGCCCAGGTGCAGGGTTACGGGCAGACGATTGATTCCCCCCAGCAGCAGCGGGAGCTCGACGCCGGCATCGGCGTGCCCTCCCGCAACTCTGCCCTGGATGCCGCCAATCCGATCGACCTGATGAACCGGCTGCGGCGGGCCAGTGCGTTTGATAACGCCACCCCGCCCTCCGACGCCATCGATGCGGCCCTCAGGGACTTCCAGCCCCAGCCCCAGCCGGTGGGGCCGGGCTCGAGCCTGATCCAGGCCCCTTGAGGGTCTCCATCCCCCAGGCGGCGGCCACCCGCTCGATCTGCTGCTGAACCGCTGTGTTGCTCTGCCGGCCCCTGGCCTCCGCCAGGGTCTGCTGAGCTGCCGCCAGATCCCCCCTCTCCTTCTGCAACAGGGCCCGGGCGAGCAGGGGTCTGGGATCGTCGACAAAACGGCCGGCCAGCTCCAGCAGCTGGGCATCCGCCCTGGCGGCCTGGCCTGCCCACTGGTGCACCTGGGCCAGTAGCAGGCCGATCGACAGCGCCGCCGGCTTCAGGCTGGGTTCGCTGGCGCGCTTGAGGGCCCGCTCCAGCTGGGCCTGGGCTTCGGCCGCCCGGCCTGTCTCCAGCTGGATCAGGGCCAGCAGCTGCAGGCCCTCGATCTGGTCGGGGCGGGCGCTGAGCAACTGGCGCAGTTCCCGTTCGGCCCCGGGGCGGTCGTTCTGGTCCCGGCGCAGCTCGGCCAGCAGCAGCCGCAGCTGCCAGCGCTGGGGAGCCTGGTCGGCGAGGCGTTCCAGCAGCGGGATGGCCTCGGCTCGACGGTTCAGAGCCACCAGCAGTTCCAGCAGTCGCTGCTGCTCCACCGGGCTGGCCTCACCTTTCTCCATCCGGCCGACCAGCTGGGCCACGTCCCGCTCCAGGCCAGGGCGGTTGCCATTGCCAGGCCCAGCGCTGTGCAGTTGGCCGAGCCACCAGCCCAGCCCCAGGCTGGCGGCCGCCAGGGCGGCCACACCACTGCCCAGCCAGAGAGCGCGCCTGGAAGAAACGGGGGGCATCCAGCCGGATCGCGGTGGCACGGTGTCAGTCTGCCCGGCCGGCCCTGGGCATGAGCCCCTTACATTGTCGGCATGCGCCCCCATCCCATCGCCCACCCCATCCCCCCGGTCAGCGAGCCGCTCCAGTACCGGGCCATCGGCGTGGTGCGGGGCACCTACGTGCCCGCCGAAGCCGATCAGATCACCCGCGGCCAGATCCATACCGAGGACGGGGAGCAGATCGAAGCGGTGGTGCTGGGTCGCCTGCTCACCCTGATGCGGCGTCACCTCGATCTCGCCCAGCCCCACCTCTGGGTGGCCTACCCGCGCTGCCGGGAGCAGGGCGGTCTGCACCTCCAGCTGGTGGGCATCTGGGAGCCGAGCACCCTGGCCAGCTCCCCCTCCACCGCCGACCAGACTGCCGAGGGTGAGTCGAACAGTGCTGAGCTCCCCACCGGTGCTGAGCTCCCCACCGATGCCCTGCCCGAGGGCGATGACTATTTCTCTGTGCGGGGTGAGCTGATCTTCACCAAGCCCGAAACCGGTGATCTGGTGATCAAGGTGCGCCAGCTGCCCCGGGCCGATGGCCAGCGCCCCGCCCCGTTCAAATTGCAGCTGCGCGGGGAGATCCCGCTGGAGCACCTGCGCCACTTCGTGGCCATCGAGGGTCGCCGCCAGGGCCAGCAGCTGCTGGTGGAGCGCTTCGAGGTGATCGCGCCGGTGGTGCAACGGGGCAATCGGGGTGGCAAGGGGCAGGGGCGCCGCGATGGCCGACCTGCCGGCGGCCGCAAGCCGCAGGCCGCTCCGCCCGCCGGCGAGCGCAGCCGGGCCGTGCCCCGCTCGGCGGTGACCCGCCCCGGCCGTTGACGACCGGCCAGCGCCGATGACCTCCCCCCTGGCCGCTGGTGCAGCTGTGGTGCTGGTCACCCTGGTGGCGGTGGTGGGTCCCCTGGTGGGCCTCTCACCCTGGTGGATCGCCATGGGGGTGGGCCTGCTCCTGGGCGCGCTCAGCCTGGATGCCGCATCCTTCTCCGGCCGTGGTGGTCACCTGCTGGCTGAAGCCCTGCCGGGTGGCCAGGCTCGCCTGCGCCGGATCGCCGTGCATGAGGCCGGCCACTTGCTGGTGGCCGGGGCTGAGGGGATGGCGGTGAGTCGCGTGCTGATCGGCAGCCTGGCCTGCCTGCGGGCCGGGGTGGCCGCTGGCGGCGTCACTGAATTTTCTCCGCCGGACCACGCCAAGCTGCCGCTGCCTGAACTGCGCCGCTGGAGCCGGGTGCTGCAGGCCGGCATGGCCGCCGAACAGGTGATCTACGGCGGCAGCGCCGGCGGCGCCGACGATCGCGCCCTGTTGGGCCGGCTCTGGGGCCTCTCGGGTTACGACGTGGACACCGCCCAGCGGGAACAGCGGCGGGCCCGCCGGGAGATCGAGCAGCAGCTGCGCCGGCAGCGCCTTGAGCTGGAGCAGGAAGCCGACCGCCTCCTGCTCACGGCCCCCCGGCTGGGTCGTCCCGTGCCGGCTCCACTCCCTGCCCAGGCACCGGCAGAGGCCTGACATGGCCCTGGCCCTGATCGATTGCCCCACGGGCCTGGCCGGCAACATGCTTCTGGCGGCCCTGTTCGATCTGGGGGTACCCCCCAATGTGGTCGAACAGCCGCTGGCGGCCCTGGGGCTCAGCGGCCGTTACCGGCTGGAGCTGGAGGAGCGGCGCAGCCAGGGGCTGCGCGGCCTCCATCTGGAGGTGCGGGCCCTTGAGCCGCAGCCAGTCCATCGCCACTGGAGCCGCCTGCGCCCCCAGCTGGAGCAGGCGGCACTGCCGCCGGCCCTGCGGGAGCGGGTGCTGGGGGTGTTCTCCCTGCTGGCCGAGGCGGAGGGGGTGGTGCATGGCCAGCCGCCGGAGGCGGTGCACTTCCACGAGGTGGGGGCGATCGATGCCCTGGTGGATGTGGTGGGCGTCTGTGCGGCTTTGCTGCACCTGGGGGTGGATCAGCTGGTGTGCACCGCTCCCCCCGCCGGCCACGGCAGTGTGTCCACCGCCCATGGCCTGCTGCCCCTGCCTGCCCCGGCCGTGCTGGAGATTGCCCGGGCCCGGGGGATTCCCCTGGCCAGCGCCGCCGGTTTCCCCTCCGCCGAGCTCACCACCCCCACGGGTCTGGCCCTCGTCGCCTGCTGGGCCGGGTACTTCGGGCCCCTGCCCGGCCACCGGCCCCTGCGGGTGGGGGTTGGGCTGGGCAGCCGCCAGCTGGATCGCCCCAATCTGTTGCGCCTCGTGCTGGCCGAGCCCCTGCAGGCCGATACCGAGCGCCAGCCGGCCAACGCCCCCCAGCTGGAGAGCGTGCTGGTGCAGCAGGCCCAGATCGACGATGCCACCCCCGAAGATCTGGCTGTCCTGCTGGAAGCATTGCGGGAGGCCGGTGGCCTGGAGGTGTTCTGCCAGCCCGTGCAGATGAAAAAAGGACGCTCCGGCTGGCTGGTGACGGCGCTGGTTCCTCCAGGCGCACCGGCCACCCGGCTGCGGTTGGTCTGGTGGCGGCACAGCACCAGCCTGGGGGTGCGCGAGCACCTGGAGCAGCGCTGGGCGCTGCCCCGGCGCGTGGTCACCCTGGACACCCCCCTCGGCCGGGTGAGGCTCAAGCAGGCCCTGCTGCCGGATGGCCGCTGGCGCTCCAAACCGGAGCATGATGATCTGCTCGCCCTGGCCCGCCGCCATGGCCTCGCGCTCGACCAGGTGCGTGCCAGCGTGCTTCCCCTGATCGATCCGCCCCAGCCCGCCCCCGGCCCGTGATCAAGCTTTCCCGCTTCCAGCTCAAACTCCCGCAGCTGCCGACACCCGTCCTGGGTCGCCTCCTGCAGGGGGTGCGGCGGCTCAACTGGCCCCGGGGTCTCAAGCTGCCGCCGCTGCCGGGGGGGATCTCCCTGTGGATCACTCTGCTCAGCCTCGGATTTCTGCTGGCTGCCCTGTTCGGCCATGGCCGGGCGATGCTTCAGCTCAGCCTGGATCCCCAGGGTTGGTCGTGGCTGGTGCTGGGGGTGGGCGTCAGCGTGCTCAGCCTGCTGGCCAATGGTCTCGGCCTGGGTGTGGTGCTGCGCTGGCTTGGTCTGCGCCCCCGCTGGCTGGAGCTGATCCAGCTCTACCTGGCCACCAACCTGCGCAAGTATCTGCCCGGGGGGTTCTGGCACCTCAGCGCCCGGGTGCAGCGCCTGCGCTCTCCCGAGGGGGGGCTGCACACGCCCGCACCCCTGGGGCTGGCCCTGGTGGCGGTGCTGCTCGATCCACTGGTGGCCGCGGTGGCGGCCCTCAGCCTCACCACCCTGGCCCGCTGGCAGGGGGGGCTTGCCCTGCTGGGGTTGCTGCCCTTGCTGCTGCTCTGGCCCCGCTGGCTCACACCGTTGCTTCGGCGCCTGGAGTTGCGCCAGGCCCAGCGCCTGCAGCTCGACGGGGAGCTTGCCGCCCAGGGAACGGATCCCCTGCCGCCAGCTCTGGGCAAAGGCCTGGCGGGCTACCCCCTGGCTCCGCTGCTGACCCAGCTGGCCTTCGTGCTGCTGCGCTTTGCCGGGTTTGCCTGCTGTCTGCTCGCGTTTGACCTGCAGGCATCCCTCAGCTGGCCAGCCTGGCTGGCGGGCTTCGCCCTGGCCTGGACCGCGGGACTGCTGGTTCCCGGTGCCCCTGGGGGGCTCGGCGTGTTTGAGGCCACCCTGCTGCTGCGGCTGGGCAGTGCGGTTCCGGAGGCGCCGCTGCTGGCCATCGCCCTCAGTTACCGCCTGGTGGTGACCCTTGCAGACCTGCTGGCGGCAGGCCTGGTGCAGCTGGATGGCTGGATCGACCAGCGGGTGCAGGCCTGAACCGCTGGGCGGGTGCTGGCAACTGTTCGCAACTGCACCTACTATTGAGAAGTGCGGGGAGCGATCTGGTGGCCAATACCTCGACCAGAGCGCCCCAGGCCGGCCGACCTGCTGCCGTTGCTGAGTCCTCGTCAGCCCTGCCCCCCGCGGTGGCCAGCGATGCCCTGCGCAGCACGCTGCACGACCGCGGCCAGCGGCTCACGCCCCAGCGCCAGCGCGTGCTCACCCTGTTCGAGCAGAGCGGTGCCGGCAGCCATCTCAGTGCTGAGGAGGTGCACCAGCGGCTGCTGGCCCAGCAGGAGAAGGTGTCCCTGGCCACGGTGTATCGCACCCTGCGACTGCTGAGTTCCATGGGGCTGCTCCAGGAACTGGAGCTGCCGGAGGGAGGGCGGCGCTACGAATTGGCCTCCGATGCCCACCGCGACCACCACCACCTCGTCTGCGTGCGTTGCGGTTGTACGGAGGAGTTCGAGGATCCAGCGGTGCTGGTGGCGGGGGAGGATGCCTCTGCGCGCCATGGGTTCCGCCTGCTGGAGTGTGTGCTCAACGTGCGTGCCCTGTGCCCCAGCTGCGCCGCTGAGGGCTGAACGGGGCCAGCCGCAGGGCTGGCCCCGTTCAGCCGCCCGGATGGTGGCGCTTGCCTTCGCGCAGCAGCTGGGAGGGCGGCACCCCGTAGCGCCCGCGGAAATCCCGGCTGAACACGGCCAGACTGCTGAAGCCGAAGCGGTTGGCGATCCCGGCCACCGAGTCGCCCGGCGACGGATTCAGCAGGTCCTGGCGGGCCTGTTCGAGCCGCTGCTGGCGTACCCATTGGATCGGTCCACAGCCGAAGCGCTGCTGGAAGGCGAGCTGCAGATTGCGCCGGGAGTAGCCGCTGCGCTCCTCCAGCTGAGTGAGCTTGATCGGGGTGTGCAGGTTGGCCCTCGACCACTCCAGCAGGTCGTCGAAGATCTGTTCGCGGCTGCTGCGCGTGCTGGGTTCATTCTGGATGATCTTGGCCAGATTCGGGCACAGCAGCAGGGCCAGGGTTCGGTAGATCAGGTCGTCAATGTTGAGCAGATCGAGATCGCCGCTGTCGCGGAGATCTTCATGATCAAGCAAGCGGAATGATTGTCTGAGAACGGCTAGGAGTTGCTGACTTCGCTTGTCCTGAGGATGGATCACCCGGGCGAAGTCAAGCTGGCTGGTAAAGCGGCGCTCCGAAATGCCGATCCCGGCAATGGCGGCGGCTGTTTTCTTCAGGCGTTGGAGGTCAATGTCAAAGACAACCCCATTGAAGTGGTCTCTGAGGGTGTATTTGTATTCTCTTCCTGGACAGAAGAACAGGGGGCGATCCTGGTTTATGTGCAGCTTCTGATGCTCGCATTCATACTCGACTCCGCCGCTGAGGATCAGGTTGATGGAGCCGACTCCCTCGCTGGCGCCGATCGTTCCCTGGACCGGCGTGGAGTAGCCGCCCGAGATAAGCAGATCGCCTGCCTTGCAGGTGCTGGTGCGGTGCACAAAGTTGGATTCATGGCCCTGGCAGGTGCCGAAATCCAGCAGGGAATAGTGCTGGGCCAGGCGCTCGGCCAGATCCTGGGGATCTCGATCCAGTTGGGCCAGATGGTTGTTGAAGGGCAGCCGGGGTAGCGATGGCTGAGCGGGGAACTGATCGATGGAGTGGCCACCGGGGTGAGCACGATCGGGATTGGCTGTGCCCATCACCTGTGCAGAAATTGCGGGGAATTTAGCAGCTATTGTCTGACGGGATTTTGCGCTGTTGTGCGATGCCCATCGCCGGGGCGCGATTTGGCTTCGCTGCCAGCACGGCTCCTTTCAGGCGCCTGGGTAGGCGACGCAACGAATTGAACCGGGAATCAGTTGCGCGGATCGTCTGGTTTTTCGCGGCGATCGGGTTGGTTTGTTGCGAAGTGTTGTTTCGCCGCCGCGTCCATTTGCGGATTGCAACACTGCCTGAGCTGGTTCATCAAGGTCTCCACTCTTTTCACGCTTGCCGTTCCCCCATGGTTGCCCTTGAGCATCTGCTCTCATCCCTGGCCCTGGGCCTGCGCCCAGCGCTGGAAGGCCTGTCGGTGATCACGGTGGCCCTCGGGGTGCTGGGCAGTCTGCGCCTGGTGGGGCGCCGCCGCTCGCTCGAGACCATTCGCCTCCATCTGGGCCGCTGGCTGTCGATGGCCCTCGAGTTCCAGCTTGCCGCCGATATCGTGGCCACCACGGTGAACCCCAACGGTGAGAAGTTGATTCAGCTGGCTGCGGTGGCCCTGATCCGCACCTTCCTCAATGTGTTCCTGGCCCGGGAGATCGCCCAGGAGCGGGCTGAGGAGGCCCGGGCCGCAGGGGGCGACTCGGCTGCCCAACTTGCCATGCCCCGGCTGTGAATCTCACCAACGAACTGGCCCGCCAGCGCAACCGCGATGCCGCGGAGCGCACCCTGATGGCCTGGATCCGCACCTGTCTCTCGTTGATCAGTTTCGGCTTCGGCCTCGACAAGATCGTGGCCGCCATTGACCAGGCCACGGGCGATCCCGGCCCCAGGCCTGGAGTGATCGTCGTGGCCCTCTCCTTTGTGTTCACCGGCATCCTGGCCATGACCGCTGCCATCGTTCAGCACAACCGCGAGCTCAGGCGGCTCAGCCGCGCGGATTATGTATATGTGGAAAGCCCGCGGATCGCGGCGGCCACCGCCACCCTGATCGCCCTGATCGGCCTGCTGGCCATGGGGATTCTGCTGTCGAACTGGCTGTCATGACCATTCAGAACGTTGTGTCCCTGCTGGTGCCGCTCACCCTTTTCACGGTGATGCTGGCCCTCGGTGTAGGCCTGCCGCTCCAGGCTTTTCGCCAGTGGCGCCAGACCTGGCCCCTGGTGCTGAGGCTTGAGCTGGCCACCTGTCTGCTGGTGCCGCTGCTGGCCTGGTTGCTGCTGCTCACCCCCCCCGCCGGCCAGCTGTCCCAGGAGGTGCGCATGGCCATTGCCCTGATGGCGGCCTGTCCGAGTGCTCCGCTGCTGCTGCGCAAGGCCGGCAAAACCGGGGGCGATGCATCCCTGGCCGGCTTTCTGCAGGTGCTGGCTGCCGTGCTGGCCATCATCACCGTGCCCCTGCTGGCCCAGGCGGGTGAGCGTGTGTTCGGCCTGGAGGGCTGGGATGTGCTGCCCAGGCATGTGGCCAGACAGGTGGCCAGCGTGCAGCTGCTGCCCCTACTAGTGGGGCTGAGCCTCCGCCAGCTCTGGCCTGAGCGGATCCGCCGCCTGCAGGGGCCCCTCGACCGGGTGGCCAATGGACTGCTGCTGCTGCTGCTGCTGGCCGTGTTGATCCGCACGTCCCCCTTGCTGCTGGCCTTTGCCCAGGCCAATCTCACCGGTCTGTTCTGGATGGCCGTGGTGGTGGCGGCCAGCCTGGCACTGGGCTACGCCCTGGGAGGCGGGGCCGGTGATCGGAAGCTCACCGCCGCCCTGGTCACCTCCATGCGCAATCCGGGGTTGGCCCTGCTGCTGGCGAACACCTATGCCCCCCAGTTACCGGGGATCAAGATTGGCATCCTCACCTACGTCCTGATCACCCTGCTGCTGTCGATTCCCCTGATTCGTCAGCGCCGTTCCCAACTCGGCGCGTAACTCGGCAAAAGACGCAGATTCAGATCGCAACTGCCGCCCGGATTCGGTGGCCCGGCTCCGCTGCGCGACCCACACTGAAGGCTGATTGTGTTCTTCAGTCACCCATGCCAAACGGCAAGCCCAACATCCTGATCCTCTGGGGCGACGACATCGGCCAGAGCAATCTGAGCTGCTACAGCCACGGGCTGATGGGGTACCAGACCCCCAACATCGACCGGGTGGCCAACGAGGGCGCCACGTTCATCCACTACTACGCCGAGCAGAGCTGCACCGCCGGCCGCGCCGCCTTCATCTCCGGCCAGAGCGTGTACCGCACGGGTCTCTCCAAGGTGGGCCTGCCCGGCGCCGAGCTGGGCTTCCGCGCTGAGGATCCCACCATTGCCGAGCTGCTCAAGCCCCAGGGCTACCGCACCGGTCAGTTCGGCAAGAACCACTTCGGCGACCGCGACGAACACCTGCCCACGATGCACGGGTTTGACGAGTTCTTCGGCAACCTTTACCACCTCAACGCGGAAGAGGAGCCGGAACTGCGCGACTACCCCAAGGAGGACGACCCCGAGTTCCCCAACTTCCGCAAGCGTTTCGCCCCCCGGGGCGTGCTGCACTGCTGGGCCAACGGCGACGGCACCCAGCGGATCGAGAGCACCGGCCCGCTCACCCGCAAGCGCATGGAAACGGCCGATGACGAGTTCATGGTGGAGGCCAAGCGCTTCATCCGCGATGCGGTGGCCTCGGGTGAACCCTTCTTCGTGTGGTTCAACACCACCCACATGCACTTCCGCACCTATGCCCGGCCCCAGGACATCGGCCGCAGCGGGCGCTGGCAGTCGGAATACCACGACGTGATGATCTATCACGACGAGTGCATCGGCGAGATGCTCAACCTGGTCGATGAACTGGGCATCAGCGATGACACGATCGTGATGTATGGCACCGATAACGGGCCCCACATGAACAGCTGGCCCGACGCCGGCATGACCCCCTTCCGCAGCGAGAAGAACACCAACTGGGAGGGCGCCTTCCGCGTGCCCGCGCTGGTGCGCTGGCCCGGCAAGATTCCTGCCGGTACCAACATCACCGGCATCTGCAGCCACCTCGACTGGCTGCCCACCCTGCTGGCCGCCGCCGGTGAGCCGGAGATCAAGCAGAAGCTGCTCACCGGTTACCAGGTGGGCAGCAAGACCTTCAAGATCCACCTGGATGGCTACAACATGCTCGACTACTGGACGGGCAAGACTGACAAGAGCCCGCGGCGGGAGTTCTTCTACTTCTCCGACGATGGCGACCTGGTGGGCCTGCGCTACGACAACTGGAAGTTCGTGTTCAAGGAGCAGCGGGAGCAGGGAACCTGCCAGATCTGGGCCGAGCCATTCGTGGAGCTGCGCGTGCCGAAGATCTTCAACCTGCTCACCGACCCCTATGAGCGGGCCGACATCACCT
>JBBASN010000005.1:0-44390 GCA_040399225.1 Prochlorococcaceae cyanobacterium | reverse complement strand
TCTGATGAGCGAAATCGGCACCTACTTCGACCGCGCTGCCGCCGCTGTCGGCTGAGCCCAGACGGCTCCGGTGATGGCCCAAAAAAAGCGCCCCCGCGGGGGCGCTTTTTCGTATGCCAGCTTGGTCAGCTTGTGAGGGTGATATCGCCGGTTTCGCCGGTGCGGATGCGGATGGACTGTTCCACGTTGGTGACGATGATCTTGCCGTCGCCGATTTCGCCAGTGCGGGCGCTGGCGCGGATGGCCTCGGTCACAGCGTCCACGCTGCCATCGCTCACCACGGTGGTGATCATCACCTTGGAGAGCAGGCGGGCTTCCAGCTTCACGCCTCGATACACCTCTGTATGCCCCATCTGCTGGCCGAAGCCCTGAACAGCGGTCACGGTCATGCCGTTGATGCCCAAGGCCACCAGCGCGTCTTTCACAGGATCCAGCTTCTCGGGCCGGATGATGGCTTGAATCTGTTTCACGCGTTACCGGAAAAGCGAAAGTTTATTTAAGGTCGGCCCGTCCATCCTTCTGTAGCGATGGCTGCAGACTCCCCAGCATGGTGGCAAATCGGCACGCTGGCTGACTGATCGGCGCCCGATTACTGCTGGCCCATGGTCTCGGCGTCGGCGATTTTGTAGCGAAACGAACATCAAGGGGGGCAGCTTCCGCGCATTCTCGTTGCTGATGGATGTCGCAGGACATCCAAATTCCCGTGCAGCCGTCGTTCCGAACTGCCCATGACCATTGCTTCCCACCCTCCACGGCGCGCCAGGCGCCTGCAGGAGGCGAGTTTGCTCGAGGCCCCCTCGATGCTTTTGCGCAGCATCCGTGGGATGTCCTCCCAGCGGGGCCTCATCTGGCTTGCCTGCGTTCCCCTGGCGCTGTTTGGTCTGGGGGTCTTCAACCTTGCTGCTCATGCAGCTGAGCTCCCCGAGCTGACGCCGGCGTTCCTGGCCAACAACACCTTCCTGCTGATCTGCGCAGTGCTGGTGATCTTCATGAACGCAGGCTTTGCCATGTTGGAGGCCGGCCTGTGCCGCCAGAAGAACGCCGTCAACATCCTGGCCAAGAACCTGATCGTCTTCGCCCTGGCGGTGACGGCCTATTGGTTCATCGGCTACAAGATCATGTACAACGCCAGCTGGGTGATTCCGGGTTGGCTCAAGTTCGGGGGTCTGTTTTTCGACCCCACCGTCACCCCCGAAATGGTGACCGAGGGCAAGCTTGTTCCCAGCGTTGATTTTCTCTTCCAGGCCGCCTTCGCCGGCACGGCTGCCACGATCGTGTCAGGTCTGGTGGCCGAGCGCATCAAGTTCAACGAGTTTGTTATCTTCTCGCTCGTGCTAGTTGGCATTCTCTATCCCATTTCCGGCTCCTGGCAGTGGAACGTGGGCGAGGGCTGGCTCAACAAGCTCGGCTTCATTGACTTCGCCGGTTCCACTGTTGTGCATAGTTTTGGAGCCTGGGCCGGCCTCACCGGCGCGATCATCCTTGGGCCCCGCATCGGCAAGTTCGCCAATGGAAAGCCCCAGGCCCTACCCGGCCACAACCTGGCGATCGCCACCCTCGGCTGTCTGATTCTCTGGATCGGCTGGTACGGCTTCAACCCCGGTTCCTGGCTGTCCATGGCGCCTGAGGTTCCCTACATCGCCGTTACCACCACCCTCGGCGGCGCAGCCGGCGGCATTGCCGGCACCCTGGTTAGCCAGCTCTCAGGCGGCAAGCCAGACATCACCATGACCATCAACGGCATTCTCGCCGGCCTGGTGGGTGTAACCGCAGGCTGCGACGGTTTCTCGATGACGGCCTCCTGGGTGGTGGGGTTCATCGCCGGTGCCCTGGTGGTGTGGGCCGTGGGTTTCATCGACTCCCTCAACATCGATGATCCGGTGGGAGCCTTCTCCGTGCATGGTGTGTGCGGCATGTGGGGCACCCTGGCCGTTGGCCTGTTCAACACCGACAAAGGCCTGCTCACCGGCAATGGGTTTGGCCAGCTGGGCGCCCAGATCGTGGGTATCCTTGCCATCTCCATTTTCTCGATTGTCACTTCCTGGATTCTTTGGTCGATCCTCGGGGCGTTCTCCGGCGGTATCCGAGTCACTGAGCAAGAGGAGATCGAGGGCCTCGACATCGGCGAGCACGGCATGGAGGCCTATCCCGACTTCGCCGCTTCCGCTAAGTGAACCTTGCCGGCGTGCGTACCGTGCACTGAAACACAAAGTTTACAAAGCTCCCGGGAAACCGGGGGCTTTTTTGTTGCTGGTTGGCTCTCGGTTGCAAGTGCTGGCTATGGACGCTTAAACCAGCCGGGAGCCCCGGGCCTGCTGCCGCTGCTGGGGATCGAATACGGCGGCGATGGTGCGGATCAGCCAGCGCCCCTCGGTGGTGACCCGGATCAGCCCGAGCGACCCCTCACGCTGCAGCTGCACCAGTCCATCGCTGGCCAGGACCTGGAGGTCTGCCCATTCCTGGGCAAAGCGCTCCAGATCAAGCTCCACCTGGACGTGACACATCACCTCCCGGATTAGGTGGCGGCGCTCCAGCAGCTCGGCATCGCGCACCTCCAGGCCCCGCTCCACCGGCAGGCGGCCGGCCTCGATCGCCTGTCGCCAGGCCTTGAGATCGCGCTGGTTCTGGGTGAACAGGTGGGGGAACTGGCTAATCGCCGTGGGGCCGATGCCGAGCAGATCCAGCTCCCCCCCGGTGGTGTAGCCCTGGAAGTTGCGGTGCAACCGGCCTTTGCGCGCCGCCACCGCCAGGCTGTCGCCGTTCAGGGCGTAGTGGTCCATGCCGATAGCCTCGTAGCCGTGGGTGGTGAGCAGCCGGTTAGCGGCCTCCAGCATGGCGATCCGCTCCTCCTTGCTGGGCAGGTCGGCGGCGGCGATCCTGCGCTGCAGCGGCAGCTGCTCAGGCAGGTAGGCAAAGGAGAACAGGGAGATGCGGTCGGGTCGCAGTTCGCCTACCAGCTCCAAGGTGGTGTTGAAGCGTTCCGGTGTCTGCAGGGGCAGGCCGCAGATCAGGTCCACGTTCACGCTGTGGAAGGCGGCCTCGCGCAGCCATTCCATGGCGTGGCGCAGCTGCTGGGCCGGCACCACCCGGTTCACGGCCCGCTGCACCTCGGGATTGGCGTCCTGAATGCCGAAGCTGATGCGGTTGAAGCCCAGCTGGCGCAGCTCGAGGGCTTGGTCGCGGCTGAGGAATTCCGGGTTCACTTCGATCGAGGCCTCCAGGTTGGGCTCCAGATCGAAGTGGCGGCCGATCAGCTCCCAGAGCTGGCGTTGTTCGACGGCGTTGAGGTAGTTCGGGGTGCCGCCGCCCCAGTGCAACTGGGCCAGGCGCCGCCGCGCCGGCAGGGCGGTGCTCACCAGCTCCAGCTCCCGGGCCAGGGCGTGCAGGTAGGGCGCCACCACCTTGGAGCCCAGCTGGGTGGTGACCCGGTTGCAGCCGCAGTACCAGCAGGCATGGCGGCAGAAGGGCACGTGCACGTAGAGCGACAGGGGCGCGTCGCTGGCCTCGCCCAGCTGCCGGCCCAGCTGCTCCGCGCCCACCGCATCGCTGAAGGCGGCGGCGGTGGGGTAGCTGGTGTAGCGGGGCACGGGCTGGTCGTACTTGAGCAGCAGGGCGTGGGGGCTGAGGCCGGTGGCGGTCATGGCAGGGGCGGGTGGGGCTGTGGCCATTGCGGTGGTGAGAGCTGGCAGCAGCTCTCTTGCTTGCACTGACCTGGTCTGGTCTGCTTGTGGTGGCAGGAGATCGGCGGTTCAGCGGAGCTCGGCCAGCTCGGCCAGCAGCCGCTGGGTGAGCTGGAAGGCGGCCTCGGCCTCCTCCAGCAGCTCCTGCTCCTGGGGCTCGCTCAGCTGCATCTCCTCGACGCCGTCATGCAGGCCGGCCTTGAGCTCAGCCAGGGGCCGCTCGAACACCCAGAAGCTCAGGCCGGGCAGACCGGCCCGCTCCAGGATCCCGGCGGCCTGCTGCGCCAGCTGCTGCCCGCCGGAGAGGTCGCCGCCGTAGCGCACGTAGGCGTGGGCCAGCAGCCGGTGGGGGGCGCTGGCGGCCAGGGTGTGGAGCTGCTCCAGCCAGGCCTGGGCGGCGGCCGAGGCCGGGGTGGCGGGCAGGCCGGCCAGCTTGGCCAGGTCGTGGTCGAGGGCGGTGGAGCGGGCCAGGGCGTTCCAGGGGATGCTGCGCCCCCCCAGGGCCTGGGCTGCGACGGGGCCCTGCTGCTCTAGCAGGCGATAGGCCGGCGCCAGGGCCCGGATCAGGGCGGCCAGCTGCAGCGGGGTGGCCTCTCCCGCCAGCAGGGCCCGGGAGAAGCCCATGCCTTCGGCCTGGTGGTGGGCCTTGCCGATGCGGGCGTGCAGCCTGCGCACCCGCGGGCCGAAGCCCCGGCGTAGCTGGGCGTCCTGGGCGCTGGCGTGGTCGGAGATGGAGGGGGGAGGCGTGATGGTCATGACGGCTGACAGAGGACTGGGGAGGCGGGGCGGAGTGGAAGGCGAGGAATGCCGCCAACCCGGTTCACGAGCCAACGGTATAACGCTAACGTTTTAACACGGTTTCAAGCTTGCAAATTCTTCG
The DNA here is from genome assembly GCA_040399225.1 of Prochlorococcaceae cyanobacterium. Lineage (GTDB taxonomy): Bacteria > Cyanobacteriota > Cyanobacteriia > PCC-6307 > Cyanobiaceae > NIES-981. Next base: position 39,830 of record JBBASN010000005.1, on the reverse strand, counting down.
CATGTTCGCCATGGCCGTTCCCTTTCCTGGTCCCCGTCCAACCCCCACTGATGGTGTGGCGGGCTGTTGCTCCCTGCTCCTGGCCCCGGTGGGCCAGCTCAGCGGCGATGGTCAGTTGCGCGAGTTGATCGAGGAGCGCCGAGCCTGCCGGGGCGGCACCGGCCCGATCTGGTACCTCCCGTCGGCCCAGGTGGCGGCCCTGGGCCAGGGCCAGGGCGAGGAGGCAGTGGGCACCTTCAGCTCTGCCGTGCTCACCTGGCTGCAGCTGCGCTTCGGGGGCCGCACCAGCGCGGCTGCCATCCCCACGGAATGGCTGGAGGCTGAGGCGCGGGCCTTGCCGCCGGCTGCCCGGTTGGCTCCCCTGGCGTAGGGGAGAGGGTCGCTAGGCCAGGGCCCTTGCGGCCAGCCGGTTCACCAGCAGGCGGGCCGCCCCTTCCCCGTAGCCGATGGCCTGCAGCGACTCCTGGAACAGCACCATGAACTCGGCCACCAGTTCGGTGGGCTCGATGCTGATCGTGGCCAGGTCGCCGCGCAGCTCTTGCAGCATCCCCAGGGCCACGGGCACGGCCCGTCGGGCACAGGCCTCCACCTGCTGGGCCACCGCGGCAAAGCGGGGCCGCAGCCACTGCTCGCCGTAGTTGAGGTGCTCCTGCTCATCGGCCATCACCGCCGCGGTGATCGGCTCGGCATAGGGGTCGGCCACGGGCAGGTAGAGCCGGTAGGCCGCCACCGCGAAGCACTCGATGATCAGGCACTGGATCACCAGGCAGCTCACCAGATCGGCCTGGGCCTAGGCCTGCTGAAACTGCTGGTGCAGGGGGGCGAGCAGCCGCCGGGCCAGGCCGGTGTCGGCTTTCACCCCCAGGTTGCGGCCGCAGCCCACGAAGTCGCGGGCGTGGCGGGCCTCCATGGCGCCGAGGCGCAGCAGCTCCTCGCGGTCGGGGGGGAGCAGTTCGGCCAGGCGGCGGAAGTGGCGGTCGGCCAGGGTCTCCCCCACCACCACCATGCCGTTGATGCGGCTGTAGGCCTGGCGGTAGGCGGGGCTGTCATAGGCAAGGGTCGGGACAGCGCGCCCGGGGAACGTGGCGTATGGCGTGGCGGATGCCGGAGCGGTGCCGCTCATGCTGCTGTCTCCTGCATCCCAGCCTGGGTGGCGCGCATCGGCTGGCTGAACTGGCGCAGCAGCAGAGCGGCGAAGCGCAGATTCAGGCCCAGCTTCTCCAGGCCCCCGGCCTGCTTCATCTGGCGGAAGGTGTCCACGATCCGGTCGCGAAGGGCGAGGTAGTTGCTGCCCTCCAGCTCGAACACCCAGGGGAAGGCGCGGCTGGCGGTGCGGTTGGTCTGGCGCATCACCTCGGCATCGAAGCGGGCCGGATCTATGCCGAGGATTGTGTAGAAGTTGCCCCGCTCACACACGGTGAGGCTGTGGGTGAGAAACACGCTCCAGAGGAAGAAGCGGCTCAGCAACTTGCCGCGAATGCCCTGCCGCAGCTGGGGCCAGCAGCGGATCAGCATGTTGAAGATGTCGCCGTGGCGGTTCTCGTCCTGGCACCAGGGCTCGAAGAAATCAAACAGTGGCGCGAAGTTGTTGTCCGGGTTGGCCTTGAGGTGGCGGTTGATCAGGATGTAGCGCCAGTAGCCGATCTTTTCGGAGAGATACACCGAATAGAGCACCCAGCTCAGGGGGAACCAGGTGATCGGCCGCTTGGTGCTGAGGCTGGGCAGGTCGATCGTGATGCCCTCGGCCACCAGGGCCCGGTTGAGGAAGCCGGCGTGGCGGGCCTCATCGCGGGCCATCAGCTGGAACAGTTCGCCCAGCTCGGGGCGATCCGCCTGCTTGAGCCGGCGCGATAGCTCCTTGAACAACAGGAAGCCGGAAAATTCCGACACGCAGGAGCGCACCAGATAGCTCTCGTAGGCCTCCTTCTCCTCGGGGTTGAGGTCGCGCAGCCGCTCGAGCGGGGCCTGGCGATCGAAGTGGTCGCGGTTGTAGTCGGCCCGCATCTCGCCCAGCATCGCCTCGAAGACAGGACGCTGGGCGTCCAGGGAGGTGCGGGCGGCCTTCTCGATTTCGGTGGTGTAGAAGCGCGGCGTGAGCAGGTCTTCGCGCAGGTGGGGGGCGGCGGGGGTGGCGGTCATGGCGGCGGGCGGTTGCTGGTGGACGGTGGAGGTGGGGGGATGTTGCTGGGCGGTGGGCCTGGGGCGGGACTGCAGCGAGAGGGGCGAATCCCGAGCGCTCCGGCCAGAGGAGCCGGGCAGGCCGAGGGAGGATTCAGGCGATGGCAGCGGCCTCGGCGCCGCAGCGCTGGCGGGCCAGGGCGTAGGCCATGGCATCCGGTCCGCGGCGATGGGCGGCGAACCAGGCGTGCAGCTCCTGCAACCAGGCCAGGCGGGCCCGGCGGCTGCCGCTGCCTTGGGAGAACTTGGCCAGGGCCGCCCGGGCGGCTTCCTGGTGCCCGCCGCAGTGGCCGGGGCAGAGGGCGCCGGCGGCGTCCAGCCAGCGCTCCTCCAGGCGCAGGTGCAGGCGCAGATCCCAGAGCAGGCGGCGGCAGGCCAGCTGCTCGGCCTGGTCGGTCACGGCCAGTTGCGCGCAGGGCAGGGGCTGGCGGTGCTGCTGGATCAGGCTGTCCAGCAGGGCCTCCAGGCGATCGTGCTGACGTTCGAGCAGGGGTTCCTGCTGGAACCAGTGGCGCGGCCAGCCGGACGGAGCGGCGGGAGCCACGCTGGACGTGTGGGCTGCACAAGCAAGGACCATGGGATGTCGCGTTTTCACTCAACGACATAACGACAACGTGATTCTACGTGTTCGCGATGGTCTTTGCCTGTTTTGATGCGTTATCCGTACAGTCTGACTGTCTGTTAAGCTCTGAGCGTATTTTTATCCCGCTCAGCCTCGTCCGGGGCGTTCATGTCCGGGCGGCCATGACCGGGGTAGTCATGTCCGTCCACTCACCGCGCCGCAAGGCTCAGCGTCGTTCCGACCAGTCGTTCTCTTCAACCATGGAAGCTCTCGCCGATTACTTCAAGGTGTTTTCTGAGCCGAACCGGTTGGCCGTGCTCGATGCCTTGCGCCAGGGGCCGCTGAATGTCACTGCGGTGGTTGAGCACACCGGTCTGAGCCAGGCTCTGGTCTCTAAGCACCTCAAGCTGCTCACCATCGCCGGCGTGGTCAAGCGCCGTCCAGAGGGCAGTCTGGTGTTCTATGACGTGATCGATCGCAGTGTGTTCAAGCTGCTCGCCCAGGCTGAAAAGCAACTGCTCGCCGCCCGCCGCCAGCAGCTCGATGCCCTCGCAGCCATCCTCTGATCCGTTGCGGTTGCGGGGGATTCCGCTGTGACATCCGCATCCCAACCCACCAGCCTGGAGAGCCTCCTTGCCGCCCTGGCGGCGGGAGAGCGGTGTTTTCCTGGCCTCAAGTTGGCCGACCTGGACGGCGTTGATCTCGACCTCTCCGGTTGCGCCCTTGAGGGGGGCTGTTTCAAGGAGGCTCGCTTTGGTCGTGCCAGCCTGCGGGGCGCCCAAGTGCAGCGCTGCTGTTTTCAGCAGGCGCTGTTGTGGGGGGCTGATCTGTCCGGTCTGCAAGCTCAGTCGTCCCAGTGGCATGAAGCCGATCTCTCGGGCTCTCGCCTACAACAGGCTGATTTCAGTGGGGCCCTGCTGCATCGCTGCTGCTTGCGCGGGGTGGTGGCCGCCGCGAGTTGCTGGCGCGAGGCCCGCTTGGTGGAGGCCGATTTCCGCTCCGGTCTCGACCAGCTCACCGATCTCGGCCAGGCCAACTTTCAGGCGGCTGACCTTAGCTTTGCCCTGATGCAACAGGTGCAGCTGCACGGGGCTGACCTGCGTGGTGCCTGCCTCTATGGCGCCAACCTCAGTGGAGCGGATCTCCAACAGGCCGACCTGCAAGGCTGCGACCTGCGCGACACCCAGCTCAGCGGTGCCGATCTGCGGGGGGCAGATCTGGAGGGTGCCCTGCTGCCTGCCGGTTTCTGACTCAGCCGTCCAGGCCCCAGGCGCGGCGGATCGTGCTGTTGCTCACCTCCCAGGCATGTTCACCGCTGGCCACGCTTTGGGCCTGCCGCTCCGGTTGCACACCACGCCCTTCGCATTCCTCCGCCAGGGTTGCCAGGCAGGCCTCGGCCTGGAGGATCAGTTGGCGCACATGCTGGGCCCCGCCGGCGGCCTGGGCCATGGCGCTGTTGGCGTTGCAGAGCTGCAGGTCTTCCAGGTGCTGGTGCAGCCAGGTCCATTCGTAGTGGAGCATGGCCTCGCTGCACTGCTGGAGCTGCTGGCGGTAGGCCTCCCGCTGGGGCAGCGACGATTGGGGTGTTGGGCTTTCCGTGTCGGCCGGCTGGGCTGCAGCCAGTTTCTGCATGATGGCGCGCAGATGGCTCATGGCAGCAGGGGCCTGTGGGCGCTACTGCTGCCATTCTGGGCTCCGTTTTGCGCTGCTCGCTGCCCCCAGGCTCTCAGCGGCGTCGTGATGCTGCCCCTCGGCCTTGTGCTGCTGTTGCGCCCCGACTGGTGGGCTTGAACATCCAGGGTTGGGGTTGTTGCGGTAGTGAGAGCTGTTCCTCGCTCCAGTGGGCCAGCAGGGCTGCCAGCAGGCTGGCGCGATCTCCACGCGTGCGAATCATTGGAGTGTTGAGCGAAGGCCAGGGTCATGCTCAGCCCCTCTGGCGTGTGGCCTGCGCTGCAGGTCACCGGCCCAGGCAACCAATCGCACCTGGCCCGGTATCCATGGGCGGTATCCATGGGCGGGATCGAGGGGGCGGGATCGAACCATCTGCGCTAAGCAGGAATGGACAGCGGTCTCTCAGGAAGTGATGAAAGAGCTCACCAGCGCGATCAACCGGCACCTGGCCGCCGAGTTCCAGGCCAGCCACACCTACCTGGCGATGTCGATCTGGCTGCGGGAGAAGGATCTGGCGGGCTTTTCCACCTACATGCTCGCCAAGAGCAATGAGGAGCGTGACCACGCCGCTCGGATGATCGCCTATCTGGTGGACAGCGATGAGCAGGTGGAACTGCCCACGGTGGAGGCGCCCGAGCGCAGCTGGCCCTCTGTGCAGAAATTGTTCGACCAGATCTACGACATGGAAAAGGGGGTGACGGCTTCGATCAATCGCCTGTACTCGACCGCTGAGAGCGCCGGGGAACGCAGCGCCACCGCCATGCTCGATTGGTTCGTGGCCGAACAGCTCCAGGAGGAGGCCGAGGCCCGCTTCGTGTGCAAGCGGCTGCGCTTGGCAGGCGACAACAGCGCGGCCCTGCTGCTGCTCGACCAGCAGTTCCTTGAGGGCACCGCCCTGGCGCACGTGAAGGGTGGCCTCAGCGCCGCCAGCGGCGTTTGATGGTGCCCGGACTTGACGACGATGCCCCCAACGACTTCTGCGCGAACAGGCACAGGGTTTGCCGCACGGTGACCCCCGTGCTGGAGCTTCAGGTTTTGATCCTGGAGGAAACGCACCGTGTGATCACGGAGGGGCCTTTTGACGGGGGAGAGGATCGGCTGCGTGGGTTGTGGTTGCCATGGCTGAAGACCTGAGCCAGTTGCGACGGGATTACAGGCGAGGTGGGCTGCGGCGCGCCGACTTGCACGCCGATCCGCTCGAGCAGTTCCGGCTGTGGTTCGAGCAGGCCTGCGCGGCCGAGCTGCTGGAGCCCAACGCCATGGTGCTCTCCACCAGCGATGGCCAGCGGCCCTCCGGCCGCACCGTGCTGCTCAAGGCCTTCGACTGGCGCGGCTTCGTGTTCTTCACCAACTACGCCAGCCGCAAGGCCCAGGAGATCGATGCCACCACCCAGGTGAGCCTGCTCTTTCCCTGGTACGGCCTGGAGCGCCAGGTGAGCGTGCTCGGGCCAGCTGAGCGGATCTCCACGGCCGAATCGCTGGCGTACTTCGTGTCGCGGCCCTTCGGCAGTCGGCTGGGGGCCTGGGTGTCGCAGCAGAGCACGGTGATCAGCTCCCGCTCGATCCTGGAGATGCAGTGGCAGCACCTCAAACAGCGCTTTGCCGATGGTCAGGTGCCCCTGCCCAGTGGCTGGGGCGGCTACCGGGTGGAGCCCCTGGAGCTGGAGTTCTGGCAGGGCGGTGAGAACCGCCTGCACGACCGCTTCCGCTACCGCCGCTCGCCCCAGCCGGAGGGCAAGGAAGTGAATTGGTCGATCGAGCGGCTGGCGCCCTGACTGGCTCCCTGAACCGGGGCCCGCAGCCTGTGATCAAAAACTGAAGCTGGTCTTGATCAGCGCCCCGAACTGATCCCTGCCGCCCTCAGATCCACCGGGATTGTTGAGGTAGAAGATCGCCGGGGTCACTGCGATCGCATCGCTGACCTGCCACTGATACCACCACTCCCAGGCCCAGACGCCGTTTTCGGTGTCGGCGCCATTGCGGGTGGCGGTGGCGAAGGCGGGCTGGCCCACCCCCATCCCGAAGCTGTTGCCCTTGGCCAGCACATCACTCCATTGGAGGCCCACCAACCACGACTGGCTGGTGCGCAGATCGCCCCGGCTGCTGCTGTTGATGCCGTAGCCGGCGCTGATCGAGGGAATCCAGCCACTCTCGGCCGGCTGCCAGAAGCCGCTGATGCCGAGGGCGTTGGTGCGCTCGCCCTCCTCCTCGATCTGGCGGGTGATGAAGGGGGTGGCTCCCGGCACGCCCACCCCGCCATCGATGAAGGAGTAGATGGCGGCGATGCCCCAGTTCTCCTGGCCGTAGCCCAGCTGCACAGTGCTGGTGCCAGCCGAAGCGCTGCTGAACAGCCCCTGGGAGGAGTCGGCGCCATTGGCGGCGACATAGTTGGCGCTCAAGCTCCAGCCCTGGTTCTGCCACCAGAGGCCAAAGCCTGGGCCAAGGTTTTTGTTGTAGGCCAGCGGTGCCCCGTTGAGGGTGAGCACGTTGAGGATGGTGTCGCTGGGATAGGCGCTGGGCCAGAGGGCGAGCATGTCCTCCTGGCCCACCTGGCCGCCGAGGGTGGCGGTGAACTGGCTGCCGAGCGGCGAGGCTCCAAGCGGGAATTGATAGAAGATCTTGTCGATCCCCACCACATCGGGGCCAGCCTCTTCCTGGAAGGCGATCTCCAGGGTGGAGAGGCCACCACCGAAGGCATTGCCATCACCGTCAAAGTTGCCGGCCCGCAGCACAGTGCGCAGCAGATCCTTGCCCGTGAAGCTGGTGTCGAGGTTGAGCTGCACGTCGTAGTTGAACGTGACCTGTTCACCGGCGGGGTTGTTGCTCACCCCGCCCACCACGAGTGTGGCCAGGCCGGAAAGCTTGGTGGTGGTGGAGAACTGCTGGGCCTCCAGGGTCTTCACCTTGCCCTCGAGGGTGTCGACGCGGCCCTTGAGCACGGCCAGTTCCTTCTCGAACTCGGCCATCAGGCGCTTGAGCTCGTCGGTCACCTCGGTGACGCGGTCGAGGCAGGCGTTGAGCAGGGCGGCCGCTTCATAGCGGGTCATGGACTGGCGGCCCTTGAAGGTGCCGTCGGGGTAGCCGGCCACGCAGCCGTAGCGCTCCACCAGGTTGGAGAGGGCCTGGTAGGCCCAGTCAGTGGGGCGCACGTCGGAGAACTGGGACACCCTGGTGACCTGCTCGGTGCCTTGGGAAGCGGCGGCGTAGCGCTGAACGGCACCGAGATTGAGCTCCGCTGCGCTCCCGGCAGTTGGAGCGACCAGGCCGGTGCCGGCCATGGCCAGCAGCAGGGAATGAACGGACGGCAAGGGCACACCTCCCACAGGTCGCTGGCACCCCCGAAGAGGGGTCATCTTTCGGAATAATAACGATTATCAGCGCTCTTCAGGCCATCGGCGCTGTCCGGGGGAGTGCCACCACTCCATCGCGGCGTGGCAGCACTGGCCCGGTGCTCGTTTGGAGCTGGGGGGGCAGGGCTGTCACCGGCAGCACCCGCAGCCCGTTCAGCTCCACGGTGGTCTCCACCAGCTGCTGCCGCCCGCGGAACAGGTCGAGCACGGTGAGGGTCTGCAGCGGCGGCAGCTCGCCCTGCAGCAGGCGCCGGGGCCCGCTGCCCATCGCCCCCAGGCTGAGCAGGTTCACGCCTGCCACCCGGCTGGGGTACCAGGCGTGCTGATGGCCGCTCACATAGAGGTGCACCCCCTGGCGCTGCATCAGCCCCAGCAGCCGTTCCGGCTTGTGTAGCACTTCTCCGGGGCGGTCGCGCCCCTGCCCTACGCCGTAGGGCGGAAGGTGGCCCATCACCAGCCGCAGCCGGGCCTCCCGGGCGGCGGCTGAGGCCAGCTGGGCCTCGGCCCAGCTCCAGTCCTCGGCCGGCACCCCTGCCGACGAGGCGTCGATCACCACGGCGAACAGGTCGCCCTGGCGCAGGCTGTAGCGGAAGGGAAAGCGGCTGGCCTCCACCAGCGTCAGGCCCAGGCTGGCCTGGCGCGCGCGCCAGAAGCGGGCCGCCCGCTCCCGGTCGAGGGCGAAGGTGTAGCCCTGGGCGCCCCGGCTGCTGGAAGCATCGTGGTTGCCCATGGCGGGCGCGAAGGGCTCGCCGGCGGCGCGGATCGGCAACAGCACCTGCCGCTCGAAGGCTGCCCACATGGCATCAAGTTGGGTGGCGGCGAGGCCCAGCTTCTGGCCGGCCACCATATCGCCGGCGCAGAGCACCAGGTCGGCCTTGAGCTGGCGCACCAGGGCCACCCCCTGGTGCACCTGGGGGATGTAGCTGGTGGACCCATAGCTGGCATTGAGATCGCTGATCAGCACGATGCGCTGATCTCCCCGCGGGATGGCGGCGGCGACCGTCAGGGTGGGGGCCTGGCCGGCCTCGGCCCGCAGCCCACCTCTTGCCAGCAGCAGGGCGGCGGCGGTGCTGCCCCCCAGGCCGAGCAGGCGGCGGCGGTTGAGCTGCATCTCCGGCCTGGTCACACCAGCGCCAGGCCGCTGGCGTCGAACATCCCTTCGAACAGCACCGAACTGAGGTAGCGCTCGCCGGAGTCGGGCAGCACCACCACGATGGTTTTGCCGGCGTAGGCGGGGTCGGCGGCCAGACGCAGGGCGGCGGCGGTGGCGGCCCCACAGGAGATGCCGGCCAGGATGCCTTCCTCTTTCATCAGCCGCCGCGCCGTCGTCACCGCCTCCTCGTCGCCCACGGTCTCCACCCGGTCCACCATCGCCAGATCGAGGTTGGTCGGCACGAAACCGGCGCCGATGCCCTGAATCTTGTGGGGCCCTGGCTTGAGTTCCGCCCCGGCCAGGGTCTGGGTGATCACCGGGCTGTTCGTCGGCTCCACCGCCACCGACTGCAGCGGTTTTCCCAGGGTGGTCTTGATGTAGCGGCTCACGCCGGTGATCGTGCCGCCGGTGCCCACGCCGGCCACCAGTACGTCCACCTGACCGCCGGTGTCTTCCCAGATTTCCGGGCCGGTGGTGTCGTGATGGATCTGGGGATTGGCCGGGTTGGCGAACTGCTGGAGCAGCACGTAGCGCTCTGGATCGGAGGCGGCCAGGTCGTGGGCCGCGCTGATCGCCCCCGGCATGCCCATGCGGCCCTCGGTGAGCAGCAGCCGGGCTCCATAGGCGGTGAGCAGCTTGCGCCGCTCGATGCTCATCGTCTCCGGCATGGTGAGGGTGAGGGGAATCCCCTTGGACGCCGCCACAAAGGCCAGGGCGATACCGGTGTTGCCGCTGGTGGGCTCGATCAGTTCCTTGCCGGGCCCCAGCAGCCCCTCCTGTTCGGCCTGCCAGATCATGGCCGCGCCGATGCGGCACTTCACCGAGTAGGCGGGGTTGCGGCCCTCGATCTTGGCCAGCACCCGGGCCTGACAACCCCGCGTCAGCCGCTGCAGCTGCACCAGGGGGGTGCGGCCGATGCTGAGGCTGTTGTCGGCGTAGATCGTCATGGCGGTTCGCCGGAGCGGCACCAGCCTAGGGATCGTGCCCCCGGCTGCATCCCCGGGCTGGAGGGTCTGGGGCAGCAGGCTCAGCCGGCCTGGGGTTCCCATTCGATCTTCACCACATCCACGGGCCCGCGGCCGGTGTGGTTCAGCTCCTGGGCCGCCCGCAGGGCCGCCTCATGGGTGTGGAACAGATGGGCATCCCTGGCCTGGCCCACTTCGGTGACCGCCTGATCACCCCCCTGCACCGCCAGGTAGTGACCGTTGTCGGTGCGCACGATGGCGTAGCGCTCCGGCTGGGTGCACTCCATGGGATGGGACGGATCGATCTCAGGCGCCCAGAAGTGCATGGTCGAGGTGGGGATTGTGTTGAGGCTAGCGAGCCTCGGCGGGGTCGCCTGCTTCAAGCCTCTTCACATCAATCGAAAATTTCAGTGAATCCGGGGTCTGCGCCCTGGAGAACGCCCTTACGGTCGCCTGCGCGCCCGCAACAGGCGCCTTCTCCTCCCTGCCGGTTCACCCATGGCTCTGCTCAAAGCTCCAGTTCTTGGCATTGAACGTTTCGCCAACGCCCGCAACAAGGAAAACTGGTCGCACGCCTCCGCCGAGGACCGCGACACCATCATCCGTGCCGTGTATCAACAGGTGCTGGGCAATCAGTACGTGATGAAGAGCGAGCGGCTGGAGGGGCTGGAATCCCTCTTCCGCAATGGGGATCTCACCGTGCGGGAACTGGTGCGCCAGGTGGCCAAGAGCGGGCTGTACAAGCAGAAGTTCTTCGAGAACTGCAATCCCTACCGCTTCATTGAGCTCAACTTCAAGCATCTGCTGGGCCGGGCTCCCCAGAACAGTGAGGAGATGCTGCACCACTTCACCATCCTGCAGGAGCAGGGGGTGGACGCCGAAATTGATTCCTACGTCGACAGTGCTGAATACCAGGAGCGTTTCGGCCAGGACGTGGTGCCCTACATCCACGGCTGGGATTACTCCAAGGGGCAGGAGGGCCGGCAGTTCTCCTGGCTGATGCAGCTGGCCCGGGGGGCGGCGGCCTCGGTGAAGGGCGATGCGGCGGGCGTGCAGTCCCGTCTGAACAAGGTGGTGCACACCAACCGGGCGATCGCGGTGAATCCCCCCAGCTCCGGGCCCGCCTTCTTCCGCTCCGCCGTGACCTCGAGCCTCTACGAAGGCGACCTGGGGCAGCCGGTGGCCGTGTTCAACAGCGACCGCACCGACCGGGTGGGTGGCCTGCCGGTGATGGCCGGCAGCCGCGCCACCCAGGCCAGCGGCTCCCGCCTGGTCACCATCCTGGTGACGGGCGTGGCCAACAACGCCTATTCGCGCACGGCCGAAACCGTGATCCGGGTGCCGATCACCCGCATGAACGAGGCGCTGCAGCGTGTGGGCCGCCTCGGTGGCCGGGTGGTGGAGGTGCGGGTCAACTGAGCGCCCCCCTTCAGCTGCCCTGGGGTTGACCCAGCGGCAGGATCAGTTCCATCAACGCCCCGCCCTCGGGGTGGTTGCTGGCCTGAATCCTGCCGCCGTGGGTCACGGCGATCTGCTGCACGATCGCCAGGCCCAGCCCGCTGCCACTGCGTTGGCTGCGCACCCGCGAGGGGTCACCGCGGTAGAAGCGCTCGAACAGGTGGGTGAGGTCCTGCTCGCTCAGGCCGGGTCCGTGGTCGCGCACGCTCACCAGGCACCAGCCCCCCCGGCTGCTGAGCGACACCTCCACCGCGTCGCCGTCGGGGCTGTAGCGCACCGCGTTGTCGAGCAGGTTGAGCAGGGCGCGATGCAGCCTGGATTGATCGGCCTCGATCGGCAGGGGCTGGCGCTGCTGCAGCACCAGGCTGATCTGGCGCTGTTCCGCCAGGGGGCGCAGCCCGGCCCACACCTGCTCCAGCAGCTGGCCCAGCTCCAGGGGAGCCAGCTTCAGGCCACGCCCGGGCAGGGTGTTCTCCAGCCGTGAGAGCTCGAGCAGATCCCCCACCAGCTCCTGCAGGCGCAGCAGCTCCCGCTGCAGCCGTTCCACCAGGCGCTCGTTCTGGGGATTCACCTGGGCCGCCAGGCTGTCGCCCACCAGCAGCAGGGCGGTGAGCGGCGTTTTCAGTTCATGGGCCACATCGCTCACCCAGCGCTCCTGCTGCTGCAGCTGGGCCTCCAGGGAGCGGCGGCTCTGCAGCTGTACCCCCAGCCAGCCATCCAGGCCCGGCACCACCATCACGTCGTAGTCCTGCTGCTGGAACGGCCACTCCAGCCGCTGTGGTCTGTCCTGGCGGCGGGCCAGACCGATGCTGCTGGCCAGGTTGGGGTCGTCGCACACCTCCGCCAGGCTGTGGCCATGGGAGGGGCGGCTGCTCTCCCAGCCCAGGATGCGCTCGGCGCGGGGGTTGAGGTGGCGGATGCGGTTGCTGCGGTCGAGCAGGATCCAGCCCACCGGCGAGGAGTCCATCCAGCTCAGCAGCTGGCGGGAGCTGGGCAGGGTGCCGCCGCGGTTGCCGCGCCGCTGCCACCAGCGCCAGATCTGGCGAGGGGAGATCAGCATCCGACCCGCCTCAACCGAAGCGGTAGCCGAAGCCCCGCACCGTGATCAGGTGCTCGGGGGCTGAGGGGTTGCGCTCGAGCTTCTCCCGCAGCCAGCGGATGTGCACATCCACGGTCTTGCTGTCGCCGAAATAGTCCACACCCCACACCTGTTCGAGCAGTTTGTCGCGGCTCCACACCCGGCGCGGATGGGCCATGAACAGTTCCAGCAGCCGGTATTCCTTGGGGGAGAGGTTCACCTCGATGCCGTCGCGGGTGACGCGGCATTCATCCTGGAACAGGCGCAGGTTGTCGTGCTCCAGCACCTTGCTGCTGGCCGTGGCGGTGGCGGTGCGGCGCAGCAGGGCCCGGCAGCGGGCCACCAGTTCGCGCATGCCGAAGGGCTTGATCAGGTAGTCGTCGGCCCCCACTTCCAGCCCGAGCACCCGGTCGGTCTCGCTGTCACGGGCGCTCACCACCAGGATCGGCGTCTGGTTCTGGGCGGCGCGCAGCTGGCGGCACACATCCAGGCCCCCCAGCCCCGGCAGCATCAGGTCGAGCACCACCAGGGCGAAACCGCTGCCCTCGGGGGCCCGCTGGATCGACTGCAGGGCATCGCGGCCGTTGCCGCAGGCGGTGACCTCAAAACCCTCCAGCTCCAGGGAGTCGCGAATGGTTTCGCGGATCGTTTCGTCGTCCTCGACGACCAGCAGCCGGGTTTGCATCGCTCCATTCTCGCCGGTGGTGGCCTGAAGCCAGAAGCCGCCAGGGTCAGCCAAGGCAGTACCCCCTGCCCCGCACGGTGGTGATCAGGGTGGGGTGGGCCGGATCGGCCTCCAGCTTCAGCCGCAGCCAATGGATGTGCACATCCACGGTCTTGGGATCGAAGTCGAGCGCCTCCAGTTCGCCCCACACCCGGCTGAGCAGTTCTTCCCGGTGCCAGATCCGGCCCTGGTGCTCCAGCAGGAACTGCAGGAGCCGGAATTCCCGGGGGGAGAGGGCCACCGGTTCGCCGTTGCGGCGCACCAGGTGCTCCTCCACCACCATCTCGATCGGCCCGTGGCTGAGCACGGTGGTGGCGGGACGGTTCACCTGGTGCCGGCGCACCAGGGCCCGGCAGCGGGCCAGGCACTCCGCCTGGCCGCAGGGCTGTAGCAGCACATCGTCGGCGCCGGCCTCCAGGGCCAGCACCCGGGCGGCTTCACCGCTGCTCGAGCCCGCCAGCTGGTCCTGGTGGCTGGAGCTGCCCAGCACCAGCAGGGGGCCGCCCTTGCATTGGCCGCGTCGCTGGGCGCAGAGGGCGAGGATCTCGGCAGCGGCCGGATCGCCACTGGCAATCACCAGGTCCCAGGTGCTGCGCTGCATCATCTGTTGCTGCATGGCCGCTGCCGCCGGGTGTGCCTTCACCACAAAACCGCCCTCCCTGAGGGCTGCCTGCAGGGCCTCGCACTGGCCAGGCCGGATCTCGATCAGCAGCAACCGCAACGTGCGCTGCGGTTGGCTCATCGACGGCGCAGGGGCTGGTGGCTGATCACCAGACGGCGTTGGGCGTCGATCTGAAGCCAGCCTTCGTCGCGCAGGCTGCCCAGCACCCGGGTCACGGTGACGCGGGTGGTGCTGAGGGCGCTGGCCAGATCCTGGTGGGTGAGTTTCACGTTCAGCCGCAGGCCCTGGTCGCAGGGCACGCCATAGTCGTTGGCCAGCAGTTCAAGGAAGCCGCGCACCCGCTCCTCGATGCGGCGCAGGCCGAGCAGGGCCAGCATGGCCTCGCTCTGTCGATAGCGGGCCGCCATGCCCTGGAGCACGGCAATCGCCAGATGGGGGGATTCCGCCATCTCCTCGCAGCTGATGCAGAGCAGGTCGCTGTCCACCATGCTGCGGGCCTCATAGGCCTGCACGTTGGTGAGGGGGTCGCCGAAGGGCTCATTCGGGCCGGCCAGGCCGAGCAGCAGTTCATCCCCCTGCATGGAGATGGCGCTCAGCTTCACCATCCCCCGCACCACCAGCCACACGGATTTCTTGAGCAGGGGCACGGTGCTGCCGGCGCTCAGATGTACGAGGCTTCGTTTCTCATAACTTGTTTCCAACAGATCCCTGAAGCTGTCGCGGTAGTTGGCTTCAAGAGCGGGTGTGAACACCATGACAGTCAGGGATCTGTTCTGCCCATGAACCCTATGAAGGTGTGCCAGGAGACAGGCAAAGGCCCGGTAGGCTTCGGTTTAAGAAACGGTTAGCAGGTGCTCACTGGTTTTCAGTTGCGCACGGGTTTTCAGCTGTGAACTGGTTTTCAGCCGTGAACTGATTTTCCGTTGCGAGCGGGTCAGCAGTTGCGCGAGACGCCTGTTTGGCGAGACGGCTGTTTGGCCAGAAGGCTGTTTGGCCAGAAGGCTGTTTGGCGAGACGGCTGTTTGGCGAGTTGCCAGGTGTTCAACCGCCGGATACGGGAAGGCGCAACAGCCACAGCTGGGCTCCGGATCCCCACAGCAGGGTGATCTGCTCGCGGCTGAGCAGGGAGCGCCCGCGGGCATCACCGGCGGCGAGGGGGCCCAGGGCCTGGCGCTCCACCCGGCGCAGCTGGACCCCGGCCGGCAGGGCGCCCCAGGGGTCGGGGGCTTCAGCCACCTCGGCCTGATCCCAGGCCCGTTGCAGCTGGTCGCTGTCCTGGGCGGAGAGCCACCACTGGCGACGCTGGAGTGCCACCTGGGCCGGGCTGGCCCCTTCCGCCGGCAGGGTCTGCCGGCCTGCGGCGATCGCCTTGGCCAGCTCCAGGGCCTGGGCTGGCTGGGCGGGCAGATCGCCGGGCAAGGGCGCCGACGCGGCCGGCTTGGGGGCGGCGCTGGGCTGGGGGCTCGGCTTGGGGGCTTTGCTGGGGGCCGGCGGAGGCACCGGCGCACTGGTGACCTGGGGTTTGGGCTTGGACTTGGGTGTGGACTCTGGTGTGGGAGGTGGCGGGGTTGGGGCGAGCTCCGGGGGTGGCGGCAGGGGCAGGGCGAGCAGCTGGCTGAGCCCGGGGTTCGGGGTGGCGGAGCCCTGCAGGAGATTGCGGCTCAGGCTCAGCAGTTCGGGGGTGTCATCGGCTGGTTTGTTCGGCTGGCTGGAGGGTGTGGGCCGGCCTGTGCTGCTGGAGGGGGAGGGTCGCAGCAGGGAGATCAGGACGACCTGGCTGAGCAGGGCCGCGCCCAGGGCCGGCAGCAGGCGATGGCGGTACAGGTTCGGCATCAGCGGGCTGCCGGCAATTGCAGCTCCAGGGGCAGTGGCCCCCCCTCGAGCTGGTGGAGCAGGTCTTGCAGGTCTCCCCAGGAGACCTGGGGATCAGGCACCACCCGCAGGCGGCTGCCTGGCCGCCGCCGGGCCGCCGCCTGCAGAAACGGGCTGAGCTCGCGGCGGCTCACGGGCTGGTGCCAGAGCCTTAGCTGGTTGCCTGGGCCCAGGTGCAGGGTCACCACGCCCTGGTGGAGCGGCTGCTGCAGCAGGCGCTGGGGCAGGAGCAGGAGCCCCAGGGCCAGGCCGCACAGGGCCGTGGCCAGGCTTGCCCAGGCCAGGCCCTGGGTCGCGGCAAAGGAGGCGGTGACCAGTCGGCTCATCGCTCGAGGGGCGGCGCCAGCCGCACCGGCAGGGGGGACGCCCGGCGCAGCCAGGCCAGGCTCTCACTCACTTCGGCCAGGCGCAGCGAGCGGCTCACCACCAGCACCAACTCGCCGCCGCCGTTCACTTTGGCTTCGCCCAGCAGCCTGGCCAGCCGCTCTGGTGCAATCGGCTGCTGGTTCAGATACCAGCGCCCGCCGGAGCCCCGGGCCACCACCTGCTCCAGAGCCGGGGCCTGGGGCGGCCTGGGCCGCTCCCGGGGGCTGGGCTGGCTGAGCAGCAGGGCCGGCAGGGCGGCGGTGGCGGTGCACACCACCAGGGTGCTGCCCACCAGGGGCACGAGCAGCGCGGCGCTGTTCAGAGGACCCGACATGGTCATGGCTGCTGGCTGCCCTGGCGCCGCAGCACCCCGAGCTGCCACTGGCGCAGCCCCTGGTTGAGCAGCAACACGGCGGTGGCCAGCAGGGCCAGCTGCAGGCTGAGCAGGGTGGGCAGCAGCACGTCGGCATAGCCTGCCAGCGGCGCGCCGGGGGGCAGCAGCAACTGGTTGCCCAGGCTGCGCAGCACCGCCATCAGTCCGGCGGTGGTGCCCACCAGGCCCAGCAGGGGGGCGAGGATCTGGGTGGCCTGCAGCAGCGGCTCACCCCAGGCCATCAGCCGCTGCTGGCGGCAGAGCAGGGCCGCCCTGGCCTGGGGTGATGGGCAGGCCTCCAGCTGCTGCAGCAGTTCGGCCCGCGGGCGGCGCTCCCGCCACCACCAGCGCCCCCAGAACCAGCCCCGTTCGAACACCACGGTGAACACGGCCAGGGAGAGGAGCAGCAGGGGCAGGGCCACCGGCCCGCAGGCTTTCCACAGTGACAGCGCTGAACCCATCGGCCCCGACCGCCTGGGTCGTGCATCGAATGTGCAGAGGTTATGGAGCGTGCGGAGTGGATGCCTGTGTCTCCCTTGCTTGACAGCTGGGCCCTGGCTGGGACTCTGGAAGCTTCTTGAGCAGCTTGACTCTCCATTAACTGGAGACGTCACATTGGAGGGATGTCGTTTCCTTCTCGTCTGCCGTGGCCTCCCACGCCCTCGATGCTGTCAGGCTCTACCGGATGGATTTGCCGGACCACGCCTGCCCCTGGGGGTTGCGGGCGGTGCGGTTGCTGCAGGAACGGCGGATCCCTTTTGAGGACCATCGCCTCACCAGCGCCGAGGAGGTGGAGGCCTTCAAGGCGGCCCATGGTGTGGCCACCACGCCACAGGTCTTCGCTGGGGATGGGCGGATCGGTGGGTACAGGGATCTGGCAGGGCGGCTGGGCGTACGGCCGGAAGCCGCTGAGATCTCCTACGCGCCAGTGGGGGCCGTGTTCCTCACCGCCGGCCTGATGAGCCTGGTGCTGGCAGCCGGCGTGGGCGGCTTCATGGGGTTTGCCATCTGCCTGCTGGCCATGCTCAAGCTGATGGATGTGCAGGCCTTCGCCGCCAGCTTCCGCAAGTACGACCTGCTCAGCCAGCGTTGGCGGCCCTGGGGTCGCCTCTACCCCGGGATCGAGCTGCTGGTGGGCCTCGGGGTGCTGCTCCAACCTGAGCCCACCGCTGCTGCCCAGCTGGTGGGAGCCGTGGCTGTGTGGCTCGGTGCCATGGGCATGGTGTCGGTGGGCAAGGCCGTGGTCATCGATCACCTGGCGCTCAATTGCGCCTGCGTGGGCGGCAACTCCAAAACACCGCTCGGTGTGGTGAGCTTCGCGGAGAATCTGATCATGGCCGCCATGGGCGCGGTGATGCTCGCCGGTCGCTAATCCGCACTCAGGCCTTGGCCTTGCGGCCTGAAAGCAGAAGAGCCAGGCCGGAGCCAATCACCACCAACGTGAACAGCCCCAGCAACCCTGAGTAGTAAGGCTGCAGATTCAGCGGGCCAAAGCGGCCGGCGTGAATCCTGAGCAACCAGAAGGCATCGATGCCCCGCTCCAGCAGCAGGCTGTAGAGCGAGCCGGTGGCCGCCGTGAGCAACAGCGGCGCCGCCGCGATCGGCACCACCCAGCGGTGCAGTTGGCGCCAGCGGGTTTTGGGCAGCAGAGCCATGGCGAGGCCGGGGTGGGATCAGTGGTGACGCAGGTGCTGGTGCAGGGTCGCCTCGTTGCTGCAGGGCATCCACTTGCCGTTGTTCTGGTGGGTGCCCGTGCAGCCGAGCTCCTTGGCGCGCTGCTCCGCCTGCTGCTGGCTGTCGTACAGCCCCTTGGGATGGGCGTGGCTGGCCAGCGGTGCGGCCGCCGCGAGCGCCAGGGCGATCCAGGTCATGCGGCTGGCCGTCGAGAAGAGGTGCATCGGCGGTTGGGAGGTTGGCAACAAACGAAGCAGAACCGGCGGAGTCAGAACCGAAAGAGCGCGTCGTATTGGCCGTACTCCGGCTTGCTCAATCCCTCCAGGCGGAGCATGCGGCGGAGCTCGATGATTTCGGCGCGCTGGGCCACGATGATCTCCCGCGCCAGCCGGCGCACGGTGGGATTGGTGCTCTTGCCCAGGGCGTCGTGGGCCATCTCCAGGGCACCGCCGTGGTGGGCGATCATCCCCTCGAGAAACCACACCACCCTGTTGTCTTTGGTGGGGGTGGAACCCATCATCTGCATCGCCTGGATCTGGGCCGCGCTCATGCGCTCCAGACCGGCCATGGTGTTGGGATCGCCGCCGGGCCTGAGGGCCACGGGGTACACCGGCGCCTCGGGATACCAGGCCTTGCGCCACTGGCCCATCGCCTTGATCTCGCGGGCCTGCTCGCGCCAGATGCCATTGGCCAGGGCGCCGACGCCGGGGGAGCCGATGTTGAACACGAACTCGCTCATCCGCAGTGCGCCGCTGTGGTGCGCCGTCATCGCGTCGAGCCAGCGCAGGTCGTAGGTGGCGCCGGCCGGCCCGACGTCATGGCTGTGGCTGGCGTGGCTGCCGTGGTCCTGGCTGTGGGGAGCTGCGGCAGGGGCGGCCTGATGGTGCTGGTGTTGGTTGTGATGCTGGTGGTGCCGGTGCGGATCGCCCTGGGCCAGGACCGGGGCAGCCCAGAGGCCGGCCAGCACGAGCGATGCGGCTAACGAGCGCATAGGGGACCAGCTGTCAGTGTTCCTACGATGGGGTCTCCCCTTGGTGGAGAGTCAAGTGGCTGGGCAACGGCTGGCAGAGCTGCCAGCCCAGGAGCTTGAAAAGATCGGTGCGGTGGCCGCGCGTTCAGGCGTTTCGGTGAAGACGATCCGCTTCTATTGCGACCAGGGACTGCTGCAGCCCTCGGGGCGCAGCGAGGGGCACTACCGCCTGTTCGATGGGTCGGTGTACGGCGAGCTGGCCCTGATCCGCACCCTGCGGGCCCTCGACATCCCCCTGGCCACGATCGCCGCCGTGCTGGAAGCGCGCCGCTCGGGGGTGTGCACCTGCGACAACCTGCAGGCCACGATCCGCGGCAAAGCCGGGGAGATCGAGCAGCGGATTGCCGATCTCCAGACCTTGCATCACGAGCTCAACGGCCTGCTCAGCACTTGGCAGCGCTGCGGAGGACGGCCAGCTCAGGCGAGTGCAGGCAGCTGAAGCATGAAGGTGCATCCCGAGCCAGGGGTGCTCTGCAGGGTGATCCGCCCCCGATGACGCCGGGCGATGGCCTGGGCAATGGCCAGCCCCAACCCCGTGCCGCCAGATTGGCGCGAGCGACTGGCATCGCTGCGATAGAAGCGCTCAAAGATCCGATCCTGCTCGTCCCCAGCAAGTCCTGGCCCCTGGTCGCTCACAGCGACACAAAGTTCGGATCCCTGCCGGTCCATCTCGACGCGCACCACACCCCTGGGTGGGCTGTGCTGGATGGCGTTGCTGAGCAGGTTGGCCAGTAGCCGGTTCAGTTCGCTTTCCTGGCCGTTCACCACTGCGCTAGCAACGCTGACCTGCAGCTGAAGCGTCACACCGTTTGCACTGGCTGTTTCGTTGAAGTCTTCGATCAGATCCTCCAGGTATTCCGCGATCCGGCAGGGCTCCTGCATCTCCGGGCGGGCGGGTTGCTCCAGGCTGGCCAGTAGCAGCAGATCGGCGATCAGCCGTTGCAACCGCTGGCCCTGCATCAACACCCGGTTCAGGCTGGCCGTTGCTGATGGATTCGCCTGCTCTGCTGCACCTCGCTCGGCATCCACCACCGCCAGCAGGTTGGCTAGCGGCGTGCGCAGCTCGTGGGCTACATCGGAGCTGAATTGCTCTTGGCGCCGGTAGGCCTCCAACAACGGAGCCATGGCCAGCCCTGCCAGCCACCAGCTGGCAGCAGCCATCGCCAGCATCGCCAGGAGAAAAACTGCATGTCCAAGCCACAGCAACCGCTCCATTTCTCCATCGAGATCGGCCAGGCTGCGCGAGATCTGCAGGTAGCCCCAGGTGGGCTCACCTGGACCATGGGCATGGTGCAGGTGAATGGCGTATGTGGCCCAGCGCCCGGTGCTGCGATCGCCTGATAGCGACCAGCCGAGTTTCCCCGGCTTTGGCCCCTGGGGTATCGGTCCTGGCGAACGCGCGATCAGGCCGCCGTGTTGATCGAGCACCATCAACTTGAACCGATCGGGGTCGGTGGCGCTGATCGCATGGCGATGGATCAGATCGGCAGTCGGGCTGCAGGGCTCACCGGCCAGGCACAACCCCGGCAGCACTACCGCCAGGGAGGCAGAGGGCCGGGCCTGTTGCGGCAACGCGGGTTTGAGGCTGTCGTGCAGGGTGCCGGCCAGCGTCTCCAGTTCTCTTTTGATCGCTGTTTGCTGGGTTTGCAGCAGTAGCCGGCCCATGGCAAAGCCGGCGCCGTAGAGCAGCGACCCCATCACCAGCAGCGACAGGCCGGCCAGCCGCAGGCGGGCGCGCCACAGCAGTTGCGGTGCTGGGGAGCGGCGTTGGCTCACGGCTGGAGGTCTGCCTGCGGATCAAACCGGTAGCCCTTGCTGGGCAACGTTTGGATCGGCGAAGGCAGGCCATGGCCCGCCAGCTTGCGTCGCAGCAGCCGCACCTGGGCGGCCACCACGTTGCTCACCGGGTCCTGGTGCAGGTCCCACAGCTGATTTCGCAATCGCGAGCCCGGGATGATCTGGCCAGGGTGCTCCAGGAAATAGGCCATCAGCTGCTCTTCCTTGCCAGCCAGCGCGATCGTCATAACCCCAGCGGATGTCGTGACCTGAAGCTGGCCGGACTGGGGATCGAAGCGGTAGGGCCCCACCTCCAGCACAGGCTCGCGGTAACTGGTCTGGCGGCGCTGCAGAGCCCGCACCCGGGCGAGCAGTTCCTCCATTGCGAAGGGCTTGCTCAGGTAGTCGTCGGCCCCAGCATCCAGCCCTTCCACCCGATCTGCTGTGTCGTTGCGGGCGGTGAGCAGCAGCAGCGGCAGGCCCATGCCGGTTGCCCTGGCACGGCGGCAGAGCTCAAGGCCGTTCATGTTGGGCAGCATCCAATCGAGGATCGCCAGGTCGTAGCGGGGGCCGTCAACCTCTGCTGGATCGCCGCTGAGCAACGTCCAGCCGGTCAGGCCATCGCCGCAGTGGTCCACCACATGCCCCTGGCGTTGCAGCACTGTCTGGATGGAAGAGGCCAAATCCTCCTCGTCTTCCACCAGCAGGATCCGCAGCGGCATCGGAGGTGGGTACTGGCCGGCAGATGCTAGGCAGCACGGCCGATTTCACCTGTTTTTCATCCCGGTTGCGCCAACCTCAGCCCATCCACCGCACCTCTGGGCCCTTGGTGAACCGGATCCTGCAGCTGGCTGCCAGCGCCAGCCTTTGCACCACTGCCCTATTCGCCATCCCCACAGCAACCCCCATGGCTTTGGCCCATGTGGGCCACGGCGATGAGTTCCAGCAGCAGGGCGACGCGCGCCAGGTGCAGCGCAACGCGGAGAGCGACACCCTGCTGGGAGTGGCCGCGGCCAGGCCGGAACCAGGCCCCGACGGCCTGACTGTGCCCGCCACCGCTGTGGTTGATGCCAATGGCAAGCCGCTGCTGTTCGTGCAGACCGAAACCACCTACGACCCGGTCTATGTGGAAACCGGTGCCAACCAAGGCGACAGCGTGGTGGTGACGGAGGGCATCGATCCCACCGATGACATCGTGATCTCTGGGGCGCTTTCGCTCTACGCCGAGTCGCTGAAGACCCAACAGGCCGAGCCAGCGGCGGCGGACAACAAGGCAGGTGCGCAAGAGGACAACAAAACGGCCAGCAATGCCGGCCTACCTGTGCCAGCCCTGGCCGCCGGTGGCGTTGTGGTGCTGGCCGCTGGAGCTATCTGGCTGAGCCGCCGCAAGAAGACGGATGCTTGAGCGGCTGCTCAACGCAACGCTGCGGTTTTCGATCGCCCGCCGCTGGTTGATCGTTGCTGCTGCGGTCTTCATCAGCATCTGGGGTCTGCTGGCCGTGGGCCAGATGCCCCTGGATGTGTTCCCGCCGTTTGCCCCGCCCCAGGTGGATGTGCAGACCACCGCCGATGGTCTTTCGCCCGAGGAGGTGGAGACGCGGATCACGTTGCCGATCGAATCGGCCGTGAACGGTATCGCCGGGGTGGAGACCGTGCGCTCCTCCTCCAAGCCAGGCCTGTCGATGGTGCAGGTGGTGTTCAACCAGAACGCCGACATCTATCGCGCCCGCCAATCTGTGGCGGAGCGGGTGCAGCAGGTGACCCCCCAGCTGCCCGCCAATGCCGGTGCTCCCGAACTTTCGCCACTGGTTTCACCACTCGGCACGATCCTGCAGGTGGCCTTCACGGTGAAAGGCGATGGCGCCACCTCGCTGATGGATCTGCAGCAGCTGGTGCTGCGCTCCTACCGCCAGTCGATCCTGGCGGTGCCGGGCGTGGCCCAGGTGACGATCTACGGCGGCGATGAGCAGCAGTTTCAAGTGCTGCTGGATCCGCAGGAGCTGCAGGTGCAGAACGTCTCGCTCAAGGCGGTGATGCAGGGCGTTGGCTCGGCGATGGCCACCAGCCCCGGGGGCTTCCTGATCGGGGGCGGCCAGGAGCGGCTGATTCGCCCCCTGGCCCAGATCACCCAGGTGAGCGATCTGGCCGAGGCGTCGGTGCGCAACGCGCAGGGGCAGCCGGTGCTGCTCGCCACCCTGGCCGAGGTGAAGCGCGGCGCGGCGCTCAAGCGGGGCGACGCCAGCTTCAACGGCAAGCCTGCCGTGGTGCTGATGGTGACCAAACAGCCCGATGTGGACACCCCCACGGTGACCCGGGCGGTGGAGCAGCGCCTGGCCGAACTCAACCGCACCCTGCCGGCGGATGTGCAGATCCAGCAGACCTTCCGCCAGAGCAACTTCATCGACAGCGCCATCCGCAATGTGAGCGAATCGCTGCTGCAGGGGGTGGTGATTGTGTCGGTGGTGATCGTGCTGTTTCTGATGAACTGGCGCGCCGCAGCGATCAGCCTCAGCGCCATTCCGCTCTCGCTGCTGATCGGCCTGATGCTGATGAAGAGCCTGGGCCTGGGGATCAACACGATGACCCTGGGCGGGCTGGTGGTGGCGATCGGCTCGGTGGTCGACGACTCGATCGTGGACATGGAGAACTGCTACCGGGGCCTGCGCAGCAACCAGGCGAGCAGCACTCCCACATCACCCCTGCAGGTGGTGTTCGACACCTCGGTGGAGGTGCGCCAACCTGTGATCTTCTCCACCGTGATCATCGTGGTGGTGTTTGCGCCGATCTTCTCGCTCACCGGCGTGGAAGGGCGCATCTTTGCGCCGATGGGCCTGGCCTACCTGTTTTCGATCGCGGCCTCAACGTTGGTAGCGGTGACGCTTTCACCGGCCCTTTGCGCGATCCTGCTGGCACCGGTTCAGCTGCCGGAAGAGAACACCTGGCTGGCCACGCAGGCCGAGCGGCTCTACCGGCCGGTCCTCGATCTGGCGCTGCGCTCACCGCGCCGGGTGCTGGCCATCGCCCTGGCCCTGGTGGTGGCCACCACCTTGATCCTGCCGGCGTTGGGGCGGGTGTTCCTGCCGGAATTCCGGGAGAAATCACTGGTGAATTCGATGGTGCTCTACCCGGGGGTGTCGCTGGAGATGACCAACCGGGCTGGCCTGGCCCTCACCCGTTCGCTGCAGAACAACCCGCTGTTCGACTGGGTGCAGGTGCGCACGGGCCGCGCTCCCGGCGATGCCGACGGGGCCGGCGTGAACCTGGCCCACGTGGATGTGGAGCTGAGCGACCAGGCGATGGCCAATCGGCCCGCGGCCATTGCCGAACTGCGCCAGGCCTTTCTGCGGCTGCCCGGCGTGGCCCCCAACATCGGTGGCTTCATCTCGCACCGCATGGATGAGGTGCTCTCCGGTGTGCGCAGCGCCATCGCCATCAAGATCCATGGCACCGATCTGGGCGAGCTGCGCCGGATCGGCGAGGCCGTGGAGAAGGCGATCAAGCCGATCGAAGGAGTGGTTGATCTCCAGCTGGAGCCCCAGCTGCCCATTCCCCAGGTGCAGATCCATTTCGACCGGCCCCTCGCGGCAGCCCTGGGCCTGACGGTGGAGGAGCTGTCGCAGGCAGTGGAAATCGCCCTCAATGGCAAGGTGGTGGGCCACGTGGTGGAAAGCGGCGTGCGCAGCGATGTGCTGGTGCAGCTGCAGGAGAACGCCCGCCAGAACCTCGAGGCGATCCGCTCGGTGCCAGTGGCCTTCACCAATGGCATGACGGTGCCGCTGGGAAGCGTCGCCTGGATCGAGGAAGGCCTGGGTTCCAATGTCGTGAACCGGGAAGACGTGTCCCGTTTGATCGTGGTGTCCGCCAACGTCAGCGGCCGGCCCCTCGGCACGGTCGTGAAGGACATTCAGCGCGCGATCGCCCGGGACGTGCCGCTGCCCCAGGGATACACGATTCGCTACGGCGGGCAGTTCGAATCGGAGGAACGGGCCACCGGCAATCTCATCTTCTACAGCCTGGTGGCCGCTGCGGTAATCAGCGTGCTGATGGTGGCCTCGGTGAAGTCGCTGCCGGCCACCGTGGCGATCATGCTCAACCTGCCCCTGGCCCTGATCGGGGGAGTGCTGGCGGTGTTGCTCACCGGCGGCGTGCTCTCGATCGCCTCGCTGATCGGCTTCATCACACTGTTCGGTATCGCCGTGCGCAACGGCCTGCTGCTGGTGGACAACTACAACCGCCGCCACGGCGCCGGCCAGCCCCTGGGTGAAGTGATCCGCGCAGGCAGCCTCGAGCGCCTGAACGCGATCTTGATGACCGCGCTCTCCTCGGCGCTGGGCGCCTTGCCGTTGGCACTGGCGTTCGGGGCCGGCAACGAAATCCTTCAGCCCCTGGCGGTGGTGGTGCTCGGCGGCCTGATCACCTCCACGGCGCTGACCCTGCTGGTGCTGCCAGCGCTCTATGCCCGCTTTGGCCCTTGGCTCCTGCCCCCTGCCAGTGCCCCGTCTCCTGCTCCCGCTCCCTCCCAGCCATGAACCCGAGCCTCAAGCGGATCACGGAACCCCTGCGCCAGCCCCGCGTACTGGTTCCCCTGGCCATCGCCGGATCGCTGCTGCTGGGGATCGGTCTGGGCCGCCACAGCAGCGGGCCTGCCGAACCGCCCACGGGATCGTCCGCAGACGTTGCTGAACCGGCTGACACCATCGCCCTCAGCGAGGAACAACGGCAGCGGTCTGGCCTCACCGTCGTGCGCCCCGAGGTGAGCACGGGCACGGAACGCCCGATCTCCGGCTTTGTGGAAGCGGCCGTGGGCGCAAGCTCGAGCGTGGGCATGCCTGTGGCGGGCCGCGTTCTGCGCCTGTTGGTGGCACCAGGCACAACCGTGCGTGCCGACGAGCCAATCGCTGAAGTGCAGAGTGGCGATGCGGCGGTGGTGCGGGCCGATGCGGAGGCGGCCCAGGCCACGGCGCAATCGCTGGCCTACCAATACCGGCTGGCCCTGCCGATGGCTCGCCAAGGAGCACTGTCGGCTCAGGAGCTGGAGATCCGTCGCATCGCCAGCGTGACGGCAGGGGCAGCCGCGCAGGCAGCGACAGCCAAGGCCGCGGCGATCGGACGCCCCGATGGGATGGGACGCCTGCTGATCCGGAGCCCCATCAGCGGCCAGGTCGCCGCCGTGAAGACCTCTCCCGGCGCGGTGCTCCAAGCCGGAGACGAGATAGCGCAGATCAGCGATGCGCGGGGCAGCGAACTGCGCTTCCTGGTGTCGCCGGTGCTGGCCGCCAACCTGGTGAGCGGCCAGCTGCTGCGGGTGAAAGCAGGAGCGCGGGATCTGCGCGCCAGCGTCGTGGCGGTGGCTCCCGACAGCGGCACCGGCAATCGGGTCACCGTTGTGCGTGCCCAGACGGTGGATGGGCCGATGCCTCAGCCAGGCACTGCGGTGACGGCCTTCATCCAGGTGCCATCCGCCCAGCAGCGCTACTCCGTGCCGGCCGATGCCATTCAGCTGGTGAATGGTGCAGCGGTGGTGTTCCGCTATCAACGCGGCGCTGTGGAGGCCGTGCCGGTGGTGGTTGGACGGCAGTCGGCTGAGCGAGTGGAGATCCTGCAGGGGGTGCGTAGCGGCGATCTGTTGCTGAGCGGCAACACGGCTTCACTGCGCAGTGCTGTGGTCAGGCCTTGAGACCGATCGGTTCAAGCGCGCGAGGCGAGGGGGAACAGCCGCCGGTTGCGATTGGCGATCGCCACCAGCGACAACATCACCGGCACCTCCACCAGCACTCCCACCACTGTGGCCAGGGCGGCGCCGGAATTGAGGCCAAACAGGCTGATGGCCACCGCCACCGCCAGCTCGAAGAAGTTGGAGGCGCCGATCATGGCGCCGGGGGCGGCGATCGCATGGGGCTGGCGCCAGAGCCGCATCCACTGGGCCGTGATCCAGAAGATCAGGTAGGTCTGAACGATCAGCGGGATGGCGATCAGCACGATGGCCACAGGGTTGGCCAGGATCGCGCCGGCCTGCACCAGGAACAGCAGCAGCACGGTGGCGATCAGGCTCACGATCGCCAGCGGCTTGAGCCGCGCCTCCAGGCGCTCGATCCGGCCCGGGCTGCGCAGCAGCGCTCGGGTGAGCCAGCCGGCCGCCAGGGGCACCACCACGAACAGGCCCACCGCCGTCACCAGGGTGTCCCAGGGCACCAGCACATCGCTCACCCCCAGCAGCAGGGCGGCGATCGGCGCGAAGGCGAACACCATGATCAGGTCGTTCACCGCCACCTGCACCAGGGTGTAGTTGGGGTCGCCGGCGCTGAGGCGGCTCCATACGAACACCATGGCCGTGCAGGGGGCCACCCCCAGCAGGATCATGCCGGCGATGTACTGGTCGCCGAGTTCCGCCGGAATCCAGGCGGCGAACAGGCCGCGGATGAACAGCCAGGCGATGGCCGTCATCGTGAGCGGCTTGATCAGCCAGTTCACCACCACGGTGACGATCAGCCCTTTGGGCTGGCGGCGCAGGATTGCCTGGGGGCTGGCGGTGATCGAGCCGAAGTCCACCGCCAGCATCATCGGGTAGATCATCCCCCAGATCAGCAGGGCGATCGGCAGGTTGATGCGGGCCACCTGCAGGGCCTCGATCGCGGCCGCCGCACCGGGAAACAGGGCCCCCAGGGCCACACCGGCCACGATCGCCAGCCCCACCCACAGGCTCAGAAAGCGCTCAAAGATTCCCATTCGGGTTCGGGTTCTGGGGTAGGGCTCAGCAGCAGGGGTGGGCGGGGGTGGTGCAGCCCGCGGCCAGCTGCGCCAGCCAGCCCCGCAGGCGTTCGAGGGCCTCGGGCTGCAGCCGGTAATACACCCAGCGGCCGCTCTGGCGATCGGCCAGCAGGCCCGCCTCCCGGAGCACCTTGAGGTGAAACGACAGCTTCGACTGGGCCAGGGCCAGCTCCTCGGTGAGCTCGCACACACAGCGCTCGCCGCCGCCCAGGGCCTCGATCACCTGCAGGCGGATCGGATCGGCCAGGGCCTTGAGCAGCAGGCGGGCCTGGTCTGGATCGAGTGCCGGAGGCGAGGGTGCGGGGGCGAGGGGCACGGGCGACGCAGGGCAATTGATCAAATCTAGTTGGTGTGAACTGGCGTGCCTCGGTTGGCAGTTGAGCCGATTCCTCTGTTCTGCCTCGATTTAAAACCCGCCGCTGGCGGGGAGATGACCATCGCCTCCTCCCTCATCGAGGGCCAGGCCCACACTCCGCCCCATGGGCCTGTGGCCGCTCTTTTGCTGCCGCCCACGCTGCGATTCACGCCGGAGCAGTTCGCCCTGGTGTGCGAGGCCAACCCAGAAGCAGTGCTTGAACTGGCGGCCGATGGCCAGCTGATCTCCATGACCCCCACCGGAGGCGACACGAGTCGCCGAAACACCCGCCTGCTCACCCGTCTGCAGACATGGGCAGATCGTCAGGGCGGCTGGGAAGTGTTCGACAGCTCCACCGGCTTCCGCCCCTCTGTCCCGAGTTGGTGGTGGAACTGGTGAGCCCCTCGGATGGGGGGGCCTGGGGATCTGAGGCCCTGCGCCGCAAGCTGGCCGCTTACCTGGCCAACGGTGCCCAGCTGGGCTGGCTGCTGTTCCCCGAGCAGCGGACCGTGGAACTCTGGCTGCCGGGTGGGGAACCCCAGCACATCGAATCGGCGGAGGTGCTGGAGGGCGGCGACGCGCTGCCGGGCCTACGCCTGGAGCTGGAGGAGATCTGGGCATACATTCCCTGCATCTGATACGGCCTCAGCCCAGCGGAGACACGTCTGCCGCTATGGCGGTACTCCTCCGGTCCTGGGAGTGTGACCAGTGCCACAGGCCTGAAATCCCGGAGCAGGGATGCAGCTGCTTGATGCGCGGCTCCGATTGATCCATGGATCCGGCGCAGCTGGTTTCGAGCGCACTCCGCCAGCTGGCCGCCCAGTTTGAACAATCGATGATGCCGAAGAAGACACGTTCAGACAGGTTCAACTCAGCATGGACAGCCACTGCCTGGTTGCCTCTATCCATCCAGATGGTCATCCGGATACCGGACCCACCTATGAACTGCGCGCAGCCAGAGCGATCCGTGGAGATCCAAGACGCTGAAATGGATCTGAAGAAGTTGGCTCGTGAAGATCAGGAGTCTTATACTGACAAGGCAGGGGAGCCCGCAGCGCATACCGGACCCGCCCATTCAGCGTTGGAAAGATGCGAACAGCTCTTGCCGCCGTGGCTATGCTGAGAGGCAGATTGAGAAAGTGAGTTGTCCCCAACCGTCTTCAAGGAAGGCGAATTTCGTTTCTTCTTCTTTTCTCGCGAGGAAAGTCGCCCCCACGTCCATGTCAGTCATCCTGATGGTGAGGCGAAGTTCTGGCTCAGCCCCACCGTTGAGCTGGCTCGCAATATCGGGCTAAGCTCATCCAGGGTGAAAGAAGCAGAACGCTTGGCTACGGCTCGCCAACAGGAGATCATCGATGCCTGGAACAACCACTTTAATGGCTGAGGTCACCAATGTTTCTGGACACTGCGTCTGGATTCTCGTTGATGACGAAGAGCTGGCTCTTCCGTATTCAGAGTTTCCCTGGTTTAAATCGGCAACGATCCTGCAGATTCTCAATGTTTTGAGGCCGACCCCTGAGCATTTGTATTGGCCAGATATTGATGTCGACTTATCAGTAGACACTATCCGCCATCCTGAACGGTTTCCGCTGAGGGCAAAGAGCACTTTCCAACCCGGCCATGCACCTGACCCGCCCCCTGCAGATTCTTGAACCGAAAGAGATCCCGAACCATCGGCTCTCCGCGGGCAGGTGATGGCCAGCGTTATACACATACACAGAAAGGTTACTTTGCAGCATGTTTACTGAAGGCGATCTCAATCACTACGGAGTCCCTTTAGAGACCTACAGAGGAAAAGGCATCTTAACTCTTTCAACGGAGCAACAAGTTAAATGCAGATTTGTAGCTTCACAGTCTGAAAATGGCAAAGTTATTCTTCTCTGTGAAAGTGAAGAGGTTTTATGGGATGTTGTCATCGGCGAAAGCGAAACTAGTTCATTTTCTGGACTTACTCATGATGGGCTAGATTTCGAGACTCTACTCAATATCTATGAGACCTCATATCTGCCCACTACAAGGCCGGTTAAAGGGACATGCCTAGCGCTTAAGGCCAACCTAAGAGTTTCACGATCTTCTGAACTCTCATGTTCTAGACGCACATTTATTCTTGTTAATCTAGCTGGCATAAGCCACAGTCTTTCATTCCTTTTTTTCGGGAGGCGTATTGCCATAAAAGGAATTGATGAAAGTTTAATGAACCTTAAGCGACTGAGTGCCACACGCGATGTTCTACCAACAGCAGATCTCGAATTAGAAGCAAGTAGTTCATTAAATTCCGACATTGAGTTAGTAAATGAAGTTTGCTACTTCCTTTCTATAGCAGTTGGAACCAAGGTTCAGTGGATTACACAAACGGACTGGATTTCGTCGAATGATTGGATTGCTCGAAGTCATTATGGACTGCACGTCACCAAGGGATACGTCCCTCTACCTCTTATTGATTTAAGAGGAGGCAGTAAGCTTCTCGAGAACTTTCTTGAAGTAGTTGGAAACAAAGGTCGATTTAGCAAAAACAAACTAGTTTTTCTTCCCCAATCTGTCATTGACACGTATCTTGATGCTAAAGCAGAAGGTGATTATCTACAGCCAAGAGCACTTAAGCTTGTAATTGCAGTTGAGATGCTTAAGGCTGAGTTTCAATTAGACCGAGACATCAGTCCGCTGGGTATTCCAGAAATCGAATATGACCATTTGTGTAAATTAATTAAGGACGCAGTGCGAGGTGCAATCAAGAACAAGACTACATCAACGCAGAGATCGATTATCTACTCGAATCTTGGTGGCCTTAATCGCACCACATTTAAGGATCAACTACGAGAGCTGCTGGCTGCCTTAGACCTAGACTATTGTGATGATGATCTTAAACGATTTGTGGCTTCTAGAAATATGCTTGTTCATGAAGGACGTTTTTATTGTGAGAAAGCGAGTAATCAAGGCAAAGACAGTATCCTTCCATTTGACTCGCCAACAAAAGAGTGGTTTTGGCTGTTACACTTTGTTGACAGGATTATCCTAAAGGCAAGCGGCTACAGCGGGCCTTACCTTAATTGGTCTACTCGGAAGATCGAAAGAATATAATGCTATGACTAGCTGCATAGCATCAAGATACAGAAGATGGGTTCGGTGGTTGCCTTCATTTCAATTGCAGCTCTCCGCTTCTGATCTTGGCGTTAGTCGCCAACAACATTGCTCAAATCCAGTTCCACATCCCATGTTGGATTCCTGCAGATGAGATCAAGCGGCTGCGTTCTGCCAGGGCAACTGCACCGTCAGCCGCCATGGCGCCTATGCCGTGTGCCCATCGAGCCCTCCGCAACCCGGCCGTTCCCACGCCCAGGACAGCCCTTGCTCGGCGGCATGGTCTGCCAGGTGGCGATCCTGGGTAGAGAGCCGGCAGTCGCTCAGCTTTGCGGCGAACAACAAGTGGGCATCGCTGTAGTCGAAGTCAGCAGTTTCGCCAACGGGGGGACGCCGGCGTCTCGGGGATCCACCACCCTTAACCCCGCCATAAGATCCATCAACTTGGCTTGATGGAAAGTGGAGGCAGCTGCTTCCCTTGGCATGAGAGTGGGCATCAACGGCTTCGGCCGCATCGGTCGGCTGGTGTTCCGCGCCCTGTGGGGCCGGCCCGGCATCGAGCTGGTGCACGTCAACGACAAAGCCGGCGATGCCGCCACGGCGGCCCACCTGCTCGAATTCGACTCGGTGCACGGCCGCTGGTGCAAGCCCGTGGGCGCCAGCGCCAGCGGGCTGCTGGTGGAGTCGCAGGCGGTGGGCTATAGCCAGGCCGGCGATCCGGCTGCCGTGCCCTGGGGCGAGGCCGGCGTGGAGCTGGTGCTGGAGTGCAGCGGCAAGATCAAGACGCCCGAGGCCCTCGCCCCCTACATCGACGAGCTGGGCGTGGAGCGTGTGATCGTGGCCTGCCCGGTGAAGGGCTCCGTGGCTGGCGAAGACGTGCTCAACATCGTGTTCGGCATCAACCACAACCTCTACGACCCAGCCCGCCACCGGGTGATCACCGCCGCCTCCTGCACCACCAACTGCCTGGCGCCGGTGGTGAAGGTGGTGCACGAGAACTTCGGCATCCGCCACGGCGCCATCACCACCCTGCACGATGTGACCAACACCCAGGTGGTGGTCGACAGCTTCAAGAGCGACCTGCGCCGCTCCCGCTCCTGCCTGCAGAGCCTGATCCCCACCACCACCGGCTCGGCCAAGGCGATCGGCATGATCTTTCCCGAGCTGCTGGGCAAGCTCAATGGCCACGCCGTGCGCGTGCCCCTGCTCAACGCCTCGCTCACCGATGCGGTGTTCGAGCTGGAGCGCAGCGTCAGCGTTGAAGAGGTGAATGCTGCCTTCAGCGCCGCGGCCGCGGGGCCGCTGCAGGGAATCCTGGGCGTGGAAACCCGGCCGCTGGTGTCGGTGGACTATCTCAACGACAGCCGCAGTTCGATCGTGGATGCCCTCTCCACCATGGTGGTGAACGGCACCCAGCTCAAGGTGTTCGCCTGGTACGACAACGAGTGGGGCTACAGCTGCCGCATGGCCGATCTGGCCTGCCACGTGGCCGCCCTGGAGGAGAAGTGATGCGCACACTGTCTCCCCTGCAGCAGTACGCGATCATCACCGCCAACAACTGGGCGTTCACGCTCACCGATGGGGCGCTGCGCATGCTCGTGGTGTTCCACTTCTTCCAGTTGGGTTACACCACCCTGCAGATTGCCTTCCTGTTCATCTTCTATGAGTTCTTCGGCATTCTCACCAACCTCTACGGCGGCTGGCTGGGGGCCCGCTTCGGCCTGAAGCTCACCCTCTGGATCGGCACCCTGATGCAGATCGCTGCCCTGTTGCTGCTGGTGCCGGTGGCCGACACCTGGCCCAAGGCGCTGTCGGTGGCCTGGGTGATGGTGGCCCAGGCGATCAGCGGCATCGCCAAGGATCTGGAGAAGATGAGCGCCAAAAGCGCCATCCGCGTGGTGGTGCCGGAAACCCCGGACGACCAGGCCAAGGGCGAGCAGCAGCTGTTCCGCTGGGTGGCCATCCTCACCGGCGCCAAGAACGGCCTCAAGGGTCTCGGTTTCTTTGTGGGCGGCCTGCTGCTCTATGCGGTGGGCTTCAACAAGGCGGTGATCGTGATGGCGGTGTGGCTGGCCCTGGCCTTCCTGCTCACCCTGCTGCTGCCGCGCGACATCGGCCGGATGAAGAGCAAGCCCGCCTTCAAGGCCCTGTTTTCCAAGAGCGAGGGCATCAACGTGCTCTCGATGGCCCGCTTTTTCCTGTTCGGCGCCCGCGATGTGTGGTTCGTGGTGGCCCTGCCCGTATTCCTGCAGGCCACCCTGGGCTGGCGCTTCTGGGAGGTGGGCGGCTTCATGGGCCTGTGGGTGATCGGCTACGGCATCGTGCAGGGCACGGCGCCGAGCCTGCGCCGCGCCTGGGGTCAGAGCCGGCCGCCGGGTCCCAGTGCCGTGCAGTTCTGGGCTTCCCTGCTCACGGCCATCCCCGCCCTGATGGCGATCACCCTCTGGCGCGAGGTGGGCAACCCCGCCCTCACGGTGGTGGTGGGCCTGGCGGTGTTCGGGGTGGTGTTCGCCATGAATTCCTCGATCCACAGCTACATGATCCTGGCCTACACGGAGGCCGAGGATGTGAGCCTGAATGTGGGCTTCTATTACATGGCCAACGCCGCCGGCCGCCTGGTGGGCACCCTGCTCTCCGGTGCCCTGTTCCTGGTGGGCGGGATCCAGGCCTGCCTGTGGGCCTCGGCCCTGATGGTGGGTTTGGCGGCCCTGGTGAGCCTGCGGCTGCCCCAGCCGCCCCGGCAGCTGGCCCCCGCCACCTAGGCCCTGCCTAGCGGAATTCCGGCTTTCGGGTTGCGTCGAAGCTGGTGCGTAGGGCCTCGCCGATGCTGAGGCCCACCGGCAGGTCACCGCCGAAGGAGGTGCCCAGGATGTGGCGATACAGCTTGGATTCCACCAGCCGGTAGGTGTCGGCCGGCAGGGGGATGTAGCCCGCCTGTTCCACCAGCTTGAGGCCATTGCCCACGGTGAAGCCCACGAAGCTGCGGATCTCGTCGTTGGCGCGCATCTGCTTGTCGTTCACATACACGAACAGCGGCCGCGACAGGGGCTTGTAGCTGCCGTTCTGGGCGTTCTCCACTGAGGGCAGCACGGGCTGGCCCCCTTCCGGTGCAATCGCCAGAGCCTTCAGCCGCTCGGCATTGGCCTGGTAGTAGGCGAAGCCGAAGTAGGCCATGGCGTTGGCGTCGCCGGCCGCGCAGGCCACCAGCACGTTGTCGTCCTCGCTGCTCTCCACGTCGGTGCGGGCGTTGGTCTTGTCGCCGTTGATCGCCTCGTTGAAGTAGTCGAAGGTGCCCGAATCGCTGCCCGGTGCGCACAGGCGCAGGGGGCGGTCGGGCCAGGCAGGGTTGATCTGCTTCCATGTCTTCACCTTGCCCTGGGCGTCCTTGCTCCAGGTGCGTGCCAGTTCGGCGGTGCTGATCTCCGAGGCCCAGCTGTTGCCGCTGTTCACCACCACGGTGAGGGCATCGAAGGCCAGGGGCAGCTCGATGAAGGTGATGCCGTTCTCGGCGCAGGCCTTGAGCTCCTTGCTGCTGATCGGCCGGGAGGCGTTGGCGATCGGGATCTCGCCGGCGCAGAACTGGCGCAGGCCGCCGCTGGTGCCCACCTCGCTGAGTTCCACCTGCACATCCCGGCCCCGCTCGGTTTTGCGGTAGCCATCCACCGCCCGCTCGATGATCGGGAACACGGTGCTGGAGCCGCTGATGCTGATCGGGGCGGCGCCTTGGGGTGCATCGGCAGCACAGGACGCCAGCAGGGCGGCCAGGGCCGGGAGAAGAGGAGCCAGAACAGCGGAACGCTGGGCAGCCATGGGTGCCGGCGGCAAACGAATTGAACCCCCCCAGCCTGAACAATCAAGCGGATTTGCTGGTTAAGGCTTGGTTGGGGTTCGGCCGACTGCAACAGTTGGCAGCAGGTCTGCGCCTGGGGTACAAGCCTGGGACGGACCCCCGACCGATGCCAATCCCCCTCGCTACCAATCCTGGCCTGGCGGCCTTCGGCGCCAGCTTCACCGCCATCACCCTGGCGGAGCTGGGCGACAAAACCTTCTTCATGGCCCTGATCCTGGCCACGCGCCACCGGGGCCGCCATGTGTTCCTTGGTGCCTTCGCGGCCCTGGCGGCGGTGACCCTGATCTCCCTGGTGGTGGGCTACGGCCTGCGGGAACTCCTGCCCGCCAGACTGCTGCCCTGGCTTGCGGCCGCCCTGTTCAGCCTGTTCGGGCTCAAGCTGCTGGTGGATGCCCAGCGCCTGGGCGCCGACACCGACGACGAGGAACGGGAGGCCCAGCAGGCGATCACCGAGGCCGAGAGCCGGGGCCCGATCATCCGCCCCTGGGCCGTGATCTGGGAGGCCTTCACCCTGGTGTTCATCGCCGAACTGGGGGACCGCACCCAGCTGGCCACGATCGTGCTGGCCGCCGCCCCCGGCTTCACCTTCGCCGGCCTGCTGGCGGGCACCCTGGCCGGCCATGCCGCGGTCACCGGCGTGGCGGTGGGCGCCGGCAAGTGGATCGGCCAGCGCATCAATGAGCGGCTGCTCTACCGGCTCAGCGGCGGCCTGTTCCTGGCCTTCGGGCTCGTTGCCCTCAGGCAGGCAATGGGCTGAGGGGGGCGATGGCTGCCATGGCTGAACCCTCCGCCGCCCTGCTGGTGGCCATCGGTGCCGTGCCCGGCGCCTGGCTGCGCTTCCGGGTGGTGAATCACCTGGAGCCGATGCTGCCGCGCAAGCACTGGGGCACGTTCGGGGTGAACGTGATCGCCGCCTTCGCCCTGGGCCTGGTGGTGGGCCTGGAGCAGAGCTGCGGCGTGGCGGCCCAACGGCTGCTGCTGCTGCTGGGCACGGGCTTTTTCGGCAGCTTCAGCACCTTCTCCAGCTTCATTGCCGAGGTGCACACCGAGCTGCGCCAGGGGCACTGGGGTGAGGCCGCCCTGCTGCTGGTTGGGTCGCTGCTGGCAGGCCTGCTGGCCCTCAAAGTGGGACTGCTCGTGGGGATGGCGCCATGAACCCCCATCTCCGCCGTGAGTTGCGCGACCTGGCCCTGGTGGCCGGCGGCGCCATCCCCGGGGCTCTGCTGCGCTGGCAGCTGGAGCTGGTGGCCGCCTCCGCCACCAGCCCCGGCCTGCGCGCCCTCTCCGGCGCCGACCTGCTGGCCAACCTGATCGGCTGCCTGCTGATCGGCATGCTGCTGGCCCAGCCGCCGCAGCGGGCCAGGCTCTACCTCTGGGGCGGCATCGGTTTCTGCGGATCGCTCACCACCTTCTCCAGCTGGATGCTGGAGCTGGTGCGTCGCCTGGATCACGGCCAGCCCCTGGAGGCGTTCCTGGTGCTGGCCGTGAGTGTGCTGGGGGGGCTGGCCCTGGTGCAGCTGGGCTATGGCCTGGCCAGGTCCCGCCCCAGCTGATCACTCCTTGATCTTCTCGATCTCGGCCAGGGCGCGCTGGAGCACATCGCCCTTGATGGGCACGAAGCCCAGCTCGGCGGCGGTGGCCTGGGGGCCGTCCTGCAGGGCCCAGGTGAGGAAGGTGCGCATGGCCTCGGCCTTTTCGGCCCCCTGCCCGCCCTGGTAGGCCAGGATCCAGGTGAAGGCAACGATCGGGAAGCTGTCGGCACCGGCCGGGTTGCAGTCCTCACCGCCCAGGCGCTCGTCCAGCACCACCCCGTTGAGGGCGGCGGCGCCGCTCTTGGCGTCGGCCATCACGAAGTTGCCAGCCTTGTTCTGCAGGGCGGCTGCCTTGAGGGGGCCGCGCACGAAGGCCTGGTTCACATAGCCGATCGAGCCCGGGGTGTTGCTCAGCACGCCGGCCACGCCCTCATTGCCCTTGCCGCCCACGCCCACCGGCCAGTTCACCGCCTTGCCCACGCCCACCTTGCTCTTCCACTCCTCGGAGAAGCAGGCCAGGGAGTTGGTGAAGGCGTAGGTGGTGCCGCTGCCATCGGAGCGGTGGGCCACTGTGATCGCGCCATCGGGGCAGCCCAGATCCTTCCAGTTGGTGATCTTGCCCAGGAAGATGCCGGCCACCTGGACCTGGGTGAGCTTGAGATCGGGGCAGTTGGCGTTGTTGTAGGCCACCGGCACGGTGCCCCCCAGCATCGGGATCTGCACCGCACCCCGCTCACCCGCTGCTCCCTTGTTGAAATCCTCGGACGAAAGGGCTTCGTCGGTGGCGCCGAAGTCCACCGAACCGGCCAGGAACTGGCGCACCCCGGCGCCTGAACCCACCGACTGGTAATTCACCTGGTTGCCTGTCTCGGCTGCGTACTCCTGGCCCCAGCGCTGGTAGGCGGCAGCGGGGAAGGAGGCGCCGGCGCCGCTGATGGTGGGGAGCCGCTTACCGCCCCCGCCGCCGCCGCCGCAGGAGGACAGCAGCAGTCCAGCGGCGATCACCGCGGCTGGGGCAAGGAGGGTTGGGCGTTGCATGGGGCACGGATGGCTGCGCCCCACAATTAATGGGGCAGGGTTAGCACAGTTCTAAGTTGAGGTTAAGCATCAAAAAGGGGGGCCGAAGCCCCCCTCGCTGCAAGCCGCTCGCGGCTGAATCACTTGCCGATCTTCTTCACAGCGGCCTGGGACTGCTTGAGGATGGCGCCGCGCAGGGGCACATAGCCCAGGTCGTCGGCCAGGTTCTGGGCGGCGGGGCTCAGCAGGTGGTTCATCGCGGCCTGGACGGCGGGCGCCTTGGCGCCGTTGCCGCGCTGGTAGGCGAGGATCCAGGTGAGGGTGGAGATGGGGTAGCTGTCGGCACCGGCGGGATTGGGGTCCTCACCGGCCAGGTTGCCGTCGAGCTTGATGTTGTTCAACGCGGCAGCGCCACCTTTGAGGTTGGGCATCACGAACTTGCCGGCCTTGTTCTGCAGGGCGGCGGCCTTGATGTTGCCCTTCACGAAGGCCTGGTTGAGGTAGCCGATCGCGCCGGGGGTGTTCTGGATCACACCGGCCACGCCCTCGTTGCCCTTGCCGCCAACGCCCACGGGCCACTTCACCGCCTTGCCTTCACCCACCCTGCTCTTCCACTCGGGCGAGAAGGCGCTCAGGGAGTTGGTGAAGGCGAAGGTGGTGCCGCTGCCATCGGAGCGGTGGGCCACCGTGATCGGGCCCTTGCCGCACTTCAGCTGCTCCCAGGTTTTGATCTTGCCGAGGAAGATGTCCACGGCTTGCTTCTGGGTGAGCTTGAGGCTGGCGCAGTCGGCCTTGTTGAAGGCGATGGCGATGGTGCCGCCCACGGCAGGGAACTGGATCACGCCGCGGCTCACCTTGGCCGCCTCATCGCGCTTGATCGGCTCGTCGGTGGCGCCGAAGTCCAAGGAACCGGCAATGAACTGGCGCACGCCGGCGCCGGAGCCCACGGATTGATAGTTCACCTTCACGCCCTTGGCGGTGGAGAAGGCGCGCTGGTAGAAGGGGGCCGGGAAGGAGGCGCCGGCTCCACTGATGGTGGCCTGGGCCAGCACCGGGGCGATCAGGCCGGCGCCGGCCAGGGAGATACCGGAAATGATCAGGGCCTTCTTGGGGAAGGTCATGGATGAACCGTTGGGGATCGCTATGGATCTAGCAACCAGCAACTGGGGCGGTCGTTATGCCTGCGTTAAGGGCTGGTCAAGATTGGTTTTGAATGTTCAACTGCGCATAAAAAAAGCCCCCTGCATGCAGGGGGCTGAAAGCGTGTGAGTGAGTGAATTGCTGGGATCTGGATCAGAACCGGAAGGTGGTCTGGATCACGCCGCCCCAGGTGCCGAAGCCGCTGTTGTTGCGGTAGTCGCTGTTGTAGAAGAACGCAGGGGTAACCGAGATGTTGTCGGTGGCCTGGAACTTGTAGAACACTTCCAGCATCCAGCTCTCGCTGTCGTTGCCGCTGTTGAAGGGCGGCATACCGAAGGCCACGCCGGCGGCGTTGCCCTCATAGAACACGTCGCTCCACTGCAGGCCCACCATCCACGACTGGGAGTCGAAGACAGGGCCATTGCTCACGGCGTTGTAACCGTAGCCGACGCTGATTGAGGGAGCCCAGCCGGCATCGATCGGCGACCAGTAGCCGGCGATCGAGAAGCTGTTGCCGTCCTGGCCGCTCTCCAGCGTGCTGGGGCTGAAGTTGGGCACGCGGATGCGGGAACCCTCGGAGCCGTAGCGGTAAGCCACAGCGGCACCCCAGTTGCTGCCACGGACGCCCAGCTGGGCCAGGGCGTTGATGCCGCTCTCGGAGTTGAACACACCGATGGTGGAGTCGGCGAAGCCATTGCTGGCCACGTAGTTGGCATCAAAGGTGATGTAGGGGCTGCCCTTCTCCACCTGCTGACGCCAGCTCAGACCCACGGCGGCACCGGTGGCCTTGTTGTAGGTGCCGGAGGCGCCGGCGAGCTGGAAGAAGTCGAGGATGTCCGACTTGTAGGCGCTGGGGATGAAGGAGAGCATCTCCGTGTTCCGCGCCAGGGCGCCCACGGTGAGGTTGAAGCCATTGGCCACCGGGAAGCGGTAGAAGAGGCGGTCGATCACCACTGCGTCGTCGGTGCTCTCAGCCTTGTCCAGCTTGAACACCTGGCTGCTGCTGCCGAAGGGCAGAGAGCTGAAGTTGCCAGCGCGCAGGCGGGTGCGCAGCAGGTCCTTGCCGCTGAAGCTGGTGTCGAAGCTCAGGCGGGCGTCGTAGTTGAAGGCCGTCTGGTTCGGGCGAGCAATGCCAGGACCGGGGCTGTCGAAGTCGGGGCTGCCGCCGAGGATGAAGCTCACCTCACCGCGCAGCTTGGTGGTGGTGGAGAACTGCTGGGCCTCCAGGGTCTTCACCT
>JBBASN010000004.1:39898-46624 GCA_040399225.1 Prochlorococcaceae cyanobacterium | reverse complement strand
GCATCCGCGACCTCGACTACTACCTGCGCTACGCCACCTACGCCATGCTGGCCGGCGACACCTCCATTCTCGATGAGCGGGTGCTCAACGGCCTCAAGGAGACCTACAACTCCCTCGGCGTGCCCATCGGTGCCACCGTGCAGTCGATCCAGGCCATGAAGGAAGTCACCGCTTCTCTGGTGGGTCCTGACGCCGGCCGCGAAATGGCCGTGTACTTCGACTACATCTGCTCCGGTCTGGGTAACTGATCCGACCAGTCTCCCACCCCACGGATCCTTTCCATGCGTCTGTTCAAAATCACAGCCTGCATTCCCTGCCCTGAGAAGAGTCGCTCCCAGCGCGAACTCCAGAACACCTTCTTCACCAAGTGGGTGCCCTACGAGAGCTGGTTCGCTGAGCAGCAGCGGATCATGAAGCAGGGGGGCAAGATCCTCAAGGTGGAACTGGCCACGGGCCGCCCCCAGGTGAATGTGGGTAATTGACCGTCCTCGATCCGGTGATCCATCACAGCCCGGCCTATCGGCCGGGTTTTTTTGTGGCCAATCAACCTGTCAGTCAGGCCAGTCGTCGCAGTTTCACGGAAGGCTCGACAAGCAGGGGGCTGGCACGGCTCAATGGGTCAGACATCCCTCTTCACGCCCTTGAGTCGTTCGATCGCGGTGGCCGGGCCTGGACGCTCCAGCACGGGAGGCTCCACCCGGGGATGGGCATGGCCCTGGCAGGCGTGGCCAGCGGAGGCCCGCCTGTTGCTGGGGCTGGTGGCGATCTGGAGCGTGATCGGCCTGCTGGTGCTGGCCTCAGCGAGCTGGTGGGTCGCCGTGCGGGAAATGGGGGATGGCGCCTTTTATCTCAAGCGCCAGCTCGTGTGGATGGTGGCGAGCTGGGGGTTGCTGGTGCTGGGGGTTCGCACCAGCCTGCGCCGCTGGCTGCATCTGGCACCTCTGGGCGTGCTGGTGGGTTGCCTGCTGGTGGCCGCCACGCTGGTGTTGGGCACCACCGTGAATGGAGCCAGCCGTTGGCTGGTGCTCGGCCCGGTGCAGCTGCAGCCTTCCGAGCTGGTGAAACCTTTTGTGGTGTTGCAGGGTGCCGCGCTGTTCGCCCATTGGCGGCGGATCGGCAGCGACCAGAAACTGCTCTGGCTGGGGGTGTTCGGCATGCTCATTCTGCTGATCCTCAAACAGCCGAACCTGAGCACGGCGGCCCTCACCGGACTGCTGTTGTGGTTCATGGCGCTGGCGGCAGGCGTGGGCCTGCCCTTGTTGATTGGCGCGGCAGGCGCCGGAGGACTGCTGGGTGCCGCCAGCATTGCCATCAACGAGTACCAGCGGCTGCGGGTGGTGTCCTTTCTCAACCCCTGGCAGGACGCCCAGGGGGATGGCTACCAATTGGTGCAGAGCCTGCTGGCAATCGGC
The DNA here is from genome assembly GCA_040399225.1 of Prochlorococcaceae cyanobacterium. Lineage (GTDB taxonomy): Bacteria > Cyanobacteriota > Cyanobacteriia > PCC-6307 > Cyanobiaceae > NIES-981. Next base: position 45,212 of record JBBASN010000004.1, on the reverse strand, counting down.
TCTGGCGGCATCTTCGGAGAGGGCTTCGGGCTCTCCACCCAGAAACTCCAGTATCTGCCGATTCAGAGCACCGATTTCATCTTCGCCGTGTTCGCCGAGGAATTCGGCTTCGTCGGTTCGGTGGTCCTGCTGGGCTTCCTGCTGCTGTTCGGCTTTGTGGGGTTGCGGGTTGCCCTGACCTGCCGCAGCAACCAGCAGCGGCTGATCGCCATGGGCTGCACCACCCTGCTGGTGGGGCAATCGATCCTGAACATTGCGGTGGCCAGTGGTGCCATGCCCACCACAGGCCTGCCCCTGCCCCTGATCAGCTACGGGGGCAATTCCCTGATGGCCAGCCTGCTGGTGTGCGGGCTGCTCATTCGCTGCTCCCTGGAGTCGAGCGGTGAGATTGCCGCCATCTCGCCAAGCCAGCGGCGGCGGACATCCACCCCATCCAGGTCGGCCTGAGCTCCGCACTGCCGTGGGCATCAGCCGATAGCCTCCTGTCATGATCGGCTTCGGGGCCATACCGGCCAACTGGACACTGGCGCTCAATGATCTGGCACACGCCAGTGAGGGCCTGTTGCAGCAATCCCTCTCCCAGCCAGGGCCCACAACCCTGGCCGTGGTGTTCCTGGGCGGATTGCTCACCAGCCTGGGGCCCTGCTCCCTGTCCCTGCTGCCGGTCACCCTCGCCTATCTGGCTGGTTTCGGCTCCGAACGAGGCGCGAGCCCCTGGCAGAGAAGCGTGAGTTTTGCGGCGGGAATCGTCGCCTCCCTGGTGCTGCTCGGCCTGCTCAGCGGCGTGCTCGGACGCATCTATGGCCAGATCCCAGGGCTGATCCCCACCCTGGTGGCCCTGCTGGCCCTGCTGATGGGTCTCAACCTGCTGGGCCTGCTCAGGCTGCCGATGCCCGCCGGTCCCGATCCGGAACGCTGGCGGCAACGGGTGCCAGCACCCCTGGCCCCCCTGGCGACCGGCCTGGCGTTCGGTCTGGCTGCCACACCCTGCACCACGCCGGTCCTGGCCGTGCTGCTGGGCTGGATGGCCCGCACCGGCAAACCGCTGGTGGGGATGCTGATGCTCACCAGCTTCGGAGCCGGGCAGGTGGTGCCCCTGTTGTTGGCCGGTACTGCCGCGGCCAGCCTGCCGAGTCTGTTGAACCTGCGCCGCCTCGGCCGCTGGGTACCGCCGATCAGCGGCGTGGTGCTGGTGACCACCGGTCTGCTCACCCTGCTGGCGCAGTGGACCTGAGCCATGGCGCCACCCGTTCCGACCCTGATGCCCCCTAACCCCCAAGCCGCCGCCGGCAGGAGCCTGAGCCGACTGGCCGCCTGGATCTCTGATCTGAGGCTGGCCATTGCCCTGTTGCTGGTGATCGCCATCGCCAGCGGCATCGGCACGGCCATTCCCCAGCGGGAGGCGGAGGGGCTCTATCACAAGCTCTACGACGAGACCCCCTGGCTGGGGCTGCTGCGGGGCGATGCGCTCCTCAGCCTGCAACTCGACCACGTGTACTCCAGCGGCTGGTTCCTGGGCCTGCTGGCCTGGCTGGCCCTCTCGCTGCTGCTGTGCAGCTTGCGACGCCAGTGGCCCGCCCTGCGGGCCGCCCTGCGCTGGATCGACTACCGCTCCCCGCGCCAGCTGAGCAAGCTGAGTCTGGCGGAAACCGTGAACAGCGCGGACGCGGTGGCCAGCCTCGATGGCCTGGAGCAGCGTCTGCGGCAGCAGGGGTGGCAGATCCGGCGGCAGGAGGAGAGGCTGGCGGCCCGCAAGGGCCTGCTGGGGCGGGTGGGCCCCCTGTTGGTGCATGCCGGGCTGGTGGTGCTGATGCTCGGCGCCGCCTGGGGGGCCCTGGGGGGGCGCCGTGCCGAACAGTTTCTGGCACCCGGGCGCACCCTGGAGCTGATGGACAGCCGCGGCCAGAGTGAGCTCACCCTCGCCCTCGACCGCTTCGCGGTGGAACGGGACCCCGCCGGCCGCCCTGAACAGTTCCGCTCCTCCCTGCGCATCCTGGCGAGCAACAGCACTGAGGGCCCGGTGCTGCGCGAGGCCGAGATCAGCGTCAACCACCCCCTGCGCTTCCGGGGGGTGACCTTCTACCAGGCCGACTGGGGCCTGGCGGCCATCTCGGTGCAGCTCGGCCGCAGCCCGGTGCTGCAGTTGCCCCTGCAGAGCTTGCCCCAGCTGGGAGAGCAGGTGTGGGGCCTGGTGCTGCCCACCCGACCGGATGGCAGCCAACCGGTGCTGCTGAGTCTGGCCAGTGAGCAGGGGCCTGTGGACATCTACGGCCCGGATGGCATCCTGCTGACATCCCTGGCCGTCGGCGGCCCCGCCCGGGAGGTGAACGAGCTGCCCATCCGCGTGGAGAGCGTGCTGCCCGCCAGCGGGATCCTGCTCAAGCGGGATCCAGGGGTACCCCTGGTGTACGCCGGATTCGCCATCGCCCTGGCGGGGGGCGGTCTGAGCCTGCTGGCCACCCGCCAGCTCTGGGCGATCGCCGAGCCGGGCCGGCTGCATCTGGCCGGCCTCTGCAACCGCAACCTCACGGCGCTGGCAAGGGAACTGCCCCAACTGCTGGCCGGACTGGCTCCGGAGTAGGGCCGCGGCACTCTGGCCCGGCGGCCCCCTCAGCAGGGCTGGCGCACTCCATGGCTCACCCGCACCACGGTGTGCACGTTGCCGCGGGGGTTGAAATCTGCCTCGAGCTGCATCCACACCGGCTGGCAGGCCGCCACGAAGTCGTCGAGGATGCGGTTCGCCACCTCCTCATGGGAGATCGTGCGATCGCGGAAGCTGTTCACGTAGAGCTTGATCGCCTTGAGCTCCATCACCCGCGGTCCCGGCTGGTAGAGCAACCGCAGCGTGGCAAAGTCGGGGTAGCCGGAGAAGGGGCAGCGACAGGTGAACTCCGGCAGGGTGATGGCGATCTCGTAGCTGCGCCCGGGCCGCGGGTTGTCGAAACAGATCAACTGGGCCTCGGCGATCTCCCGCTCGCCGTACAGGGGCGTGCGCGTCTGCTCGGGTGCGGCTGACGCGGCGGTCGGCGGGGAGGCCAACGCCTCGCTGGGCAGGGGCGACGACATGGGCTGGCGCGTGGGCAGCGGTGAAGGGCGATCCTATGAAGGGGGACCGGGGCCTGTAGCAACAGCTACGACAACCCCTGATCAGCTCAGGTCTGATGGACCCGTTCCCGGGTAGCCGGGGATCCTGCGAGACTGCTTTCCAACACGACCACCTCCAAGCCCAGCTGCTTCCATGAAAAAAGTCGAGGCCATCATTCGTCCCTTCAAACTGGAGGACGTAAAGATCGCGCTGGTGAATGCGGGCATCGTCGGCATGACGGTGAGCGAAGTGCGCGGTTTCGGCCGCCAGAAGGGCCAGGTGGAGCGCTACCGGGGCTCGGAGTTCACCGTGGAATTCCTGCAGAAGCTCAAACTGGAGATCGTCGTCGATGACGACAAGGTGGACACCGTGGTGACCGCCATCCAGGACGCGGCCCGCACCGGCGAGATCGGTGACGGCAAGATCTTCGTGAGCACCATCGACTCGGTGATCCGCATCCGCACCGGTGACCGCGACAGCGGCGCCATCTGAAGCCGGCCGTTCAGGGGTGGCCGTTGAGTGTGGCGGCCACCCGATCCCTGATCTCCTCAGCTGAGACCGCACTGGCCTCAGAGCTGCCATCGCCCTCTGCAGCCATACCGGCGTCGCCCGCTGCCTGCAGCCAGAGCAGATATTCGTGGTTGCCAGCAGGACCGGTGATCGGCGAGGCCACCAGCCCGGAAGCCCGTAGCCCCAGGGCCTGGGCAGCAGCCACAACCCCGGCGATCGCGTCGCAGTGGGCGGCAGGGTCGCGGACCACGCCCCCCTTACCCACCCGCGCCTTGCCCACCTCAAACTGGGGCTTGACCAGCACCACCAGGTCGAGCTCAGCACCGTCCTGGGGGGCTTTCAACAACGCCAGCAGGGCGGGCAGCACAAGCACCAGGGAGATGAAGGACACATCGGCCACCGCCAGGTCTGCCACAGGGTCGTCCGGGCCGTACAGCTCAGCGGCGGTGAGATGGCGGAGGTTGGTGCGCTCCCGCAGCGTCACCCTCTCATCGCTGCGCAGGCTCCAGGCCGTCTGGCCGTAGCCCACATCCACGCCATACACGCGGGCAGCGCCCCGCTGCAGCAGGCAATCGGTGAAACCGCCGGTGGAGATCCCCCCATCCACGCAGACCCGCCCGGCGATGGCAATCGGGAATGCGTCCAGCGCGGCTTCCAGCTTCTCGCCTCCGCGGGACACATAGCGCTGGGGTTGCTGCACCTGCAGATCCAGGTCAGGCAGCACGTCCAGTCCTGGCTTGTCCAGCACCCGATCGCCGCTGCGGACACGACCGGCCCGGATCAGCTGCTGGGCCTGCTGGCGGCTGATCGCCAGCCCCCGCTCCACCAGCACCAGGTCGAGGCGTTGCTTGCGGGCCATGGCTGTGATCATTCCATACAGCAATTGGAACAAAGTCCAAGGAAGCGTGGGGCCTCAGCGCAACCACCGGAAGATTGCTGCATCGCACGCCGGTTCCCGCCTGCCCGCTGCCATGGCCCTGCCCGATTCCCGCCATGCCCCGCCCTCTGCAGCCCGCGGGACTGTGGTGGAGTTGCTGCGGCCCGGCAGTTTCGTGCGCCTCCGCAATCAGCCCGCCGACCTGCCCCCCTTCCAGCTGATCCAGTGCCGCGGCGGCCGCTGCTGGGTACGCCAGCAGGCCTGGGGATGCCTGGTGCAATGGGAAGTGGCCTACCAGCACCTCACCAGCGCCGCCGCCTGAGCGCCGCCGCCTTCCCTCCCCGGCCAGAATCCATCTACCCCCATCTCGCCGGCACCACCGCAGCGACCCTGTCGCGCGCGCAGCGCGGGTGAGCGCCGCTGCGGTGGTGCCGGCGACCCATACATTGGTGGGGCTGTGAGCCCCCGGCGGCCTTGATCGAGCGTTACACCCTGCCCGAGATGGGCGCCATCTGGAGCGAGCAGGCCAAATTCCAGAGCTGGCTGGATGTGGAGATCGCCGCCACCGAGGCCAACTGCGAGCTGGGCCGCGTGCCCGCCGAGGCGGTGGCCACAATCAAGGAAAAGGCCCGTTTCTCTGTGGAACGCATCCTTGAGATCGAGGCCGAGGTGCGCCACGACGTGATCGCCTTCCTCACCAACGTGAATGAACACGTGGGCGACGCCGGCCGCTACATCCACGTGGGCATGACCAGCTCCGATGTGCTGGACACCGGCGTGGCCCTGCAGATGAAGGCCTCGGTGCGGCTGCTGCGCGCCGAGCTCGACAAGCTGGCCGACGC
>JBBASN010000004.1:0-39798 GCA_040399225.1 Prochlorococcaceae cyanobacterium | reverse complement strand
AGATGAAGGCCTCGGTGCGGCTGCTGCGCGCCGAGCTCGACAAGCTGGCCGACGCTCTCCGGGTTCTGGCCCGTGAGCACAAGGGCACGGTGATGATCGGCCGCAGCCACGCCATCCACGGCGAACCGATCACCTTCGGGTTCAAGCTGGCCGGCTGGCTGGCGGAGGTGGAGCGCAACCAGGAACGGCTGGAGCGGCTGGAGCGGGTGGTGAGCGTGGGCCAGATCTCCGGTGCCATGGGCACCTACGCCAACACCGATCCGCGGGTGGAGGAGATCGCCTGCGCCAGGCTCGGCCTGGTACCCGACACCGCCAGCACCCAGGTGATCGCCCGCGATCGCCACGCCGAATACATCCAGACCCTGGCGCTGGTGGGGGCGGCGCTGGAGCGTTTCTCCACCGAGATCCGCAACCTCCAGCGCACCGACGTGCTCGAGGTGGAGGAGAACTTCGCCAAGGGCCAGAAGGGCAGCTCAGCCATGCCCCACAAGCGCAACCCAATCCGCTCTGAGCGCATCAGCGGCCTGGCGCGGGTGCTGCGCAGCTACGTGGTGGCAGCCCTGGAAAACTGCGCCCTCTGGCACGAGCGCGACATCAGCCACAGCTCGGTGGAGCGAATGATGCTGCCCGACTGCTCGGCCACGCTGCACTTCATGCTGCGGGAGATGACCGACGTGGTGAAGGGTCTGGGCGTGTATCCCGAGAACATGGTCCGGAATCTGAATGTGTATGGCGGCGTGGTGTTTAGCCAGAGGGTGCTGCTGGCCCTGGTGGAGAGCGGCATCAACCGCGAAGACGCCTACCGGATCGTGCAACGCAACGCCCACACCGCCTGGAACACCGACGGTGGCAACTTCCGCGCCAACCTGGAGGCCGATAGCGAAGTGACCTCCCGCCTCAGCCCGGGGCAGCTGGAGGAGTGCTTCTCGACCGACCTGCACCAGGCAAACCTGAACATGATCTGGGAGCGGCTGGGGATCTGATGCCCTCAGGCCTGAAGGTCAGTTGCCCGAAAGAATCCGGAAGAGGGATGCCGCATTCAACAGCGGGCCCAGCGGGGCAACGGCCTGGGCAAGAAAATCGTTCCCACGGGTCCAGCCATTGCGCGGAACCACCACCACGTCACCGTTGTGGAGTGCAGGATTGGCCGGCGAATCCAGGGGAGCGGCGGGGTTAAACACGATGGTGCGGGCCGACACCGTCCCATCGCTCTCGAGACGCAGCAGCCGGATGTCGCGAGGGTTGGCACGCAGGGGATTGACATCGCCGGCTGACATCACTGCAGCAGCGAGGGGGCTGTTGGAGCGCACGCGCTGGAGGCCAGGAGCCTTCACCTCGCCCACCACGGTCACACCGATGGTGTCCGGAGCGAAGTTGGAGGCTGCTGTTCGGATCAGCACGTCGTTGGACTGAACCCCCTCGGCCTTGGACACCAGGACCATGTCGCCGTCGTAGAGCAGCGGATTCACGGTGGTACCACCCTCCATCAACACCCGCAGGTAGTCGAAGCGGTACTCCACCGCTGCACCGCCCGGGATGGCACTGGGGCGCTGGAGCACAACATTGGAGAGATCGGCCACGGCCGTGATGCCCCCGGCACGTTGCACGGCATCCACCAGGGTGGGCCAACCGGCGCTCTGGATCTGCGTACCACTGGCAGCGGGCCCGGCGGCCTGGAGATTGGCGCTGCTCGGCGCCTGGGTAAGGCTGTAGAAGCCCGGCTTCTGCACCTCGCCTACCAGGGTCACGCGCACCGGGCGGGGCATGATCAGGTCGAGGTAAACCAGGGGACGGCGCAGGTAGCGGTCGTAGCCCGCCGTGATGCGTCGGCGCGCCTCATCCATGGTGAGCCCCCACACCGGCACGGACCCGAGCCTGGGCAGGTTGATGGTGCCATCGCTCAGCACCTCCACCTCTGCTGCATAGCCCTCCACCATGAACACCGACATGCGCAGCCGGTCCCCGGGGCCAAGCCGGTAGCGGAAGCCACGGCCTGGATCGACGGATGGCGCCACAGCCAGAGGTGGAGAAGGCACCGTGGGAGCTACGGGAAGGGAAGGGGATGGGCGCGGCGGAGAAACGGGGCGGCTGGGCTGGGGCTGGCCGGCCGGACCGTCGGGCAGTGGGAAGGCCTGCCGCTGGGCCAGAGCTGCCGAGGGCAGGGAGGCCACAACCGCACTCAGCACGGACAGCCCCCCCGCCACTGATCCGCGGAGGCTGGCTCGATGGAGGAAGGCAGGGGGCAAGGTGGTGGGGCGATGGGACGGATCGGGGGGGGCTCTACGTCTGGGCTGTCGCAGGGGCCGGTGGAGGTAATCTTCCCGCACCTCGCAACCCATCGTGAAGGCGACGGAAGGGAACCCACCCAGCGGAGCCATGCCCACCCCTCCTGGCCCGGTTGCCCTTCCGCTCCAGCAGGTCGAACGCGACCTCTCCAGCCTCCGCCTGTACAGCTCCGAAGGCCTGGACCTTTACCTCCTGCCCGGAGAGCGCTTCGCCCCCTATGCCGACGCCGTGGGCATCCTCCGAGAGCTCACCTACCGCCAGCAGCTGTCCGGTTCCGGGCAGAGCCACGACCTCGACAGCAGGGATCCCCATTACGACCATTTCCTGTTGGTGGAAGCGACCAGCGGCGAGCTGGCCGGCTCAGCCCGACTGCAGTTCGTGCCGCAGTGCGCCCAAGGGGACAGCCCATCGCAGCTGCCCCAGGGGCCGCAGTCCTACCTGGAGCATGTTTACCCCGGCATCAAGGCCGAGCTGGCCCGGGCTGACAACCACCTGGAGATCGGCCGCGTCGCCCTGGCCCCCCGTTTTCAGCGTCTGCCCCACACCTTGATGTGTCTGTTCCGTGGGGGCCTGCAGGTGGCCGTCAGCTCTGGTTACCAGACGATTCATGGTCTGGTCTCGTACAACCACTTCGCCTATGCCGATGCGGTGAACGAGCGGTTCCTCAGCAGCCTGATGCGGCCTCCGTTTCTGGACACCCACCATCCCTGTCCCCAGCCCCGCCACCCCCTGGCAGGCATCGCGCCCAGCGAACGTCCAGGCAAGGCCCAGACCATCCAGGAGCTCGAGCAGCAGATCCGCAGCGAACTCGCATCAAACTTCCGCCTGCCCGTGCTGCTGCGCCAGTACATCAACCTGATGGAGGCCAGGGTTCGCAACCTCTCCCTGGCCCGCGACTTCAACCAGATCACTGAGATCCTGATGGCCGCCGACCTCGGGCGGATCCCCAGCCGGCGCCTCAGCCACTTCATCGACTTCGCGCACGAACCGGTCTACCGGCGCTTCAGCTGGTACCGCGGCGGCTGACCTGATCCCCCTGGACTGGTACGTTTCCATAGATCTGCAGCCGGGCGTGGGGTGTTGATGGCAGGGGGCCCTGAGAATGAGAGCTCCATAACAACCGTGGCCTCCAACGCTGAGGCTGGGATCATCGATCGGGCCCCTGCTCCCCATCCCCCGTTGGACTCCGCAGATCTCCAGCTGCGCCTTCAGGAGATCCTCCAGCGGATCTCCGGGGCCGATCCCCAGCAGATCACCCCTGATGCCAGGCTGATCGAGGACATCGGCATCGACTCCCTGGGCTTCTACGAGATCCTGATCGAGGCCGACGAGTGCCTGGGCATCAAGATCCGCGAGGAGGATCTACTCCAGTTCAGAACCGTGGGCGATATTCAGAATCACCTGCGCACCCTGGAGTCCCCTGATGGTCAGGCCCACTGAACGGCTGGCCGTCACCGGCTGGGGGTGCATCACCCCCCTCGGCGCCAGTGTTGATGCCACATGGGAGTCCACCCTGGCAGGCCACTCAGGGATCTCGGCGGTCACCGAAAGCTGGGCAGCCGACCTGCCGGCCAGGATTGCCGGCAGGGTGAAAGATGATCTCAATGCCCGCCTCGAGCCACTGCAGCAGCGGCGGCTCGACCGCTGCGCCCAGCTGGCCCTGCTGGCAGCCCGTCAGGCCTGGGCCCATGCAGCGTCCCACTGCCAGGGGGTGGACCCCCGCCGGGTTGCGGTGGTGATCGGCACCGGCATTGGCGGCCTGGCCACCCTGGAGCGCCAGCACACCAACCTGCTGCAGGCCGGCCCGGGGCGGGTGAATCCGCTCACGGTGCCGATGCTGATCCCCAACGCGGCGGCGGGTCAGATCGCCATCGACCTGGGCCTGCATGCCGGCGCCCACACGCCGGTTTCAGCCTGTGCGGCCGGCGCCGAGGCCCTGCTAATGGCCCAGCTGCTGCTGCAGGACGACCGGGCCGATGTGGTGCTGGCCGGAGGCAGTGAGGCCCCGGTGAACCGCCTTGGCCTGGTGGGATTCGCCGCCATGCGCGCCCTCTCCTGCCGCAACGACGCACCGGAGCAGGCCTCCAGGCCCTATTCCCAGGATCGGGATGGCTTTGTGCTCTCGGAAGGGGCGGGGGTGCTGGTGCTGCAACGGGCCGGCGACCTGGCCCGGGGAGGGCCGCCAGTCCAGGGATGGCTGCAAGCCTGCGGCAGCAGCAGTGACGGCCACCACATCGTGGCCCCGGAACCCGAGGGCCTGCAGGCCAGCCAGGCAATCACCGATGCCCTGCGCCGGGCGGGCCTGCAGGCGGGCGATCTGTCGTTCGTTCAGGCCCACGCCACCGGCACACCCGTGGGTGACCTGGCGGAGGCCAAGGCCCTCCGGCGCGGCCTCGGCTCAGCGGTGGACTCCCTGCCGGTCACCGCTCCCAAGGGTCAGCTGGGCCATCTGCTCGGGGCCGCAGGGGCCGTGGAAACGATCCTGGCCTTGCAGGCCCTGCGCCATGGCACCGTGCCCCAGAGCCTGAACTGCACCCCGGTGGATCCGGAGATCGGGCTGGCGGTGGTCCGGGATCGCCCCCACCCCCTCGGAGGCGGCGGGCAGGAACGCTATGCCCTCAAGAACGCCTTCGGCTTCGGGGGCCACAACGTCAGCTGGATTCTGGCGGCGTGACCACGGCCGAGCTGCCGGCGGTGGTCCGGGCGTAGTACGCCTGCACGGCTCTCACAAACGTGTCGCGATCACAGCCCTGCTCCGGCAGGCCGAGGTCCTCAACCCTGCCCCTGCGGCAGTGAATGGTGGCCAGGGGGGCCTTGAGGCGGGAGATCAACAGCCTCAACGGGCGATACAGCGCGTCTGCCGAAGTGGAGAGGCCGTAGTAGGTGAACGTCCAGGGCACGATCAGGGCGCCATGCTTGCGGGCCAGCAGCAGGGCACTGGCCGACACCCGCTGACTGATCGGCGTCACCAGCGACCCATTGGGGGCCAGCATCACCTGGCTGCGGGCGGCCAGGGTGGCCGAGGCCCGGTAGAGGGCGGAGGTGCGCGATTGGCCGTTGCGATGATCCATCAGGCCGTGCCCGGCATTGGCGGCCGAGGCCGAGAACCAGGGCATGATCCGGCTGAGGTGCAGACTGGCAGTGGTGATGCTGGGCAGCCGGAGCACACCCTGCACCACCAGCACATCCACGGGACTTTCATGGTTCCAGAGATGCACCACGGGCCTGCCCGCCGGTTCCGCCGGCTGGCTGTCATCCACCACCACGCTCACCCCCAGCGCCCGCAGGCCCACCTGGGCCGTGACCACCAACAGGTTGGCGGCCAGGCGGCGTCGCCCCAGGGCCAGGGCCAGCAGCTGGACCGCATACACCAGGAAGTAGGACACACCCCAGCAGGCGCGCCGGAGCACCCGCCAGGGCACGGCCCAGCCCCCGGCTGCGGGGCTGCGGGGGGCATCGGGCAGCCGGGGCGCCGGGGCCAGCCGCCTGGCCTCCGGCCCGATCGGAAAGGTGAGACGGAAGGGGAAGTCCCCATCGAAGTTGCCATTCACCTGGGTGGTGGTCACCAGATGGGCATAGAAGCGGTAGAAGAGCGGGCGGTCGCTGGTGGTGGGCTCCTGCCAGAACTGATCGAGGTTTTTTTGATCGGTGAGACCGGGCAGGTTGTAGAAGGTGTTGCCCATCACTTTGGTCGGCACAGCATGGTAAAGCGCCTGCAATCCAACCGTGCTGTTCACCGTGACCACACCCCGGCAGGTGCGGAGAAAGCGACTCAGGGCGCCGTCATGGAAGTAATGAACACGATCGGCAACGCCATAACGCAGAGCCAGCAGCTGAATCAGGCGCCCATAGTGGTTGTAACCCCGATCCCGCGGGTGATGCTTGAACGCCAGGTGATCAGATGCGTGGGCATGGATTGCAAACGAGCGAATCACATCCTCAATGAATTCATGCATGCCCCGATAGGGCGACCCAAGCTGAATCTGGGAGTCGCTGGAGACCTGGAGAACCACCAGAAAGAATGAAAGATGCTCCAGCAGGCGGCGCTTGAGGTTGCGCTCCTGCCAGCGGTAGAGCCAGAAGCGCCAGCTGCCCCTGAGCTGACACCAGAGAAAACGGGGAGAAGGCTGCAGCTTGTGCTCACCCTCAATGATCGGGTAGTCGGTGAAGGCATGCTGGATGAAGGTGGGCACCTTCCAGATCTTGCGCCAACGCCAACCAGGATCCAGGCAACCGCCGGGCAGCCTGTTCACTGCGGGCAGGGCCTGATAAAATTCCACGGGCTTGTTGAGATTGGACCGGGCGTTGACCCGATCTCGCTCCAAACTCACGTAATTGGGTCGGATATAGCCCAGTTCAAACACCCAGGCTTCGATCCCCAGACCCTGGGCCTCCTCGATGGCGATGCGGTGGAGATTGATGAAATCTCCATACATGAAGATATGCCGGATTCCCCGATCGAGCAGGAGCTGGCGCAGAAACGGCCGCCATGCCTCCATGTCCCCGGAGAACGGGACCTTCACCTCCCGAGGGAAACCGAACTCCTGCAGCGGAAAGGCCACCTTGGTGACCGGGATCCCGCAACCGCGCAGATAGCGACAGAACCGGGCAAAGAACAGGCCGATGGGTCCCATCAGCAGCAGCACCGGGCCGTCGATCCGCACCTGCACCAGGGCTGGAGCCCGATCTGCCGTCAACGTTCGCTCACCCTGCTCAGCCGGGCCCAACTTTGCCACGTGTCCGCAGTCTTCAACGCTGCCGCAGTCGCCCCCAGTGTCGAAAGATCCTCTGGCGCAGAGTGAGGGGCTGGGGCGGGCCGGCCCGCCAGGCCAGCAGCTCCTCGATCGCCTGCTCCGGTTCGATGAACAGGCCGCTGTGGCGGCTCACGTAGCGGGGGTAGTCGATCAGCGCCGCATGTACCAGGGCGTCCAGTTCCAGCTGTCTCCCCCGGCGCTGGCACTGGAGCCGGTCGTGGGTCAGCCCCCAGCCGGCATAGAAGGGCAGTCCCCAGGTGTGCACCTCCAGGCCCCGCAGCAGGGCCTCAAAACCGGCAATGGACGTGAGCACATGCAGGGCATCGATCTGGGTGAACAGTTGCTGGATCGAGGCCTCCACCAGCACCTCATCGCAGGCCTGGGCCGCCCGATCCTCCCCCTTGCCCTCGCCGCAGAGGCCCGCCACCACGTCGGGGTGCGGCTTGTACACCAGATAGGCCCCGGGCTCGGCCTGGCGCACCGCCTCCAGCAGGGCCAGGTTGCCCCGCAGGCCAGGGGCGCCCAGGCGGATCGAGGCGTCCGACTCCACCTGACCCACCACCAGCACCACCCGGCGGGCAGCGGCAGGGCGCCGCCAGGCAGGGGCGCTGAGGTTGTACTTGGTGATGGCCCCCTCCACCAGCCGCCCGCGCAGCCGGGCGGCCCGCTCCAACTGGGCCGCGCTCCACTGGCCATGGGCCAGCTGGTGCTCCAGGTCGCTGGGGCCGTTGGCGTCGTAGTAGATGCCGCGGCGGTCGAGCACCCAGGAGATCGGATCGATCAGGTCGGCCCCCAGGCCCACCGAACGCAGAAAGCCATCCTCCACATGCAGCAGGGGCAACCGGCGCCGCTCCACGGCCCGCAGCAACCCGGGCCGGCCCCGGCGCCCCCAGATCGCCACCAGGGCGGCCGACCGCCCCGGCCGCTGCCAGGTAAAGCGGAAGCGCAGCCGCCGCACCGGCAGGAAGCGGCGCAGCACGCGCTGCTTCCAGGGGGTGAAGCCGAAGGCCTCGATCGGCTCCGGCAGAGAGCCTCGCAGGCGGCGCTGCAGGCCGATGGCCGTGATCAGGGTTTCCGCGGTGCAGGGCAGGTGGCGGTTGGGATCGATGTAGAGCGCCGACTCCACCAGGGCGGCATGCACCAGATCGGCCAGCTGCGGTGCCCGGGCCGGGCACCGGCGCTCGGGGGCGGGCTGGCGATCCAGGGTGAGGCCCCAGCCGGCGTAGAAGGGCATGCCGAAGCAGTGAACCGGCCTGCCCCAGAGCAGGGCCTCGAAGCCGATCTGGGAGGTGACCACATACACCGCCTCGGCCCTCTCCAGCAGAGCGGCGGGATGGCCACCACTGGCCTCGACCACGATCCGCGGATCACTGAGCTGCTGGCGCGAGAAATGGCCGCGTTTGCGGCCCGCCACCACGTCCGGGTGGGTCTTCACCACCACGCTGCAGCCCGGATGGGAGGCCAGGGCGGCCTCGAGCATGGCGGTGAAGCTGGCGCCGCTGGCCGCCCCCAGGGCAATCGAGAGGTCAGCTGCCGTCTGGTCGACCACCAGCACGAAGGGCCCGGCAGGGGCCGGGGCATCCGGGGCACCGTTGTACTTGCTGACCCGGGCGTTGCACCAGATCTGCCGCAAAGCCTCGGCCCGCGCCAGCTCAGCCGGGCTGTGGGGTCGGGAGATTGCCCGCTCCATGCGGCTGGGGGCCGAGGCGTCGTAGTACACCCCGAGGTCGTCGAGCAGCAGCCCGAGGGGCGGGCTGTCAGGCCCCAGTCCAAGGGAGCGGATCAGGGCATCCTCACAGCGCCAGAGGGGCAATCCCCGGACCGCGCTGATGCGCTCGGCGCGGCGGGCACTGGGCTTGCGCCCCCACGCCAGCAGGCCGTCGAGCGGATCCCGCCGGCAGTGGCCGCCCCCCCTCACCAGGTCGTAGGGCGCCAGCAGGGCAGGAAGGGTGGCATGACGGAGCATGCCCGTCTCGGGGAGACCCAGGCGCGCGGCGGCGGGGGGAAGGGTCAAGGGAGAGAACGCGCCGGCGGCGGGGCCCCAAGCTACCCAGAGCCATGACCGACTCATCACTGCTACGTTCTCGTTGCCGCTGCAGGATTGTTGGAACCCTGGGCAGGCTTGAGGTTCCGTCGGTGCAGAATCAGGTTTCAGTGGTGAGGTTCACCGTGCCGGCAGAGGCGATGGCAGCGCTCTGTGCGGAAGTCTCGGCCGACACCGGGATTCCGGAGGGACGGGTACGCAAGGTGATCCTGGCAGCGCAGCGGCATCAGCACGATCCCGGACTGGGTGCTGGGGCACAAACAAGCACTGCGGCTTCACCTGACCCGATCCAGCCCCGATCGAACCCTTGCGATCCGCCTCACAGCCAGTCAGGTGCGACCGTACCCGGTGGGCTGTCCGATCCCCTTCGCTTCCACCCCCTGGGGGCCAACGGTCGCCTGCGCCCCCCCGGCAGCGCAGTGCCGGCATGAAGAGCATGCTGAGCGACTCCCGGATCACGATCGATCCCCTGCTGCCACCCCTGGCCGTGATTCCGGCCCGCGGTGGCTCCAAGGGCATCCCCGGCAAGAACCTCAGACCTGTGGGAGGGGTTCCCCTGCTGGCCCGCAGCGTGCGCGCCGCCCGCAGCGCCGGGGCCTTGGGTGCGGTGTGGGTGAGCAGCGACGATGCCGCCATCGGATCCTTGGCGGAGCAGGAAGGGGCCTGCTGGCTCCGGCGTCCGGCCGCCATCGCCGATGACCAGGCCTCCTCGGAGGCGGCACTGCTGCACGCTCTGCACACCCTGGCGCAGAACGGCCCCCTGCCCGGTCTGTTCGTTTTCCTGCAGTGCACCTCTCCGTTCACCACCGCCGGCCAGATCGATGCGGTGGTGCATGCCCTGCAGGGCAGCTCAGCCAACATGGCCTTCAGTGTGACGCCCTGGCATGGTTTTCTCTGGCGCCACGACACCCAGGGCCACGGCGTGGGCGTGAATCACGACGCCCTCCTGCCGCGCCAGCGGCGCCAGGACCTGGAACCCACCTATCTGGAGACCGGCGCCATCTACGCCATCCGCACCGGCCCTTTCCTGGAACAGGGCAACCGTTTTGTGATGCCCACCCTGCCGGTGGCGATTGAAGCCCTTGCCCCGGAGATCGACAGCACGCACGACCTTCGCCTGTGCGAACACCTGGCTCCCCTGCTGGATGGCACTGGGGTGAGCCAGTCAGATGCCTGCGCAGGAACCTTTCGATGACAGGCCGCTTGCACGGGCGGCAGGTGGCCGCGCTGGCCTGTTTTGATTCCTTTGGCAAGACCGCCATGAACCTGCTTCAGGTGGCGCGGCGGGAAGGGGCCGAGACCCACCTCTACCTGCTTGAGCTGCCTGGCCGGAAACTGTCACGTCGGCAGATCCTGGAGATCCGCCGCATCGATCCGCGCACCCGCATCCACCAGCGGCAGTGGCCCCAGTTGCGTGAGCTGCGCACCGAACTGGTTCGCCTCGATGCCCTGGTGCTCGGGCTCGATGGCCGGCGCACCCGGGAGACCCAGCTGCTGCTGCAGTCAGCCTGGACAGGCCAGGAGCGCAGGCCCGTGGTGGTGAGTGCCTACCCAGGCATTCTCTTCCGGCACCAGCTGGAGGGAATGATGGATCGGTCGGGGGTGGATCTGCTCTGCCTCAATGCCGAGAGCGACGCCGAGCTCTACCGCCGGGCCTGCTCCGCCATGGGCATCGACAGCAGCAATGCGGAAGTTACCGGCCTACCGATTCTCTGGCCACTTGAAGCCCGGCTGCAGGTGCCGGATGGGGCGACGATCGTGTTCTTCGAGCAACCATCCGTACCGGACAACCCGATTCAGCGCCAATACATCTGCCGGTGCCTGGCGAAACTGGCCAGGGCCTGGCCCCAGCATCCGGTGATCTTCAAGCCCCGCACCTCGCCCGTTGAGGCAACCCTGCACCGCCATCACGGCGGGATGGCCAGCCGGCTGGAGAAGCTCAGCCGGAGGATCGCCAATCTGGAAATCAGCTACAAGCCAAGTCTCAGCCTGCTCAAGCGCTGCGGCTGCGCCATCACGGTGTCGTCGACGGCGGCGATGGAGGCGATGGCCATGGGGATCAGCACGCGCATCGTGGCCGATCTCGGGGTGAACGAGTCCCTGGGCAATCACTACTTCGTGGAGTCCGGTGCCCTGGCCTGCTTTGAGGCCATTGTGCGCGACCCCTTCACTCCGGTGCATGACCAGAGCTGGCTGGAACGCCAGGGCTACCGCGCCGACGGAGCCCGTCGGTTCGTGAACGCCCTGGCCGAGCGCCTCAATGCACCGCCCAGCGGGGACAACATGCCGCGTCCTGGGCCTGCCGGCTGGGGAAGCACAGGCTGGCAGTCCTACGCCCTGGCCAAGGGTGGAAGGAGAATGCTCAGTTCGGCTGGGGCGCGCTCGCGCCAGGTAGCCAGCCACCGGGGGCGCGACCTGCTGCGGCGGATCCGCCAGAACCTTGTGGGGCTTTGGCTGGTGGAGCGGCTGTTCAAGGGGCGATGAGGCTGGGGCTGGTCTGCGAAGGACAGCCGGGGCTGGGCGCCTGCCAGCGCCTGGGCCGTGAGCTGCAGCACCTAGGAGCGGAGGTGACCGTGATCGGCGTCGACCCTCCCCTCCCCGCCGTCTGCAATGGCGGGGAGGGCCTGCCCTGGCTGCCCATCGCCCCCCTGGCCGCCGCCAGCAGCGAGCTGGTGCTGGGCCTCGATGCCCTGGGAGTGTTTCTCGAAGGCCCTGGGCTGAGCCCGTTCCGGCAGGCCCATCTCCAGGCCGCACGGCTGCGGGGCTTGCGGCCCTGCGGCCTGTTCACCGGGCCGATCCGCCCCTTGTGCGGCGATGCCCTGATGGCCGATCTGCTGCCGCGTCTGGGCTATGACCTGATCTGCGTGCAGGGGGAGGCCCAGCGGCAGGAACTGCACTGGCTGCTGCGCAGCTGCGGGCGTAGCGAGCAGGCCTGCGAGATGCTCGGGCTCTGGTGCCTGGTGAACGAGCCGCTGGGCCATGGGGCCAGTCTGGACCAGGTCCTGCTGGTCCTTGACCAGCCCCACGTGCCCCCGTCACCGTTCGCCAACGGCGTTCTCTACCAGCGGTTGCGCACAATCGCCCTGGAGAACCCCAGCTGGCAGCTGCGCCTCCAGCCGGATGCGCCCCTGCCGGTCAACCCGGCGGATTGGCCCGACACATCCCTGCTCTGGCATGGGCTCCAGGATCAGCGGCGGCCGGCCAACCTGCAGCTGGGGGAAGGGGAGGATCTGCCCCAGGCGCTGATGCAGGCGAGCGCTTGCCTCGGTATCGCCTCCAGCTGGCTGATCACGGCGATGCTGTGGGGAAAACCCACGGTTGTGCTGGGCGACTACGGCATCCGCACCGAGTTCAACGGCCCGTTCTTCTTCGGCAGTGGCTGCATGGCCCGGCTGGCCGACTGCCTGCCCCTGGAGCGCCTGCGCGAGCGGCCTGCGGTGAACGCCGAGTGGCTGGCGACCAGGGGCTGGGCGATTGCCGATGGGCCGGCGAGGCTGCTGCGCCGGCTGGAGGGCTGGCGGCGATGACGCTTGGGCTACTGCTGGTGGCCGACAGCGACAGCCAGCTGCTCGCCTGCCAGGCCCTGGCGCGGCTGGGCCACGGCCAGGATGTGCGCTTCACTGTGAATGCCATCCCAAGGGAAGGCACGCCGGAGAGCGTGCTGCAGGCCCTGGAGCGCAGTGGCCCTCTCTGGCGATTCACCCCCCAGCAGCTCCTGGCCGACCCGCGGCTGGACGGCTTCGCCGCCATCGGCGTCTATCTCACCGGCAGCAAGCTCGCGGAGTTCCGCAGCGTGTACCAGCTCAGCCGGGAGCAGCAGCGGCGGCCGCGGCGCCCCCTGTTCTGCGGCTTCAACGGCGTGGTGCTGGAGCGCTTCGAGGAGGCGATCGCCTGGCGCCTGGGCTACGACCTGATCTGCCTGAACGGCCCCCGCGACCAGGCGCGCCTGGAGCTGCTGCTGGGCCACACCCCCTTCCAGGGCCAGCGCACGGTGCTCACCGGCCTGGGCCGCCAACGTCCTCAGGCGCCTGGGGCGGAACGGCCCCGGCGGATGGTGTTCGCCGAACAGGTGGTGATGCCGGCGGCCCTGGCGGAACGGCGCCGCCTTGTGCGGATCCTGGCGCGCCTGGCCCGTCGCTCGCCGGAGTGGGAGTTGCTGATCAAGCCACGGGTGGCCCCCCATGAATCCACCTTCCACGCGGTGGACACCCACATCAGTGACACCCTGCGTGACACCCTGGGCAGCCCGCCCGCCAACCTGCAACTCAGCTATGCGCCCCTGCCCGAGCTGCTCGCCCAGAGCCGGCTGCTCAGCACTGTGTCGTCGACGGCGCTGTTCGATGCCCTCGACCTGGGCTGCCGGGCCGTGGTGATGGACGATTTCGGCCTGCGTCCCGACCTGGGCACCCCCTTCTTCGCAGGCTCCGGCCTGCTGCGATCCCTGGCCACAGCCGACGATCTCGACAGTCTGGCGGCGTCCGCGGATCCCGATCCGGCCTGGCTGCATTGGGTGGGCTACCACCCTGCGTTCTCGCCCGCCAACCTGCTGGAGGCCCTGCTGGAGCTGCAGGCGAATCCCCTGCCGCCGCTGCAGCTGAACCAGCCGGGCTATGTGGTGAACGCGGCCGACCTCTCCGCCAACCAGCTACGGAGGGGGGCTGAGACCGCCATCCGCTGCGGCGACCTGGAGGAGGCCACCCGCCTGCTGGAGATGGCCCAGCTGCAGCGGCCGGACAACCGCAACATCAGCAGGCGCCTGGCGGCCCTGCGTCTGAGGCCCGCCTGGCTGCGCCGCCTGGCCCTGCTGGTGGCCCCCCGCTTCCGGCTCTAGAGTCCGGAATCAGCAACGGCGCGTGAGCAATAGGTGCAAGCGGTTCAGATCGAGCGGAATTTCACCCAGTTCGTGGTCTTCGCCGAAGACTCGATCCTCACCGCCCTCAACAAGATCACGGCCAACCAGTGCCGGCTGATCTTCGTTGTATCAGAGGGGGGGATCCTCCAGGGGGTGCTCAGCGACGGCGATTTCCGCCGCTGGATCGCCGCCACCGACCTGGTCGACCTGGGTCGGCCGGTGACGGCCGCCATGAATCCCGCCTGCGTCACCGCCCCTGAGGGCAGCGCCGCCGCCGACCTGGCGGGCCTGTTCTCCCAGAAGATCCAGGTGATCCCCCTGCTCGACGACCATGGCCGCGTGGTGGCCGTGGCGCGGGGTGGTCAGCGCCAGCTCTTGCTGGCGGACCGGGCGATCGGCGAAGGCGCCCCGGCCTTCCTGATCGCCGAGATCGGCAACAACCACAACGGCTCCCTGGAGCTGGCCCTGCAACTGATCGATGCGGCGGCGTCCGCCGGCGCCGACTGCGCCAAGTTCCAGATGCGCGACATGGGGCAGCTGTACGTGAACGCAGGCGATAGCAACGACATGGCGTCGGATCTGGGCACCCAATACACTCTCGACCTGCTGGAGCGCTTCCAGCTCAGCGACGACGAGCTGTTCCGCTGCTTCGACCACACGGTGAGCCGGGGCCTGATTCCCCTGTGCACCCCCTGGGACACCACCAGCCTGGCCAAGCTTGAGCGCTGGGGGATGGCCGGCTACAAGGTGGCCTCGGCCGATTTCACCAACCACGATCTGCTCAGCGCCATCGCCGCCACCGGCAAGCCCCTGATCGCCTCCACCGGCATGGCCACCGAGCAGGAAATCAGCGCCGGCATCCGCCACCTGCGCGAGCAGAGCGCCTCCTTTGCCCTGCTGCACTGCAACTCCACCTATCCCACCCCGTTCAAGGACGTGAACCTGCGCTACCTGCGCCGGCTGGCTGAACTGGCCGAGGCGCCGGTGGGCTACTCGGGCCACGAGCGGGGCTACGCGGTGCCGGTCGCGGCCGTGGCCCTCGGTGCCGCAGTGATCGAGAAACACATCACCCTCGACCGGGGGATGGAGGGCAACGACCACAAAGTGAGCCTGCTGCCGGAGGAATTCACGGCGATGGTGGCCGGCATTCGGGCAGTGGAGGAGTCGATGGGCAGCGAGGCGGCCCGCAGCCTCAGCCAGGGGGAGCTGATGAACCGGGAAGTGCTGGCCAAGAGCCTGGTGGCCGCCAGCCCGATCCCCGCCGGCACAGTGATCAGCCGGGACATGGTGCGCATCCAGAGCCCAGGCCAGGGCCTCCAGCCCTACCGCCTCGATGATCTGCTCGGCCGCAGCCTCAGCAGCGACAAGGCCGAGGGCGACTTCTTCTTCGAATCCGACCTGAAGCGACCGGCCGCCCAACCGCGCCCTTACCGCTTCGCCAACCCCTTCGGCGTGCCGGTGCGCTACCACGACCTTGAGCAGTTCTGCGGAGTGAGCAACCTCGATCTGGTGGAGATCCACCTCAGCTACAAAGACGTGGAGGTTGACATCGATGCCGTGCTGCCGGAGCGGGTGCCGATGGGGCTGGTGGTGCATGCCCCCGAGCTGTTCGCCGGCGACCACACCCTCGACCTCTCCAGCGACGACGACGCTTACCGGCGCCATTCGGTGGCTGAGCTGCAGCGGGTGCTCGACCTCTCGGCCCGGCTGCGCAACCGCTTCGACTGCCCGGCGCCGGTGCTGCTGGTGACGAACGTTGGGGGCTTCTCCGCCAACCGCCACCTCAGCCAACAGGAGCGCGAGCCGCTGCTGGAGCGGCTGGCCGCGAGCCTGGCGGAGCTGCGCTGCGACGGGGTGGAGATCATCCCCCAGACCATGCCCCCCTTCCCCTGGCACTTCGGCGGCCAGCGCTATCACAACCTGTTCGTCGATGCCGACTGCATCGAGAGTTTCTGCCGGCAGCAGGCCCTGCGGGTGTGTCTCGACGTGTCGCACTCCAAGCTGGCCTGCAACCACCTGCGCGAACCGTTCTCCCGTTTTCTGGAGCGCATCCTGCCCTTCACCGCCCACCTGCACCTGGCCGATGCAGCGGGTGTGGACGGCGAGGGGCTGCAGATCGACGAGGGCGACGTCGACTGGCCCCAGATGCTCAGCCAGCTGACTCGGCTGGCTCCCGGCGCCTCCTTCATCCCGGAGATCTGGCAGGGGCACAAGAACAACGGCGAGGGGGCCTGGCTGGCCCTGGAGCGCCTGGAGCGCCACCAGCTGGCGGTTGGTCCTGGTCCAGGTCCTTCCCTGGTCGCCGCGTGAGGGCCCAGGGCGTGAGCGAGCACTTCATCCTGTTCCAGAACCTGCCGCTGATCTACGGGCGGGTGCCGAAGGTGGCCAACTCCTCGGTGAAGGCCGCCCTCACCCGTCTGCTGGCCCAGCCGCCGGAGGAGGGCTACCGCACCACGGCCGACGGCTTCTGGCGCAAGGGCACCCACGGGGAGACCACCATGATCAGCGCCGAGCAGGCCCTGCTGCGGCGCAGCAGCCACTTCATCTTCAGCTTCGTGCGCAACCCCTTCGACCGGCTGGTGTCGGCGTACAACAACAAGCTGATCGAGAACGACAGCCTCTCCACTGCGATGCAGCAGATGGGGCTGGAACGGCAGATGCCCTTCCGCCGCTTCCTGGAGGTGGTGGCCGCCACAGCCGACGCCGACCTCGACGTGCACCTGCTGCCCCAGAGCAGCATCCTCTGCGTGGAGGGGGTGCCCGTGCCGGGGTTCATCGGCCAGATGGAGGCGATGGCCGAGCACTGGCAGCTGCTGCGCCGGCGGATGCGCCAGGCGGGCCTGCCGGCCCTGGGCAAGCTGCCCAGCAAGAACGTGCGCCGTGCGAGCGGTAGCGACCTGAGCCAGTACTTCAGCTACGACTGCCTGATCGCCCTGGCCCGGGACCGCTACCGCCAGGACGTGGAGCTGTTCTATGGGGAGCACCAGCTGGAGCAGCTGGCGCGGGGTCAGCTGAGCGCCACGCCCAGCCCGCTGGAACGCTGGAGCCCGCCGCTGCCCGTGTAAGTCTCCTGGCCGCTGACGTAGCATTCATCACCGATGAATCGAGTCGCTGCGGGAGATCACCTTGGGCCTCAATCGCCGCCTTCGTTCGGTCATTGAGGCAGGCCTGCGTGGGGAGCACCAGCAGGAGGTTGACGCCCTGGGTAGACGTCTCCCCAACTTCATCATCATCGGTGCCGCCAAATCGGCAACCACCACACTCACAACCATTCTCCCGCGGCATCCCGACTTCTTCATCAGCCGGCCAAAGGAACCGAAGTTCTTTGGCCGCCGGTACGACAAGGGCTGGGCCTGGTATGGCCGGCTGTTCAAGGCCGGGCGCTCCTGCAAGCTGCGAGGCGAAGGCAGCACGATGTATGCCAGCGCCCTCAACAGCTTTGCCCAGGCTCCTGCGCTGATGCACCGCTATCTGCCAGACCTCAAACTGATCTATGTGGTGCGACACCCGCTGGATCGGATCGTGTCGCAGTGGCGTCATCGCAAGGGCCGGCAACAAAGCACGCGAGACCTCTCCGCCCTGATGAGTTCTCGCCACCTGCGCAAGCTTGTTGTGGGCTGCTCCCTCTATCACGAGCGACTGCAGAGCTTTCGCACCTACTACCCCGACCAGCAGATTCACTGCCTCACCTTTGAGGACCTGATCGCTGAACCCAGGGAAACCCTCCACACCCTGCTCAGCTTCCTTGGGGCCTCCACCGCGTCCGCCAAGCTGGAGCTGCTTCTGGATGAGGGCAACCTCCCCCGCGTGAACGAGGCCGGCGACAAGGGAAGGCGGCTGGTGGCAGCGCCTGCCTGGAGCGACAGATTGCGGGATCAGGTGCTGGAGGTGGTGCGCCCCGACGCTCACCAGATGCTGCGGTACATGGGCAAGCCCACTGACACCTGGGAATTATAAACAAACCAATGCATTCCCCTCGAGGCACCCCCTTGGGCCATACAACAACAACTCAGTGCCTCTCGCTCGCACAGCCAGCGTTGCCGCCTGAACCTTGGCTGTCACCGGCATGCCCGCCACTCTGCCTCAGCGGCACCTGAAGCTGCGCGAGTTCGCCCAGGCCCTTGGAGTTGATCTCCAGAAGAATCCAATGCCGGCTTAGATTCTACGCAGATAGCCACAAATTTCGACCAGTCAGCCACGCACAAGCAAGCCGACATCAGCACCGGGTTTCGACATTCATTCGGACCCCAATCCCGGACAAAGGACAATCCAGACCAGGACTGAAATCTCCCAACAAGAAGAGGCAAAGACTGCAATCCTTCAATCTCTTCAGCTATGATCAGAAGCCAAATGGTGGCGGATCATGGCAGCCACCTGCGGGTTGCAGGCCCTGGCAACCGGATACCAAGCGTCGATATCCTGACGAATGGGATTCAGCCTCAGCAGCTCGGTCTTTAGAAAGGGAAAGCGCAGATCCTCGAGGAGCTCTCGCCAGTGGGTATGGGTGACATTGCCATGCTCACCGGCGAGGTAGAGCGCCTCCAGACGGAAGCCCGCGTTGCTGAGAATCTCGCTCCAGCCCACTTCGCAGGCCCGCACGAGATCGATCTTCGAGGGCCATACAGAGATCTGCTCCCAGAAGGCCCAGAACAGGGTGGTACGGAAGACCCGGGGTCGATAGGCCATGAAGTAACTCTGCAGGTGGGAGCGGATCGCCGTGCTCTCGGTGAGGCCCACCACATCGGCCTGGCTGGCAGCCAGCCGCTCAAACAAGCCAGCCAAACTGTGGATTGGCCCATAACAACTGTCATTGGTGAGGATCAGCAAGGGCGCGCGGTCGATCCAGCGGCGGCAGAAGGACAGACCGGCCTGCCAGCTTCCGAAGTCGTAGCCCTCGTTGTGGCGCACCAGCACCACCGCACAGAGGTCCCGCAACTGGGCCATGGCGGCTGTCTGCTCCAGAAGGGCCGGTGCCGCAGACACGAACACCAGATCGGCATGGGGCCGGTAGGCGCGCAGCTGCTCCAGCACATCCTGGCGCAACTGCCCTCCCCCATCCCAGTTCACGTAGATCAGCAGCGGGCGCTCGCCAGAGCCCGTCCACTGCGGGCGCACCCAGCTATACAGAACCATCTCCCGGGAATGGGCCAGGGGCCTGACCGGCAGCTCCATGGGTTCAAAGCGATGGGAAGAAGGCCCCAGAAAAGGGTGGTATAGGGGATCTCCCTGCTGGAAGCGACGGGGATAACGACGGCGCAATGCTCCCGACTCCCGCGCCAGGCGGTTGCGCTTCTCACCGGCGATGTCTTCGCCGCGGCTTTTCGACTCCGCGTGGATGATCCGCGGCTCGGGGGTCACGATCACCGCAAGGCCTTCTGCGGTGAGCCTCCAGCAGAGATCCACATCGTTGTAAGCGACAACGAAGGATTCATCGAATCCGCCGAGGCGATCGAAGTCGGAAGTGCGCATCAGCAGGCAGGCGGCCGTGGCGGCAGACCACTGCTCCGGTAGCTCGAGCACCGCGAAGGGCTCGGTGGCGACCCCGGGCAGCAGCCCCTTGCCGGGCGAGAGGATGTCGTGGGGCTGACGGGGAGCCGCGGCCAGCCCGTGGTGCTGGATCGTGCCGTCTTCAAACAGCAGGCGCGCACTCACAGCACCCGTGCTGGCCAGGGCGAATGGATCGAGTAGGGCTTCGATCGGATTGGGCGACTCAAAGCGGATGTCGTTGTTGAGGAAGAGCAGGAAGGTACCGCTGCAGTGCTCGCGGGCCCTGTTGTTCAGGGCGGCGAAATTGAAGGGGCTCGCGTCGCGGAGTCCGAGCAGGGGTATCCCGTGTGCCGCCGCCCGGGGAGCGAGCTCGTCAGCCAGGGCGATGGCCTCGGCATCGCAGCTGCCGTTATCCACCAGCACCAGCTCCAGGCGGGTGGATCCGGCCTGCTCAAGCAGGCTCAGCACACAGCTGCGGGTGAGCAGGGCCTGATCCCGGAAGGGAATGATCACCGAGACCCGGGTCTCCGCAGGTGGCTCGTAACGGAGCAGGACACTGCCCTGGCGAGGACCTGGCTGCAGCAGACCGCCGGGGGCCAGCCAGGCCGGGGCCCGCCGCAGGACCAGCTGCTCGAGTTCCAGGAGTTGGTCGGCGCTGAACAGCTGACGCTGGGCGGGGGTGCTGATCGGCAGCAAGGTGGGGTTGGTGTGGGGCTCGCGGCGCAGCAGGGCCTGGGGCAGCGCCTCGATGGCGCCGCCCTGCTCCAGCCACTGCAGGCCCAGATCGCGCAGCAGGGCGTGCAGGGAGCCATAACTGGGCTGGAGATCGAGGGAGACCACGCGCCTGGCCGGCAGGGCGACCAGGCCGGGCAGGTGGCCGCGGCTGAGCAGGCGGAAGGGGGTGGGCGCCGCGGCGAACTGGCGCTGGCCAATCCGCCGCGGCTCGGAGCACCAGAGCAGTTCCTCGTCGCTGCAGAGCAGGAGGTCCGGCTGCCAGGCCAGCACGGCCGCCAACTGCAGCCAGGCCCCTGGGGCGAGCTGGTCGTGGGGGCCGACGAAGGCAAGCCCGGTCTCACCCACGCCCTTCACTTCATCCTGACCTGTGAGGCTGAGGAGCTGTTGCATCGGATCACCTGCTTCACCGCCTGAGAGCTGCAGCACCCCAGCCCGGGGGAATCCACCCTCACTGGCCAGATAGAGGGCACGCTGCCGCAACCACTCCAGGCCGAGCTCTGCCACTTGCTCGGCCGTCACCGCCAGCACCAGCACTCCCTCCAGGAGCG
The DNA here is from genome assembly GCA_040399225.1 of Prochlorococcaceae cyanobacterium. Classification (GTDB taxonomy): domain Bacteria; phylum Cyanobacteriota; class Cyanobacteriia; order PCC-6307; family Cyanobiaceae; genus NIES-981. The sequence continues at coordinate 19,092 of JBBASN010000004.1, read as the reverse complement.
TGGGCCGAAGCGGTTGATCCCGATGACGCAGCAGATCCGGATCCAGCCTTGGCTTTTGTGAATCTGCTGGCCCGACCAACCAGTAGCTCAAAAATGTCTCGATCTGGGCGGGCTGGCGACGTGCCAACCAATGGGCGGAGACCGCCAGCAGGGCAGGGGCGACACTGGGCCGCAGCGGCAGGATCTCGCGCAGCCCGTCTCTGGTCAGCCCCAACTGACACAGGGGACGGTCCCGCAGTCTCACCAACCCCCGGATCAGCGCCGCCCAGCCGGCAGGTGGGGACTCACCACGATTCCAGATCAGATACCAGGCACCTCCCTCCAGGACCCGGCGGCTGGCGTCCAGCACCAGCTGGGCGGGGGCGTTGCGGTCGCCCACAGCCATGTGGCCATCCAGCTCCAGGTTCTTGGCGTTCCACTCTCCATCCCTCTGGCCAGGCCCGTAGATCCAGATCCAGGGGATCTCGAACTGGGCATCGAGATGACTGGGGGCCCAGGGCGTCAGGGCCGAGCCAGGCAGGCGGTTGGGGAACCAGGAGGGGGCAGCCTGCGCCCTGGCCACCAGGCCAGCCTCCCGCGCCAGGCAGGTGAGTGCAGAGGTTGTTCGCAACAGGCGACGGCCAGAGCGGCTGGAGCGCTGAAGCTCCCTATAAGCAACGATCGGCAGGGCCGGCAGGCCTTTGTAGAGGGGACGTTCTCCGCGCAACACCAGATTGAGGGGCCCGTCCACAAATGAGCGGAGATCACACCCGTGGGCCAGCTCCACCAGAAGGGGATCCAGACAGCTCTCACCAAGGAGCTCGGGAAAACGAGGGGCGATCAGGATCGATGGAGGCACCAACTCCAGATCGAGAAACTCCGAATCCAAGCCCGGATGGCACATGCCGAGAACGGGCCTCAACAGGGCCGCTGGATAGTCCTGCTCGCGCAACTGGGCCAGCAAAGCCGTGGCTGCGGTGGGATGCCCAGCAGCGAGGGCCTGCCTGAGCCGAGCGAGTAGGGCTAGGGAATCCATGCTGCGGCCCGCGAGCAACAGGCCCATTCAACAGCGCCACTTAGGCTGACCTCACTTGTGATCATCCATGTTCGGCTGGGCTTCACCACAACCGATCCCTGTGCGCCTGGAAGAGCTGCTCGAGCGGGCTGGTGCGCTGCGCAGTGATTGGTTTGAGCGCCGGAGCAACGACGTGCTCCTCTTTCTCCCCCCCCATCTTCTGCTCTCCACGGGCAGGCTGCCCCACGGCGCCATGGTCGCCAGCTACAGCATGCTGGACAGCACACAGAACGAACCGGACACCACAGAACCACCGCTACTGATCAATGGGGAGCGGCTGCTCTGCCTCAGCGCCGAGGAACTGGCCAACTGGCAACCCCACCATCCCCTGCCAAAGCCCTGCACCCTTGAGTCCCCGCAGGGACTGGCGGCCGCCCTGACCGCAGCTCTCCTGACAGCGGATCCCCAGCTGGCGGAGGCCTACCAAGCACTCGACGCCCGCTCAGAGCGGGGTGGGGCGGCAGCCGAACTGCACTACAGCGCACGAATGGGCTGCCACAACCCAGACGAACTCGTGCAGCAGTGGAACCAGCAGATGGAACGGAGCCAGGCTGAACTTGATCTGCACCTGTTGAAACAACAGCTCTTGGATCTGGAGACGGAATGTGAACGTCAGTTCCTCAGCTGCCGTGAAGCCGAGCGCAAGCTCAGCTGGCATCGCCAGGTGAGCCAGAACACCGTCGTTCAATTACAACGTTACGGCAACCTGCTACAGCGGCTTTTCCTGATCCAGGGCCGCCTGCTGTGAGACGGATCGTCGTGAGCAGCGGCACGACCGACTCGCGTAACACCAACCACCGGCTCAGGCAGCGGATCAGCCATGGCTTCCAGGAACTGGGGCTGACGAGCCTTCCATGTGCAATCGAGCAGGTCCCGAGCGTGGTGAGCAGGGCATCCTTCGACCTGCTGCTGATCACGGGCTCGATTGCCGATCCAGCCGTTGATCTGGATTGGCTTGTGCGTCGCGCGCGCCAGCACCACTGCCACGTGGCCTTCTGGCTCCACGACGATCCCTATGAGTTCGACCTGCACTGGCGACTTGCAGATCTGGGCTGTCCGGTGTTCACCAATGAGCCGAATTGTCTGCCCGATTACCCGCCCAGCTGTCGAGCCCGGCCTCTGGCCCTGGCCGCCTCCCCCCTCGATGATCTGGCTGTGGCTTCGGAGCGCACTGCACCGGAGGTGGACCTGGCCTTCTGTGGGGTCGCCTTCCCCCAGCGCGTTGCCACGCTGAGACAGCTGAGGGCCGCAGGATTCAGCCTGGCCTGCTGGGGAGAGGGCTGGCCAGACGATCTCGATGGAGCGGTGAACCTGCGGCTTGGTCCCGCCGGACTGCGGCTGCTCTATCGCCGCTGCTGGTTCGTGGTGAATCTGGGCCGGGAGCTGGCGATCGCCAACCGACGCCATCAGATCGCCGCCTCCATGCCCGGGCCACGCACGTTTGAAGCTGCCCTGAATGGAGCTGTACAGCTTTCTATCGGCCAAAGCCCAAGGATTGAGAAGTACTACTCCACGGAGCAAGGCGTGATCGCTGCTGGAAGCGTGGAAGAGGTAGGAACACTGCTGGAGCGGGCCAGGCAGGAACCCGAGTGGCACCGGCAACTCGGTATCAACGCGGCACAGCACACCCGGCGCCGGCATCTCTATCGGCACCGCTGTCACGATCTTCTTGCCGCACTCCAAGGCGACGGTGAACCGGCATGAGGCTCCTCATCTACGACACGGAGATGCGCTCGGCCAACGGCTACCTGCCACGGGCGATTGCCACAGCTGCGGAGGGGCTGCTGGGGTCAGGCGATGTGCGGCTATGTGACCACGCCACCGTGGTGGGGCTGGCGGCATCCGGGGCGTGGGATGGCCTGCTGGCCATCGGTGGGGCAGGCGCTGATCTCCATCTGATCACGGCCCTGATGGAGACCCCGATCCTGCGCATTCTCTGGACCACAGAGGACCCCTACGAAAGGCGCCTGCTGGAACGGGTGGAACCGGCTTTCCACCATGTGTTCAGCAATGAACTGCTCTGTGATGGGGTGAGTCCGCGCACCACCTACCTGCCCCTGGCCGCCGAACCCTCGCTGCACCATCGGCCCCTGCGGACCCATGACAGCGATTACGTCTACGACCTCACCTTCGTCGGCACCGCCTGGCCCAATCGGGTCCGCAGTCTCAACCGCCTGCTCCAGCAGCTGCCGGCCGGACTGCGGCTCCATCTCTGCCTGCCCTGGAACCGCCATATCCCCGAGCCCAAGCTGCCCGGCATCGGCGTGCTTCCCCAACTGCGCCTGAGCATGGGCGATCTCTGTGACATCTGGAACCGCTCCAGGGTGGTGCTGACGATCGGCCGGGAGTTCACCGCTGGCGGATCAGCTGGGGCACAGGCGCGGGGGATCTCCCCACCACCACGTGTCTACGAAACAGCGATGGCCGGAGGGTTTCAGGTGGCCCTGGCCGGAGCGGGGATGGACGTGGAAGCGGCCTACGGCAAGCACATTCCCGTCGCGGCGGACGAAGCCGATGCTGCCGCTTGGGTACTGGCTCACCTGGCAGACCCCGACCAGCGGATCGCCCGGGCCGCGGACCATCAGGCGTACACCCTGGCACACCACACCTATCGCCACCGGCTCACCGCCGTGCTGGACAGGTTCAGAACCCTGGCCGCAAGCCAGCTCCAGCCAGGGATCGCCCATCCCAGCCGCGAGCCGGCCGTGCTGCACCTTGCCCACAACCTGATGGGCCTAGGGCTGCGGCGGGCCGGGGGCACTGAGAGGTACGTGCAGGAGATTGCCCTGCAGCAGCGGCGGAACAGGCCCAACCGCCGGGTCCTGGCCCTGGCTCCAAAGGATGCGATCCGGCTGGCGCTGCTGGACTACGGACCGGATCGGGCCCAGGTGCTGGAGACAATCAGGCTGGGACGGGTGAGTCGGCTTTCTGGCAGCAATCAGGTGTATGAGCAAGCCTTAGCCCAGGTGATCAGCAGCCAGGGCATCGGCTTGGTGCACGTGCATCATCTGATCGGCCTGCCCCTGAGCCTGCCCCTCGTGGCTAAGGCGCTGGGTTGCCGGGTGGTGCTGACCCTGCACGATTACCACATGGTGTGCCATCGCTACACGTTGCTCACCCCGGACGGGCAGTTCTGCCACATTGATCAGCAGGACGATCCCAGTATCAGCTGCCGCCTGTGCCTGCAGACCAGTGGCATGCAGGGCGACGAGCGTCAGCGCAGAATGGCACTCACACGCCGCAGCATCGGCGCCGCCGATGTCATTTTAGCCAATACAACCACCAGTGCCGAAATTGTGGCAGCCGTTTATCCAGAGGTTGCCAATCGTATCCAGGTGCTCGAGATGCTCACTCCCGAGCTGGATGCGTTGGACCGCGCCCGCCGGAAGCGCACCGGGACCCATCATCCAGGCCCCCTTCAGGTGGGTGTGATCGGTAATGCCATGCCCCACAAGGGGCTTTCCACCCTGGTGCGGGTGATCAAGGCAAGCCGGGGCCTGCCGATCGAGCTTCACATCCTGGGGGCGACGCCGGAACTGCATGGGGCCCTCCAGGAGTCAGGACTGACCGCAAGCGAGCCCCCGATCATGAGTTGCCAGGGCAGTTACGTTCGCTCTGAACTGATCGACCTACTGATGCAGCTGGATGCAGCGCTGTTCCTCTCCACCTGGCCGGAGACCTACAACATCTGCCTGGGCGAGGCTATGCGGCTGGGGGTGGTGCCGGTAGCAACTGACCTGGGTGCACACCGTGACAGAGTGGTGAATGGGGAGACGGGAGTTCTGGTGAGCACCAATAACCCATTGGAGGTGATTCAGTCCCTTCTGCTTCTTCAGGGTGACCGGAATCTGCACGCCCGCTTATCAGGTGCTGCTGCTGCTGTTCCATTACAGAGCAGCATCAGCCATGGAGATGAGCTGGAGAGGATCTATCACCGACTCGCCCCCTGGCGGGGCCAACATAAAATTGCAACGCCACCTCGCCTGGATTCGCAGATTGATCTCGCAGCCCTCGGCCTGCGCCTCGCCCAGAACCGTTGGGGAGAAGCTGGTGTGAGCTGGGATCCAGCCACCTGAGACCAACCAGGTAGCGGAACCGATGGTCAGCCAGATCGGCCATCGCAAGCCGGAGCAGTCAACCAGTTTCGTCAATCGAATGCCTTGCGGTCTTCGGACCGCGCAAGTCGTCCATTGTGATTGCGTAGCCCAGCTCCCTGGCAAGCTCAACCTCCGCACGGTAGCGAGCATGGCGCAGGCGAAGACGCAACAATCTGTCGTGTCGCAACCGAAAACGGAAATCGCGATACTCCTTGGAAGGCTGATTCATTGCCAATACAAATCCAGGGTGATGGGCACTATTTTCCTCCCGTGAAAGCCGGGCGGGCCTCCGGGGAGAATGCCAGCGCCATAGCGAACTCATTACCCAGATTATAGAACCGAACCGAGGCAGAGGCAGGCAGATACCCAAGTACCACCAAGGATTTAATTAAACGCCTGAGGCTCTCACTGGTGAACTTCCAACAATGAACATCAACATAAGGATTAGATCTGTATTCAGAGCAGGCCTCCTCTAATCGATCACGAAGATTCACGGGCAATGCAACCGCCGGGTCTGGAGCATTCTGCCAATCCGACACCGTGAAGCATCGATGCTCAAGAATGGATTCAAGGGACGGTTTTGTACGACCCTCGAGATGGGCTGCAAGAACATTCACAAGACCAGTGGGAGCGAGATGGCGATCAAAACATCGGCGTCGATCAGGGATCGAACACAGATAGATTCCATGGGGATTAAGTAACCGTGCCACCTGCTGGAGATGGGCCACGAGGTCGGGCTGGTGCTCTAGGCAATGCTGAGACACAACGGCATCATATTGGCTCTTAATCTGCCCATAGCCACCATTAGAGAGGACATAGCGGATCAGCGGAACAGTATCGGGATTACGCTCTGGGATGGTTCTGGCCCTTGCCATCAGCTCAGCTGTATCCAGATAATCGGCGTAGTCAATGACAACTCCGGGGCCATGAAGAAACTCCACGGCTGGACGATCGAACGGCCCAATCTCCAACACAGAGCGGCAGGGCTTCAGGCACTGCAGCAGATTCGCCCACGTGGCAACTGAAGAAGCATTATCCCCATCGCGTCGACCCTGCTTTTGCCAATGCAGTCTCAGCTCAGAGCGGCGCAGTCCCCGCAGTTTCGAATAACGCTCCCTATAAATCCAGGGATCGAACGCTGGCGGAAGGAGAAGCACGCAAGCATCAAGGGCTGAAGACAGTATAACCGACTGCCATCCCCAGGGCCAGGCAGGAATGGCGCAGCTGAGCTCGACTATGTATATTGAATAAGCACCGATAAACCAAACAGCACAGGAGCACCAAATACTGTAGAGTTCATTTATGGCAAACAAATCGATGGAGCTTCTGGCTGACGCCTGGCTTGCCTTTTTCTCCCAACCATCCGCAGATCTCCCCCAGGACAATCTGGAGGCCATCAGCCAAATCGCTCTTAGACGGATTCAGATCGTCAACCCCAGCTCAGCGCCAGAGCCTCTGCGTAGTTTCTACACACGCGCGAGCTGTCAAGAGCTAGTGATCGCGGCAGCCAGATTACGCACTTACGGCCTTTTTCCTCCAATCTTGGCAAGCCAACCAGGGGAGATTCTCGCCAGTCGCCTAGTTCTGAACTGGAATGTGCTGCTAATTCGAGAGGAAAATCAACTAGTACTCGTCTACCAAGGCGTAACCAGCTGCGACGCAGTGCTGATTCCAGGACTGAACAGCCTGCTGATTGTTTGCCATATTGACTTCCAACGTGTGGCAGCCTGTATAGCCACACTGAGTCGAACACCAGACTTCTTCAGGCCTTCGTTTAAACCCCGATTTGGCGGCTACTTGGTTGGCCATTCCAGGCCCTACCACTGTTTTTATGATGGGCTGCCGGCACTGGAATGCATCAGGCAGGAAGGCCAGCTCTCAAGCCGAGATCTCATTTTCTCCAAATGCGATGAGGCCTTTGTTGATGTAAGTAGCTGCCTGGCTTTGGAGCAGGAGCATCAGCGTCTTGACCGAGATGGGCTCAATCAGTACTGCTCTGCTCATAATGTCTACCTATTACAACTCGGATTTTGGTTCAATACTCGTGCACAAGATCAAGTGCTCAGGCAACTGGTCGCATCAGTGGATGAGCCAATGCGGCAAGCAGCAATCCAGCATTCAATCATCAATGAAACCGGTGCCATTGAAGCACTGAAGCACTATCAGCCCCTGCTCTGGATAGGAATAACAGGCCAGAAGCGCTGCTGGATTGAACAAGTGAATGGCACTGCAGAACTGCTGAACACCCTGCATCAATTCTACCCGAGGCTAGGCATCATCTTTGATGGCTGGACACCTCCACTAACCAATTCAAACTATCACCGCAAAGAGATAAGTGCCGACAACAAGATAATTCATAAGATCATCCGCCGCCTAAACTTTAAGACACGAAAGAACATATTCATCGTCGCCGGCCTTCCCTTTGCAGACAAGATCAGGATAGGCCTGGAAGCAGACGGATTTCTAGCCAATTACACTAGCGGCTCCCTTGTTATTGCACGGATCTGTGGAAAGCCAGGAGTGGGGCACATGGGCCGCCGGATGATGGCGTCAAAGCACCAGCACATCCACTACAGAACAAGTGAACCGGATCCCATGGTCGTACGCGACGTAGGCGAAGCGAGCACACCCACTGGCTACGTGAATTACAGCATCCCTTGGCAAGCTCTCTACAATGAGTTGATTGACGTCCTAGCTCAAATTCCAATCACTCCTGAGCAGAAACCCTGCCGCCTGATCGTTCCACAGCATGTGGACGCCTGATACCTGGATGGATCAACTGAGTTATCGAGACACAAGCCTGCTCCAAAACCTCTCGCTAGCGGCAGCAACCCCATCCCATGAATTACAATCAATATGCCGATGTTAATCTCGTCAGCCAGCCTTAACAGATTTCCACCTTATGGAGGGGAAAACCCCACAGCTCTCGTAAAGGCCAATCCCAATACGAGAGTCCAGGGTGGTCCGCTGTTGCGCGAAACATGGCCAAAAGCGCCAAACCGAGGATAGGGTTTGTTGGCAAGCCCTACAGAGTTGCATGGGCCAGGAGCCTTGAACATCAGCCAGCCAGCCAGCCTCTCGATGCCGCTGCTCTGCCGTGGAGATGCAGACCAGTTGGAGCACACCTTGAGCAGCATCGCCGTTGCCGCCATGGCTGATGATCTCTGGCTCGAGATCCTGCTGGTGCCTTGGCAGCTTTCGCCCTGCGGAATGGAACGCGCCTCCGCTGCCCTTGCCAGCCATACGCGGCTGGTATGGCTGGAGCACAACGCTTCCAGTGAACCGGCCTCCCTCCAGCAGGCCTGGCGCCAGGCTCGGGGATCATGGATCTGGTGGCTGGAGGCCGGCGACCAGCTCATGCCAGCAGCACTGGGGGACTGGTTCAACATCGTCAATCAGGAACCGCAACTGCTGTTGGTCGCCGGTGAAGGAGAGCATCTGGCCTGGGATGGCCAGGCTCTCAGGCGGCATCGCGCACGACCCACCAGCACGTGGGTGCCGCAACTCACGATCCAGGGGCTCTACTGCCCAGGGGCGGTCGTGTGGCGGCGGAGCCTGCTGGCCCTCTCCACGGCGCTGCGAGAAGAGCACGGTCCAGCCCACCTGCAGCTCAGTCTGATGAAAACCCTGGCAGCGCACAGCCCGCGCTGCTTGGCAGTTCCCGAGCTCTGGGTGCGCACCCGCAGCGCCAGCGATTGGCAGAGACCGGGACGGTGCAGGGGCCAGGCGATGGCACTCACCCAATGCTTAGCCGACCAGCTCGGCGATTCACCCGGCGACATGTTGCATAGCTATGGGCTGCAGCTCCAGCGTGGGGAGGCCCTGCCCCAGCCCGAACGCACCTGGCTGGAAGAACTTGACAATGCCGTCGCCACGGCCGAATCGCTCCTCAGCGCACCCACCCTGCTGCGGCTGCGGCAGGCCTGGGGCCTGGATCCAGAGGTGCAGCCCTGGCAGGAGCTTCTAGAAACCCACCTGGCAGCGTCCGGACTGGAGGACCTGTGGTGTGTGACGCTGCTGCTCAACCTCCTGCATCCCGAACTCGGAGCCCTGCACCTGGGCTCTCCATGGGGCCCGAACCTGCGACTGGCCGTGCGGCTTGTCAGCCCCGAGTTATGGGGGCAGTACCGCCTGTTGCGACAGGACGCTGAGCTCCTGGAGGTGCTCAATCAGTCGGTGCGGGGGTTGCCATTGATCGGAGTGCTGCAGTGGCTGGAACAGCCCTTGCTGCAAGAGCGGTTTCCCCTGCCGGAGGCACTCCACCTCTATGGCCGATGGTGGAGCGACCACGCCCAGGATGAGCTCAGCCATATCCGCTTTGGTGCAGGCGGCCGCATGGAGACAGAGCCTTACGAAGAAGACAACCCACGGCCGCCGCGGGAGCGGCCATTTGGCGTGAACCTGATCGGCCATGCTTTTGAAGTCTTCGGTGTGGGCGAAGACGTGCGCATGGCAGCCCTGGCGTTAACCAGTGCAGAGATTCCGTTCTGTGTTGTGAATGTTCCGGCAAATAACGGCGCTTACTGTGGCGAACGCAGCCTAGAGGCCAAGACCCTATCCCCAGGGGAGCTGGGTCCGTATCAGTTCAATCTAGTTTGCCTTACCGCTTTGAGCCATGGGAGCTGGATCGCACGGGAGGGTCTGGGTCAGCAGAGCGGACGCACCACAATCGTGACCTGGCCCTGGGAAACACAGACATGGCCAGAGGGATGGAAATGCATGATTCCACTGGCCGATATGTTCTGGCCTGCGAGCACATTCACAGCTAAAGCGCTGGAACCGTTCTGCGATCCAGTCCAGCGGCCGCTGAAGGTGATGCCCATGACTGTACACATCGACAACGCTGAGCTATATCAGAATCCTGCCTGCCGTGAACAGACACGTAAGCGATGGAAACTGGAACAGGGCGCAAAGCTTATTCTTTTTATTTTTGATCTTAAGTCGTCATTGGAGCGCAAAAATCCTTGGGGGGCCGTCAGAGTCTTTCAACAAGCTTTCCCTTTAGAGGCTTCTGAGCAGGCCCAACTGGTGATCAAGGTACTGGGGCAGCAAAGAAGGAACATCGAATGGGAGAGACTCCAAGAGGAGGCAGCAAGAGACCCTCGACTTAAGATAATCGAATCGAATCTGAGCCGGCAGGAACTGTTAGAACTGATTGGCTGCTGTGATGCGTTCCTTTCTCTGCACCGCAGCGAGGGCTTTGGGAGAGGAATTGCCGAAGCCGGAATCCTGGGCTTACCAGTTGTAGCTAGCGCCTTTGGAGGAAACACGGACTTCTGCAAGGGTCCAAACTTTTACCTCGTCAACTGCTCAGCCAGGATGATCTCAGCCGACGCATACCCAAATGCATTAGGACATTATTGGGGCGAGCCGAATCTAAATGAAGCAGCTGTGCTGCTTCGAAGCGCTTTGAGCACCAATTCCAAATCACCACAATCAAGCAGAAAAGAATTTAATTTATCACACCTCTCGCACGAAGCATGTGGCAAGCGCTACAAAGATGAACTTGTTCGACATGCGATGAATCGACCAAAGGAAGCTTAAACGAAAACAAGTGTTGTCCAACTCAAAGGAGTCTGCACCAATAGACCCCGAGACTCGGCAAAGGCCCTTGTTTTTTCAAGGGGTGAACTAGGTCACCAACGACTCAAACAATTCGAGCCAGTTTGAGCCGACAACGTCAGCACTGCGTTGTTCCCATAAATAGACATTGACGGCCTTGGCCAGGCGGCGCAAACCACGGCGATGGCGAATTGCCCACGTGATTCTCTTTGCCCAGCACCCTTGCTCGGCCCCAAGGGCAAGACCTGCAGTAAGAAAGAACTCGTAGGCAGGCCCTGGCGAACAGAGGCTTGGCAGACCTATAGCAGCGTAATCGAGCACTTTCACGTCGCTTTTTGCGGCGTTGAAGGCGTTGGCCGCCAATGGTGTAAGCCCAAGATCGTGGCGAGGCAGTCGGCGCAGCCAGCGCACAAAGCGCGGGTAGCGACGAACCTCCATGGGTACGTCCACCACCTCAAGCCAGGGTCGGTGTAGCGGATGACTGCTGCCGCCCACCAGGGTGAGACGAAAAGCCTGGGGATCTCGGGCCGCCAGCGCATCAAGCTCGGGAATGATCAGCGCCAAGTCGGCGTCGTGGGTACGACTGCCCATATAAAGCAGCCTGATGGGGCCAACAGCAGCGGCCCGTGGAAAGCCAGCCGGACCACCCCAGGTAGCTGCATCAAGGCCATTGATGAGAACAGAATCAGGACGGGGAACTTGGCCGTGGGCATGAAGCCGCTGGCGGCACTGCTCGGCCAATTGTTGAGTGGAGTACACCCGGAGGTCAGCGGAGACAAGCAGGTGGTCGAGGGCAGGAAGTGTGGGAGTATAGCGCTCACATTCAGGATGGCTAGCAGGAAGGGCAAAAAGAGCGTCGTCAAGGTCAAGGATCAGCGGCAATCCCTGGCGGCGACACGTGCACACCAACTCCTCAGCAACAGCCTCGGTTGGACATGCGACCCGCTGCACAATCAGGCAATCAAGGTCTGCAATGCCGTGGGCCCCGGATTGGCCAAAATCGGGAATCTCAAGCAATCGCAGGGAGCACTCTCCCCTTTTCTCCAGCCGCTGCAAGGGCAAAAGCAGTCGAATCCAGGCAGAGCTAGTCAGCGGCCCGCCTGGGGCATTGGCAAGAACACCAATCCGGAAGCTCATGCCAGGGCCTGGGCCAGGCGTCCCAGTATCCGTCGGCTAGCCTTACTGCCAGAGGCCACCAACTCCTCAAGCAAAATCAGCCTGCTAGTAAGCTGCTCCACATCATGCTGGCTGGCCTGAAGGCTGAGTTGTAATTCAACACAGCGAGCATAGAGAACCTCACGTTGCTGCAGACGGCTTTGAAGGCCTGCAAGCTGCTCACTCAGAGCAATGACTTCCAGACCCTGCTCACTCTGCGGCGGCTGAGCAACCAGCTGCCGAAGATCAGCTTCGAGGGCGGCCCGCTCATGGCAGGCCTGCTGCAATGCGTCTAAGGTCGCAGACTGGCGATAGCGATCGAGGCAAGTCAAGTCTGGAGGACGCCGGTCGACTGCTGCGGCCAGGGGATGGGCTTCCAAGTCCTGGTAGACCTGCAGGTATTCAGTGTGCTCACGTAGCCATTCGATCGCCAACAAGGCCTCAAAGGGATCAGGTCGGCAGAACCGTGGCTGGGCTTCCAGTTGGGGCAGACATATGGGGTCAACACACCATGAGACCAGAGCAGGAATCAGAACACAGCTGAGGTTCACCAATCGGCAGGACCGCTGTACCGCCAAGATCTCCGGTAGTGCCCTGATCAATTCGGAGGCACCGCCAGCGGGATCGGTCGGCTCAGACGCCTGGATCCAGGCCAAAGGATCTGCGTAGACGAGCAACAGCGGCAAATCCGGTTGCAGAGCACTGGACTCAGTAAGGAGGGACGGGCTGAGCCGGGCGCGACGAAGGCCTTCCACGAGGGAGGAGACCTTGAGCCGGGGCGCCCAGATTTGGATCCTCACGGCCATGACTTCCTCATCCACCGATCACTTTTGGAAGGGCTGGCAGCGCTTCATCGCGAGAGGATTGCAACATCAACTTGATCAGTCTAGCAAAGACTATCTTGATGCTGGCTGCCCCTCAGAGTGGACTCCCGCACTAAAGGCACGCTGCTGGCTCAGTGGATCAGGAAAAGCGCTAGGGCAGGATCCCCCACTGCCCGAAAGCCAAAAGAATCACGAAGGCCGCGTAGATGAAAAGCGGTATCCTGATGATCCGATTTCTTATGTCAACATCCGGGCTACTGACCACAGACCCGTAACTATCTAGAACAACAAGCATCCACAGGCATTCCCACTCATGACAATAGTCAGATGAGGTTGACAGAGCCCGTGGAATAAGTGCAGACGAGAGGACCAAACTTGGAAAAGCCCAATACTAGACAGTCAAGCCATCCCAACCGACAAGCTCTACCAGTACTCCATCTTTCCTCTCAGTTGCTGCGCCAAGAGCCCTGGAGTATCAAAGGACAAGAAGGCTGAAAGATTCAACAGATCATACTTCGACAACAGAATATATGTTCGCCGGAAGCGGAAGCAGTGATGCCAGGGACAAAGTGATGACTACAGTATGACAGCCTAATCAGCAAGACAGTGGCTTAGCACAGAAATCGATTGGCCAGCTCCAAGAGCCAGCGGCTCCATTAATGGCAAAGGTGCAATGGCCACTAGAATGATGGAGGATCTAGCTCAGGCTTGGACCACGGGAGACGACCCTGGCCACGATCTATGAGACAATCAGCTTGACAGCAAGAACAACGATGTGGAAGCCACGCAGACTTTATTCACAGAACTTTGAAGATCTGTATCTGTACAGACTGTTTTGCAATATAGAGCGCGGATTCTACATAGATGCAGGCGCATGGAGCCCAGACATCGATAGTGTTACAAAGATATTTTACGAAAATGGTTGGAGCGGGATCAATCTTGAACCTTTGCAAGAATGCTTTGAGACTCTTCAGAGTAAGCGACCCGATGACATTAATTTATGTTTTGCCGTGGTCGATGAGCCTTCAGTTGGCTTTGTTGACCTGGCAGTACTTGGAGATTGTCCAAGCGAGAATGGACTGCACCATTTACTAGATACAGCTACGGCAGACGACACAAGAACTACATCTCGGCATAACACTTCTCGCGCACGACGAGTCGCCGCCACCACATTACGTGAAGTCATTGAACGATATGCTCGTCCAAGGCATATCAACTTTCTTAAGTTAGATATTGAAGGCGCCGAATACAAGGCGATAAAGGGACTCTCCTTGGCAACACTCGATGACGAACTCAAACCCGAGGTCATCCTTTTAGAAGCAACCCTGCCCGTTTCGCGATTAGCCGCACCACATCGAAGCAGCTGCAGGCAACACCTTGAAGCCAATGGCTACACTTTCTTATACTTTGATGGACTTAACGACTATTACTGCAGAAGCCATCTGCACAGTAGCTTTATCCAATTAATGCTCCCGCCCAATATTTTTGATGTAGTACCCGTCGGTTCATCTTTGATCTTCAACAAGCTTGATAGCTCCGTCGCCAAGGATGCAAGCATCGATTCTCTTCAATCACAGTTGGCCGACCAATTAGAGGCCAACGAGAATCTTCGCAAAGAACTAGCCACCGAAGGAGATAGCATAAAAGAACTAATGCTAGAAGCACAAGAACTTCAACATGCATTGGATTTGGAGAAAGTCACTTCGAGGCAAAACAAGGAAGAGATGGAGAGGCTTTACTTTTCAATCAATGAGGAAAAAGACAAAGCAATTCAGGCCTTAAACCATAGCAACGAGCAACGAGATATCTTTCAATCTCAGCTCCACCAAGTTCAGGAGGAACTAGAAGCTTGCTCTCATCTAGTGACTGAGTTGCAAACCATGGTTAGGCAGAGCAATCACCACAAAGATCATCTCATAAGACTTGTTAACCGCATGGGCAAGCTTCTGGCTATTTCAATTCGCAGCAACTATAGGCTGGCGAGGTATATATCGCCAGCTAGAACGCCTTAGCGTTCGAAAGATCTCGGCTAGCCAATACAGTCTTGCTATGATTATCAAAATAGACGTCGCTAATCAGGGTTGACAATTACCATCCCAACGCTGGTACTCAAATACTTATCCAACTCAAGCCTCAAATGACCATACGATTGATACGGAGGGCAGTCTACATGATAGTTATACACATGACTACCGGGATCAAGAACAAGATCTTCCATATGTAGACCTACTTCAGCCAATCGAACTCTGAGCATATCAAGATCTCGCCTTCGCAGTATACAAGTTCCTGGCATATCAAGAGTGTCCTCATTGGAACTTAGATTAAACTCAGTCGTATGAACAGCCACTCCGCCAGGAGCCAACTTGCGTGCACTGTTAACAACAAAGTCAATGGCACTCTGGATGCCTCCTAAATGCTCAATGACACAAGAACTCCAGTGAAAGTCCCACCCTGACGGGATAGATTCATAATCATTCATATCAAGCTCTCTAAAGTGACAGTATTTCTGCAGCTCTGAATCAGGCAGAATATCAGGCTTGCTAAGCTGTTGAATGGACGTTGCGAACTGGCTAGTTAGCTCCCAGCCTTGATCATTGTTATCCTTAGGAGCATCAGTTGCGAGGATAGTGCACTGCTTAGAACTAAAAGCAGCAGGCAGAGGCTCTTGGCCAACACCAAATCCAATCCCCTTGCTACCCATCCCAAGTTTACCCAAAGAGTCAAGTTTCCAAACAATATACGCGTACTCCCATTGCTTACGATGCAATACGGGCTTTTGTCCGATGAAGCTACAGATATCCCTATACTCATTAGTTATCATATCTTCAAATCGACAAAGACTAGAGCTGAATGGCCGTTGATTATGCGAGGGTTCAATTCGCAAACCGGCTTCAATGAAGTCGAAGAAATGATGCCGTTCCATAGTGGATTGAACTCTGTAGTAGCGGCTTTTCCTTATCGATATTAGCACTCAATGGGAATGCTGCCACAAATCTTAGGAGCTGAGAGTCCCGAAGATGCCATAATGGGAGTCTTAAGATTGTAGAATGAAGCCGTGCATACCTGCCTCCTCACTTAGACTAAAGTGATACCAATCCACTCATCGCTTGGCTAGACCAATATCCTCGCTATTCCCGCAAGGCAGATCACGAATACCTCGAAACAGACCTAGTGACACCCAATGAGTCTGCGAATCGCGAACCCATCGAGTCAGGCGCTTGTGGTTCTTCTACTGGGTATATGCTCATGATTCACATGCGATTCGGGGCAATTTGCTTGCCGGCATGGTTCCGATCAGTAGTCAAGGCTATGATCAGAACAATAGGGAAATGGTAGGCCATTATGCTTGGTCCAATCATTCAACTTAGCTCAATATTTTCCTGATAAGGAACTCAACGAACTGCTTAAGCCAAAGATCCATAGGAAGCGGTGCTCTCACAAGTGAGCAGATGCAGTACCCACAGCGATGCCTCAATTGATGCAGGGATGGCGAGAAGGATTGATTTTCTTTTACGGGGAGTTTTTGTTACAAGAGCAGCCCATGGCAGCGAATTATGCTATCATTTTAGCAGTACATTACTCGCATCAACTTAATAAGGAGAGCTGCGGCAAGTCAAAAGGCTAGGTTTATGTTTCTACATCTGAAGGAATCAATGTCTCGCACTTCCTGAGAGAATGAATAGGCAGAAGAAGACGCGTCTACACCCATCTCGGCCAGCAGTGTATCAACATATTCATGCCACTTAATCTCTTTATAGTTCTTCGTTTGAGCTATGAGGCGATCAACAACAGCAGGATTGTCAATCATCAAAGCCATTGCATCTTTAAAATCTCGGACACTGTCACCAGCTATCAAATAGAAACCACTACCATGCCGCCAAGCCTGCTTCATGGCGTAGCGATATGGCATTAATACAGGAATATTGCGCCCGAGACATGTCGAGACCGATATCCCACAGTCGCTTATCGTAGATGCAAGAATGCTTAATGACGAACGATTGAAGACCCATTGAACAGCAGCATTGTCATCATTATCAACGAAGACTATTGACTTATTATCCACCGAATCGCCAATTATCTTTGAGCAATTAGCTTCTAGCTGACGTCCTACCAATAAAAGCGCCGCTTGAACCCTTAAACGGGAAGGAAGTGAGTCAAAAGCTTGGACAACATTCATCATTGCCGAATCATTCTCAGCACTGGTCAAGTAACAAAAAACCAGCTTGTGGCGCAGCAGCTTATCTACAGATTTGAATTTAATAATGCCTTGATCACTATTAAGACACTTAATCGAAGATCCTGCACGCTTGTCAAGGCTCTCGGTGGCTGCATAGACTGTTTTGACCGAAGCATTCGCAGCGCTGCTGCCAATAGAACATAAATCCCAGCCTTCACGGAGATCCTTCTCTGCTTCATGCGATTCAGGAAAGACATAATCATGCAAGGAGAGTAGCTTGAGATAATCAAGATATTTCAAATTCATTGACAGTTTTGTCTCTTGGCTCCAAGATGGCGATTGCTGGAAGAAAATGGCACAAGAACGAATTCTAGATCCTTTCAAGGAAGAAACTATGCTTGCCGCCTTCTCAAGGGACCAGTTATGATCGAGAGAATCAATACTTGAAGGGTTTATATAGACTGAGCCTTGATAACTCTCAAGCTGATTGAATGAAAAGTCAGCTAATTGAATATGGGAACCAATAATGAAGCTAATCGATGCTAATTCGTGGGGAGCCAACTGAATGAGAGAAGGTTGATCCTTGCAGTTCTTAACCAAAACGATGCTGCTAGCGTGGCCTAGATCAAACAATCCCTTGAGAATCCCAAGGTGAATTGCTGAGCAATCACTGTGGGCAGTGCGTTGATCGATCAAGCAAGATGCGTTAAAAAGAATCTTCTTTGTCTGCTGCTGATCGAAAAGCTTCCTGATAATCAGCGAAAATTGATTAGCATATTGACTCCAGCTAACCATGCATGATTTAGTCTGTATTTCATGCTCAGTTCCTAAAGCTGTATTGTCATTCTCCAGCTTTGCAATGGCTTGAGCCAACTCAACTGTGTTTAGAGTATTTACAGAAAGACATCCAATCCCAATCGACTCTGATACTTCAACCATTGCCCCAAAATTTGCAGCTATGACTGGCTTTCCATAACCAATAGCTTCAATGATTGGCAATCCGTAACCTTCCTCTCCTGAAGGAAAACATACCATCTTGCAATTACTGTAAAGGTCATGCAAAAACTCATCGCTAGGCATTCTTACAAACATAATATCGTTGCTTTGCTGAGAAAGCATAAAGTCGTTTAAGCCTGAAGCGATATTGCCTGCTAACACGAGCTTAAGCCTACTATTGGGATTTTGACAACGAAACAATTGAAAGGCCATGATCAACTGGAGTTGGTTCTTATGGGGAGCGATGGTACCTACTGACAAGATAAAGCCATTAGGAGATAAGCCAGTCTTCCTAATGTCTTCACCTCTACTATCAGGGTGCATACGCGTATAGCCCAACAAAAGCGGATGAATTCTTCGTCTAGTTGCGATCTCGGGAAGTGATCGAACGTGCACGGAATAGTCAAGCAGGTCACGAGCAACCCAGTTAGATATTGGAAAAATACAATCAGATGTCAATACCGCGTCGACGTAGTCAGCATGAATAACGGAGACTTCGTTGTAACTGGGAATCACAAAGGGAATATTATCATAAAAAATAGAGGCAATCTTTAACTTGTTCGCTCTGAATATGTCCAAAACAGCCATGCTGGAGTCAACCGGGTAGAAGCTCGTATAAACAAGTTCCGGTATAATTACGATACTGGGCCTGAATGAATGAGGCCTAAGCCGAAGGTCTTGCAAGTGAGGACCATTCCACTCAGACAAGTTAAACGCTTCTTGACGCGAAATATCCCTAATTGAAAGATTTGAGAAGTCAAGAGCTATACATTGCACTCGTAGAGTGGGAATCAGCAGCAAATGCTTAATAAGCTGCCTTACAACCCTTTGAATTCCTGAGTTTGAAGGATAGCTTGCGGTATGCTGGACGTATACATAGACATCTACATATGAATCAGGCTGACCTGAGCCACGTAGAAGCTCCTTGATTTCTTTAAGCTTTTGCTCGTAGAGCATCAAGGGTATAGACGCTTTACTCCTCTCTAGAAGCTCCAATGACCTTGAGAAACAACCAAGCTGAATACAGTGATTGATTTCTCTTGTAAAAGTCGATTTCGCCCTCTCCGATTGCCGATTCTTTGTCACGATTCTGTCCCCTGCTAAAGCCTGAGCAGGTTAGAAATAAACTTGCATGCGGGATAAGTCATGGCTGTTTAGAGGTTGAGTGAAATGGCGGGTTCTCCATCGAGCCCACCACCTTGAAGCCCTTCAGGCGCAGCAGTGCTT
>JBBASN010000003.1:0-47759 GCA_040399225.1 Prochlorococcaceae cyanobacterium | reverse complement strand
GCCGGCAACGACGAAGAGGTGGGCCGCATGATCGCCGACGCCATGGACAAGGTGGGCAAGGAAGGCGTGATCTCCCTGGAAGAAGGGAAGTCGATGACCACCGAGCTGGAGGTCACCGAGGGCATGCGCTTCGACAAGGGCTACATCTCGCCCTACTTCGCCACCGACACCGAGCGGATGGAAGCGGTGCTCGAGGAGCCCTACATCCTGCTCACCGACAAGAAGATCGGCCTGGTGCAGGACCTGGTGCCCGTGCTCGAGCAGATCGCCCGCACCGGCAAGCCCCTGCTGATCATCGCCGAGGACATCGAGAAGGAAGCCCTCGCCACCCTGGTGGTGAACCGCCTCCGCGGCGTGCTCAACGTGGCCGCTGTGAAGGCCCCCGGCTTCGGCGATCGCCGCAAGGCCATGCTCGAGGACATCGCCGTGCTCACCAACGGCCAGCTGATCACCGAGGACGCCGGCCTCAAGCTGGAGAACGCCAAGCTGGAGATGCTGGGGACCGCCCGCCGCATCACCATCAACAAGGACACCACCACCATCGTGGCCGAGGGCAACGAGGTGGCCGTGAAGGCCCGCTGCGAGCAGATCCGCAAGCAGATGGACGAAACCGACTCCTCCTATGACAAGGAGAAGCTGCAGGAGCGTCTCGCCAAGCTGAGCGGCGGTGTGGCCGTGGTCAAGGTGGGCGCTGCCACCGAGACCGAAATGAAGGACAAGAAGCTGCGCCTGGAAGACGCCATCAACGCCACCAAGGCGGCCGTTGAGGAGGGCATCGTGCCTGGCGGCGGCACCACCCTGGCCCACCTGGTTCCGGCTCTCGAGGAGTGGGCGGCTGCCAATCTCTCCGGCGAAGAGTTGATCGGTGCCACCATCGTGGCTTCCGCCCTCACCGCTCCGCTCAAGCGGATCGCTGAGAACGCCGGCGTGAATGGTGCTGTGGTGGCTGAGCACGTGATGAACAAGCCGTTCAACGAGGGCTATAACGCCGCCACCGGCGAGTACGTCGACATGCTGGCCGCCGGCATCGTGGACCCCGCCAAGGTGACCCGATCCGGTCTGCAGAATGCCGCCTCGATCGCCGGCATGGTGCTCACCACCGAGTGCATCGTGGCCGATCTGCCCGAGAAGAAGGAAGCTGCTCCCGCCGGCGGCGGCGGCATGGGCGGCGACTTCGACTACTGAGGCCGACGGATCCGGCAGGCCATGCCGGTGTTCAACGCAGGAGGGGCCATCCGGCCCCTCTTTTCTTGTGGCGGACAGGCTTGGCCTGGTGGTCGATGGGCTGGGCGGCACGTCCACGAGCCTCATCAGGCTCTCAGCGTTTCTGGCAGTAGCCCTGATCGAGAATCCGTTCGCGGTCCTGGCCCCAGCCCATGGCCGCGCTGGTGCTGCCCTCGCCAAAAAAATCCTTCAGCAGGATCAGGAGCGGCGGCTGTCCGCCGCCTGCCCTGTCCTGAAGCGCAGCGCCACGCCGTTGTTGCAGTAGCGCTGGCCGGTGGGTCGGGGACCATCGCCGAACACATGGCCCTGATGGCCGCCGCAGCGGCGGCAGTGATACTCGCGGCGGGGCACGATCAGTTTGAAATCCAGTCTGGTGGCGATGGCCTGGGGCAGCGGTTGCCAGAAACTCGGCCAGCCCGTGCCGCTGTCGTACTTGGTGGCGGAGCTGAACAGGGGCAGATCACAACCGGCGCAGTGGAAGGTGCCCTTGCGCTTCTCGCCGTTGAGTGGGCTGGTGAAGGGTGGTTCGGTTCCTTCCCGGCGCAGCACCCGGTAGGCCTCAGGGCTGAGTCGTCGCTTCCACTCGGCATCACTGAGCTGCCAGGCCGGTTCGCCGGCTGCGCTGGCGGCCTCGGCGGCACGCACTCGGCTGGTGAGGCCCACCAGCCCTCCCACCAGTGAAGCCAGGAGGTTGCGCCGGGTCACGCTCATGCCAGCCAGCCGGCGCTCAACACCACGGCCAGCCCGAGAAACAGCAGGAGCAGGGTCCAGGTGATGCGGTTCAGGGTCTGTTCGGCACTGCGGGCACTGGTGAACATGGAGCCACCACTGGAGGCCAGGCCTCCCATGCCGTCCCCCTTGGGGCTGTGCAACAGCACACTGATGATGAGCAACACCCCGCAGCCGAACCACAGCCACGACAGCACGGAGGTGATCATCGGATGACGGCGGGCGACTGACTCAAGGCCAGATTAAACGCCCAGGGTCTGGGGAATCCGGTCGGGTGACTGGCCAACGCCGGCGGCCTGGATCAGGGATTCCCCGCTCATCTTGTCAGGTTTGTCCAGGCCCAGGATCTCCAGCACCGTGGGGGCGATATCGGCGAGGCCGCCGTGCTCGCGTAGATGGATGTCATTTGCCAGTCCGGGCAGTTTGCGCTTTTCACCCTCAACCAGGATCACCGGCACCGGATTGGTGGTGTGGGCGGTCCAGGGCCGTCCATCCGCCCCCTGCATCACCTCGGCATTGCCGTGGTCAGCCGTGATCAGCATCGTGCCCCCCATCCGGCCTGTGGCCTCCAGCAACCGGCCCACGCAGTGGTCCACCGTGGCGATGGCCGCAGTGGTGGCCTCCATCTGACCGGTGTGGCCCACCATGTCCGGATTGGCATAGTTGATCACCACCAGGGAGTAGATCCCCTTGTTAATCGCGGCGATGCAGCTGTCGGTGAGTTGCTCGGCCGACATGGCCGGCGACTGGTCATAGGTTGCCACCCGGGGAGACGGCACCAGGTGGCGGTCTTCACCGGGGAAGGCCTGCTCGATGCCGCCGTTCATGAAATAGGTGACGTGCGGATATTTTTCGGTTTCAGCAGTGCGGAACTGGCGCAGCCCGGCCTCGGAGATCACCTGTCCGAGCAGCCCGTCGAGCGATTCGGGCGGAAAGGCCACTGCAACGGGCAAGCCCTTCTCGTACTGGGTGAAGGTCACCACCGCCAGATCCTCGATGCGCTCACGGGCGAACGGGTCGAAGTCCGGCAGCACGAAGGCCCGAATCAGCTGGCGGACGCGATCCGGGCGGAAGTTGAAGCACACCAGTCCGTCGCCGGCCTTCACGGTGCCTTCGGCCAGGCGAACCGGTTCGATGAATTCGTCTTCGACGCCGGAGGCGTAGGCCTCGCTGATGGCGCTGGCGGCGCTGGGGGCTGTGACCGGGCCCGCTTCGCTGAGCAGGCGATAGGCCTTCTCCGTCCGCTCCCAGCGATGGTCCCGGTCCATGGCCCAGTAGCGGCCGCAGAGCGTGGCGATGCGCCCCACTCCGGCCTCCGCGATCAAGTCCTCAACCCGGGCCACGTAGGTGGGCGCGCTGGAGGGCGGGGTGTCGCGACCATCGGTGATCATGTGCACACATACGTCCTTGATCCCCCGGGCTGCAGCCCACTGCAGCAATCCGCCCAGGTGATCGACATGGCTGTGCACCCCGCCATCGGAGCAGAGACCCACCAGGTGCAGACAGCCACCATTGGCCAACAGCCGATCGGCCAGGGCATTGAGGGCGGAATTGCGGCTGAGCGAGCCGTCCCGAACAGCCTGGCCGATCCGTACCAGTTCCTGGCGGATGATCCGGCCGGAGCCGATGGTGAGATGGCCCACCTCGGAATTGCCCATCTGATCGTCGGGCAGTCCCACCGCTGCGCCGCTTGCCTCGATCAATGTGTGGGGATAGGCGTGCCAGAGGGCATCCATCACCGGCGTATCGGCGGCGCGGATGGCGTTGTGGGCGTCGTCGGGGCGATAGCCCCAGCCATCCAGGATCGTGAGTACCACCGGGGCTACGGGGCCGGTGGCGATGGGCTGATCATTGCGGAATGCGCCACTCATGCATGAGCCTTCGGCAGAAACAACGGAGGCGCTTGAAGACTGTGAGCGCGTGGAGGACCAACCGGACTGCTGGGCAGAACCGTCCTGCGACGAACTGGGCTGGGACGAACCAGACTTCACCCGACTCACCTCACGACACCGGGGTGCGGTACGAGACCGCGGCTATCCAATCAAACCTACAGCCAGCCTGATGGGAGCCCCCCACCGATCCCGGCTGCGTCAGGTTTTGGCCACAGGGAGGGACAATCCGGGTGCGATCATTGCGACTGCGGCTGGCCGGTCAGGACAGAGTCCCACCTGCGTAATGTGGAGCAGATGGAGATGATCGGCCCGGAGAAGATCGGCATGGATCGCCTGGTCATTCTCTCTGCCGATGAACTGGCTCGCACCCTGGATCGTCTCGCTTCCCAGGTGATGGAAGTCACCGCAAACAGCCGCCGGCTGGTGTTGGTTGGCATTCCTACCCGGGGTGTGGCTCTGGCGGACGTTCTCGCTGGCCGCCTGGAAGCCCTCTGCGGCCATCCGGTGGATCAGGGACGCCTGGATCCCACCTTCCATCGGGATGATCTGGAGCGAGTCGGCAC
The DNA here is from genome assembly GCA_040399225.1 of Prochlorococcaceae cyanobacterium. Lineage (GTDB taxonomy): Bacteria > Cyanobacteriota > Cyanobacteriia > PCC-6307 > Cyanobiaceae > NIES-981. The sequence goes on along the minus strand of JBBASN010000003.1, from coordinate 43,351 downwards.
CCGACTGGTTCAGTCCACCGATCTGCCCGCCGAGCTGAGTGACCGCCATGTGGTGCTGGTAGACGACGTGATCTTCACGGGGCGAACGGTGCGCGCCGCCCTGGAAGCACTGCAGGGCTGGGGGCGTCCAGGCCGGGTGAGTCTGCTGGTGATGGTGGATCGGGGCCATCGGGAACTGCCGATCCAGCCCGATTTCTGTGGCCGGGTGGTCCCCACCAGCCGCCAGGAGTCGATCCAGGTGTGCCTGATGGGGATCGACGGCGAGGAGGGCGTGCTCTTGCTGCGCCCCTGAACCCGCTCGGCGGCTGCGGTCGCCTCAGAGACGTTCCAGTTCGTCGGCACGGAAGTGGGCCCGGAACTTGCCGAAGGCCACGATCACGGGCAGGTTCGGACTGATCACCCGACCTTTCCAGTCGTTCAGGACGGTGTGCACCTCGCCCTCCTGGCCCTGGAGGTCGAAGGCCTCCCCGCGGTGCTGGGGATGGTGGAAGACCACCACCGATTGGCAAACCCTCACCGGATCGCCCGGCTGCAGCTGATCGACAGCCTGCTGAGTGCTGGTTCCAGGTTCACCGTGTTGCATGAGCCAGCGCGCTTTGCCCGCCCAATCTTGTCACGGGGCAACCTGCGCTGCAGGCTGTGGCTAGCGCTGGCAAGCCGTATCCGGGCCGGCTTCCACCACCCGACCGCCCAGGGCGGCACAGCCGCTCTTGAAGGCGCTCCACTCATCCATGCCCCGCTGGATGCGGCGCTGCACCTCCCGATCCAGATCCGCCACGGGGACGGAATGGGGCAGCGCGCCGTGGCTGTCGTGCTGGCGCTCTTCACGGCGCAGTCCGGCGATGCCGGTCTGCACCTCGGCTCGCAGGGGCTCCCCCTTCTTTTCCCACCAGGGGTGATCGATGCGGTTGAGGGCTTCCAGCGCCTCCCACCAGCGCTGATCCTGGCGCAGGCGCTGGGCCCGCTCAAAGGACTGACGGTTGCGTTCCCACACCTGGCGCAACTGGTCTCCCAGGCCGCTGCCATCGCTGCGGTGGTCCTCGCCCATCGGAGCGAGCAGCTCCAGGCTCTTCTCCAGCTGGCCAGCCTGGAAGCGCTCCATCGCCTGCACCCGCAGCGATTCCTGCCAGGCCTCCAGCTGGCCCCTGTCCGTGGGTTGGGCGGCCGCGGAATTCACCAACTGGAGTTGCTGGAGCAGGGCGTCACGCCAGCGCTGCTGCTGCCAGAGCTGGGCCGCCTTGCGGCGCCGGCACTCCCCCTGTTCTGCGGGCGAACGATCCCCGAGCCAACGCAGCGCCTGCAGCTGTTCGCTGTAGCGCAGGCAGGCGTCCAGGTCGCCCCGCTCTGCGGCCTGCTCCAGGCGCCCGGGCAACTGCCGTTCCCACCAGTAGACCGCCCCCAGGCCAGTGGCCACCAGCCCCAGGGTGAGACCCAGCCAGAAGCGCGGCAATCGGTGCTGGCGCAGGGCCAAGGTGGAGGGGGGATACGGATGCATCCGTTTTATGGAAGCGGCGCGCCCGACGCCCGGTCTGGCGTGCAGCAAGCGCTGGCGTCCACTCCGCCGGGTTGGTGTCCGCCGCGCTCAGCGCACCCGTCCCAGGGTCTGCACCGGCCTGCTGGTGCCGCTGAGCAGATCGGTGCATTCCAGCTCCAGCTCGGCGCTGGCGTTGATCGAGAACCGCAACCGCAGCCGGTCCTCACCCCGGCGGCCCGGCGGGGTCAGGGGCAGGGGATCGGGTTGCTCCTGCCAGGCCCTCACGCTGGTGTCCCCGGCCCCGGCCGTGCGCAGCACCGGCAAACCAGCCGCGTCGAACACCACTTCGTCGCGCCGTTCCTCCCCCGGTTCCCCAAGCACCAGTTCCAGCGCGCCCTGCTGGTCGTCCCGGCAGGCCAGCACCAGCTCCAGGGGAGCGGTGGTGGGCCAGCTTTGACCGGCCATGAACAGGGGATGCCAGAGATGGCGGTTGCTGCGCCGGTCCCAGCAGCGCAGCGACACCCCCCGGCTGAGCACGTCCTGGACCCGCACCCCGGGGGTGAGGGCCAGGGCGCCCAGGGCCACCGCCTCCACCGGCCGTCCATGGTGGATCGGCACCGCACCGAGGCGGTCCGCCAGCCACTGGCTCACCGCCGGCAGACGGCTGCTGCCACCCACCGGCAGCACGGCACTGATCCCCTCCAGGCCGATCGAGGCCCGACGGCCGGCGGCGAGCACCTCCTCCAGTAACAGATCGAGCTGTTGCAGCAGACCACGCTGTTGCAGCAAGCGGTTGAGCTGCTCCTGGGTGAGACGCAGTTCGCGGGACGATCCCTGGAGCTCAGGCACCACCACCAGGGCCTCCTCCTGGTCACTGAGGGCACATTTCAGCCGCTCGCAGCCTGCGAGCAGGCTGCCGCTCGGATCGTCGTCTGCGCAGAGATGGCTGGCGATCCAGCGGTCGATGTCCCGTCCCCCCAGCGCCACACCCGCCTTGCCGATCACCCGGGCCAGCCGCTGCCGCTGCCGGCTGTGCTCCAGATCGTGGCCGCCGAGGCGCAGCAGCTGGGCAATCGGGTTCGGCCGGCCCTCGCCCCCCTCCAGCCGCACCAGGCAGAGGTCGATCGTGCCGCCTCCCAGATCCACCACCAGCACGGTGCTCCCCGCCGGCATGCCGGATCCGATCGCCGCAGCGGTGGGCTCATCCACCAAGGCGAGTTCCGGCACCTCCAGCTCGCGACAGGCCTCCACCAGCCAGCCGCGGTAACCCTGATAGGCCTCGATGGGTGCCGTGAGCACCAGGCGTTCGGGGGCCATCCCGGCCGGCAGCGCCCGCCACAGCTGTTGCAGGAGAAGGGCCCCGGCCCGCTCGGCGCTGAGCGGCAGCCCTGTGCCTGCCCCTGGCTGCCCGGAGCCGATCCGGCGTTTGAAGTCGCGGTGCAGTTCCGCTCCGTCGCCGTGGGCCAGACCTGCCTCCAGCACCTGGCGGCCGATCAGGGGACGGGGATGGTCCGCCTGCGGCAGCCACAGCAACGAGGGCACCACCGGCGGATCACTGAGGCTGTAGGGCACCAGGTTGAGCAGCCTGGGTTCCTCGCCGGGGGCCTGGTAGGCCACCACGGTGGTGCTGCTGCCCAGGTCGATGGCCACGGTGCCGTGGCCGCCGCCGCTGGCCCGGGGCCTGTTGCTTGGGTCGCTGCTGGGCATCGCGCTGGAACGGCCGCACCCGCCCGATGCGGTCTGCTCGGCGCTTTCTAGCGGCCCTGCCGAGCCGTTGGCCTAGGCTGCGTGTATTGCTGGGAGACGAAATCGTTATGCAGGTTGGAATCGATGTGAATTCCAAGGATCTGGCCCAGCGCGCCGACAGCCTGATCCGCCATTCCAGCAACCGCTATCTCACGACGGTTCGCATCGCTTTTCGCGCCAAGCAGCGTCGTTTCGACGACTTCGATGGGCTGTTGGAAGACTCGATGATCAAGCCGGTGCAGCGGGCGATCATCGAACTCAGCGACGAACAGGACCAACCCGCCCTGCTCCCCGGCTGAGGTCACGGCTCAGCGGTGCCGGCTCAACAGCGGTGCAGATTCAACAGGGTCCGGGATGGCGTTTCGGGTTTGACCCATCCCGCCATCCCTATCCCGTTCTGATCGGTGGTGAGGGCTGGGCTTCGGAGTTGCGCCAGCAGGAGGCTGCTGCCCTGCATCAGGCAACCCAGAGGCTGCTTCACCAATGGCTGGCGATCCGTGATCAGCTGATGCCTGAGGAGGAGATCAGCCTGGACACCGAGTGCGGTCCGCTCTGGGCCGAGCTGGACGGCACGGCCGAGGCCGTTTCCCTTCGGTTTGTGCTCCAGCCTCCGGCCGCCGAGCGTGCCCTGGAGGGCTGCTGGTCCGGCCCGGCCACCGAGGCTCTGATCGCCGTGCTGGCCCAGACCGCCCAGGCCGAGCAGTGGCTGGGACCCGCTTGAGATTCTTGCAGCGGGATTGGATTGATCAGATCTTCTAATTGGTTTGTCTCTCCCCATTGCCCCCCAGCCACGCCCTGTGTTTTCCACGGGTTTTCCCCAGGCGCGTCTGACGGGTTTCCCGCTGCTCCGTGGTGCTGGGGAGAACGGAGACGGGCGATGGTTCCGCTTGACAGTGGCGGCTCAGCGCCTCATGACCGTCGACTCCGGGCCGGCCGCAGCGCGCCAGGCCTCTGCTGGACTGACATCTCAGCGGCTGAGACGGTCTGGCGGACCATGCCGTCGCCGATTTGACGGCCGCCGCCTGATGTGGGGAACTGGGGCGCGCTGGATGTCGAGCCGATGGAAGCCCCGATCCCCGTATCCGTACAACAGGCTGGGGTGGGCAAGGCCCCTGCCGCCGGTCCCGCGGGATCAGCGACCGGGGCGGAGCTGGAGTCGGACCAGGAGAGTGCCCTGATGGTGAGCCTGCATACCGATGTCCCCGAAGCTCTGCTGACGTCGATGCGTGGTTTCATCGAAAGCCATCCGAACTGGGACCAGTACCGCCTGATCCAGGCCGCCCTGGCCGGGTTTCTGCTGCAGCAGGGCCTGCAGAATCGCGAGGTGACCCGTTGCTATCTCGCCAATCTCTTCCCGGCTCAGGCTGGATTCCGGGGGGACTGAGCGGGCCGCACGGCGAATACCTGGCGGTACGCCGCCACCAGGGTGCAGGCCGCCAGGGGCAGGGCACCGGCCAGTCCCACCACCAGCAATAGAAAACCGGCCAGCACCACTAGTCCCAGCAGCAGGGTGAGCCCGAGGGCCTGGATCCAGTGGGGATCAATCGCGGCCCGGCTTCTGCGGAAGGCCTGGAGGGGGCCCATCGGCACCAGTACGCTGATCGGCAGGCTGAACAGTTGATCGGTGGCCAGGTACACCACAGCCGCCAGGCCTGCAACCAGGGGCAGCCCCACCAGCAGGGGTTGCAGCAGGGCCAGCATCCAGGCGCTGGCCTGTGCCAGCCGCAGCACAAGGGCCAGCACCAGCAGCACCAGGCCGAGGGTCCCCCCGGCCCGCAGCAGGTCGGTCGGCTTGCTGGCCAGCAACTGGATCAACCGCGGGCGCTCCCCCCTTAAGGCGCCATCGGCAGCGCGCAGCAGCCCCACGAGCATCCAGAGATTGCTCACCAGGTAGCCGAGCCAGGCGATCAGCTGCAGCACCAGGGCCACGGGGTCGGGCTGGCCGAAGGGATTGAGCAGGAGCTCACTGCTCCAGCGGATCGCCAGTTGGCAGAGCAGGTTGAGACTGCCCACCAGCAAGGTGAACAGTGACATCGGCAGGGCGGCACTGCGGAAGGCGGACCAGCCCTCCTCCAGCGCCCGTCGGATGGCAATCGGGGGCGGGGTCTCCAGACGGCCGGCGGCGCCGCTGCCGGTGCGCCTGCGCATCATCCCGCCAGCAGTTGGAGCAGCCGCTGGGCCACGGGGCCCTGCACCGGCACGATCGAAAGGCGGTTGCCTGGCCGCACCACCAGCAGCTCGTCGGGTGTGAAGGTGCGGCGCAGCGTCTCCAGGGTCAGCAACTGGGGAAAGGTGCGTCGATACTGAAGCCGCACACAGTCCCAGCGTGGCCGCTCCGGGGTGGCTTTGGGATCGTGATACTTCGACTGCGGATCAAACTGACTGGGGTCCACCAGATGGGTTTCGATCACCTCCATCAGGCCCACGATGCCGGGGGGCTGGGTGTTGGAGTGGTAGAAGAAGGCCTGGTCGCCAATGGCCATCTGGCGCATGAAATTGCGGGCCTGGTAGTTACGGATGCCGTCCCATAGTGTGGTCTTCTCCAGGCGGAGATGGTCGATCCCGTAAACCTCCGGCTCGCTCTTCATCAGCCAGAAGGCCATCGCCGCAAGGCACCACATCCGGCGTCATGCTACGCCTGCCGCTCTAGACCAAGCTCCCGACAAGCTTCGAGGCGCGGATCGGGCCTAGAGCTCCATCACCAGGCTGCGGAAATGGTCGCCGCGGGCCTCAAAGTCGCTGTACTGGTCGAAGCTGGCGCAGGCCGGGGAGAGCAGCACCCCCTGGCAGGCGTGCTGGCGGGCAAGGCGGGCGGCCAGGGGCACCGCTTCATCCAGCCCGGCGCAGCGTTCCACCCGGCCCCCGTAGCCCTGTGATGCCAGCAGCTCGGCGAAGGTCTCGCGGGCTTCGCCGTAGAGCACCACGGCCGGGGCCTGACGCCGCAGGGCCGCGATCCAGCCTGCCTCCTCACCCTGCTTGGCCTGGCCGCCGGCGAGCACCAGCAGCGGACCCTCCAGGGCCTGCAGTGCCACTTCGGCCGCGTCGTAGTTGGTGGCCTTGCTGTCGTTGTAGAAGCTGATTCCATCCAGCCGGCGGATCAGCTCCAGGCGATGCGGCACCCCGGGGAAGCGGCGCAGGGCCGCCTCCATCGCCGGGCCATCGAGCCCCGCTTCCAGGCCGGCGGCCACCGCCAGCAGCATGTTCTGCAGGTTGTGGGCACCGGGCATGGCCAGGGCATCGGCGGCCAGGATGGCGCTGCTGCGGCCCTCGCGCTCCAGCCACACGCGCCCGTCTTCGATCCAGAGAGCGGGCAGGATGCCGGGCGCCAGCTCCTGGCGCGGTCCCGCCGACACCCATACGGCATGGTCCCAGCTCGCTGCTCGCTGCCGCAGGTCCGGATCGTCACCGTTGAGGATGCGCACGTCGGAGCGCTCCAGCAGCTGGCGCTTGATCGCCCGATAGTTGTCCAGGGTGCCGTGGCGCTCCAGGTGGTCGGGGGTGAGGGTGGTCCAGATCCCTACCCGCGGCGACACCCGCGGACAGGCCTCGATCTGGTAACTGCTCATCTCCACCACCAGCCAGTGGGGCAGGCCCCGGCCGGAGTGTTGCCGCTCCAGCACCAGCTCGGCGGCGGAGGTGCCCACATTGCCGGCCATCGGCGCATCCAGGTCGCAACCGCAGAGCAGGTGGCTGACCAGATGGGTGACGGTGGTCTTGCCGTTGGTACCGGTCACCGCCATCCAGGGCAGGGGCCGGCTGGCCTGCCAGGCAGGCTCCAGCTCTCCTTGCACCAGCAAGCCGGCATGGCGAAGGCTGGCCAGCTCCGGGTGGTCCCAGGCAATGCCGGGGCTCACCACAATGGGACCCACGGCGGGGGCCAGGGTGAGGATGGTGGTGGCACTCAGGGGCGCATCGAGTTCCACCCGGATCCCTGCTGCCCGCAGAGCTTCGGCCCGTTGCTCAAGTGCCGGACTGCGCTTGCTCTCCAGCACGCAGACGGACCGACCCTGGGCCTGCAGCAGACGCGCCGCGCCGACCCCTGAACGGCCCAGTCCGATCACCACCGCGGTGGCGAACGCAGGAGGCAGATCCTGGGCCACGTCAATCTGGGCCACGTGAATACAGATGCTGGAAGTGACGCCGGTTCACTCGGATGGGGAAGACCGATCAAATCCAGCGGATGGGCGATACTGGAATCGAACCAGTGACTCCTACCGTGTCAAGGTAGTGCTCTACCTCTGAGCTAATCGCCCGGTTGATTGATGCCCGGGTTTGATTTTGGTTGACTGCTCGATTAGCTGCTCTGAGGAATGATTCAGGGCAGTCGTTCGAGATCGTGTTTCGGCAGCATGTTCAGGGGAGGGCCTTTGTTGGAAATGGCGGACGGTTGAGCTGGGCTCGGATTGTTCGCTTTTCCTGGACCGAAACCACTTCTCCTCGCTTGTCGGCGCTCTTTGGTTCTCTGAATCAACGACTTGGGGTCAACGACTCGGAGTCGCTGATTCGGGGAGCCGATCTGGAGCCCAGCAATGTTATCAGCCGAGCTGTACCGCCAATGCTGTCACCCGTCGGGGGTTCAGCGGCGCAGCAGGGCAATCCGGAAGCGGTCGCGTTTGGTGGTGGTGATCGCTTCCACCGTGAGCTCTCCCTTGCCACTGAGCTGCACCCGGTCGCCCGAGCGCAGCAGGTGGCTGGGGCTGGTCACTGGCAGCCAGTTCACCTGCACCTGGCCGGAGCGGATCAGGTCGGCCAGGCGGTTGCGGGGCAGGCCGAAGCCAGCCGAGGCCACCGCGTCCAGGCGGGTGGATGCCTCCACGCTGTGCAGCCGCCTGGGTTGACGCCGTGGGGGCGGTTGCAGTTCAGGCAGTGGCCGCGGGGCGATCTGCACGGGCACGCTGCGCACCTGGGCCTCTCCCCCCCGCAGCTGGCCCTGCCACTCCAGCCCCACCACTCCCTGCCCGCCCCGGTCGCCCCGCACCCAGAGGTCGCCGATGGCCTGCCCTGGCAGCCCGAGGCTGAGCAGGGCGGCCCGCAGGTCGGCGGGTTCGGCCGGATCGAACAGAAAGTTGCCGCTGATCTCCACCCCCACCAGGGGCGGCTCCAACTGCGCCAGATCCAGGCCCGCGTCCCGCCGTGCCAGCACCAGTCGCCGGCGTTCGGAGCCGGGGTACCCCCCCTCGCTGCGGCTCTCCAGTTCAGCCAGGGACCCCAGGCGCTGCTCCGCCTCCTCCAGTACGCCGCCATCAAGGAAGCCGCTCCAGCTGGGCTGCCAGGTGCGCAGGGCCTGGTCGGCCGCGGCCAGCAACCCCTCCAGCGCCAAGGGATCGCGGCTGCCCTGCAGCAGTTCGGCCCTGGGAAGCATTCAGCTCTCCCCCAGGCGCACCACCATCTGGGGGCGGGCCTGCTGCAGCAGCCGCCAGGGCATGTCGGCGCCGGCCATGGTCTCGGCCAGCAGCAGCCAGCTGCCCTCCTCGAGCCGATTGCGCAGGGAGCGCAGACGGTCGTCCTCCTCCGAGCTCACGCTGGCGGCGGCGGCGTAGCTGCCCATGAAGCCCGAGCCCATGCCCAGCAGGGCACCGAACAGGTGCTGGCTCCAGGGGCCGAAGAAGGCCAGGGTGTCCAGATCCGTGATGTACGTGAAGGTGAGACCGGCCAGGAAGCCGAAGGGGATCAGCCAGCGGGCCATGGCCCGCTGGCGGCGGCGCCGGGTGGCCGCGGGGTTGAGGCGATCCACCTCCTCCAGCCCGGTCTCTCCCTGGCCCACCGCCACCAGCACCGCCAGCGGCGGTTGGCTCGCGGCCAGATCCCGCCTCAGCTGCTGCAGGCGCTCGTGGTCCTGCAGCACCACCACCACCGTTGTTGACACCGGTCGGCCCCCGTTCAAGCGCGTGATTCAGTCCCGATTCTCGTTGCTGCCCGCCACCGGCCGTGCGCCGAGGCTGGCGGGCAGCAGATGCGCACCCCTCACTACACTGCACCGCCGGCTGATCGCCACCTTTCCCCAACCCCGCCGGGCATGACCAAGGTTCTCGTTTCCGATCCCATCGACCAGGCGGGGATCGACATCCTCTCCCAGGTGGCCAGTGTCGACCTGCGGCCAGGTCTCTCTGCCGAGGAGCTAAAGGGGATCATCGGCGAGTACGACGCCCTGATGATCCGCTCCGGCACCACGGTGACCGCCGACATCATCGAAGCGGCCGACAAACTGCGGATCATCGGCCGCGCCGGCGTGGGCGTTGACAACGTGGACGTGCCGGCCGCCACCAAGCGCGGCGTGCTGGTGGTGAACTCGCCTGAGGGCAACACGATCGCCGCCGCCGAGCACGCCCTGGCGCTGATGCTCTCGCTCTCGCGCCACGTGCCCCACGCCCACGCCAGCACCATGGCCGGCGGCTGGGACCGCAAGACCTACGTGGGCAACGAGCTCTATAAGAAGAAGCTTGGCGTGGTGGGTTTGGGCAAGATCGGCTCCCACGTGGCCCGCGTGGCCCAGGCGATGGGCATGGAGCTGCTGGCCTACGACCCGTTTGTGTCGGATGAGCGGGCCCAGCAGATGCAGGTGAAGCTGCTGCCCCTGGCCGAACTGTTCGCCCAGGCCGACTACATCACCCTGCACCTGCCGCGTACGCCCGACACCGAGAACCTGGTGAACGCGGAGCTGCTGCGCACGATGAAGCCCACCGCCCGGCTAGTGAACTGCGCCCGCGGCGGCATCGTCGATGAGGCCGCCCTGGCGGAGGCGGTGGAGGCCGGTGTGATCGCCGGTGCCGCCCTCGACGTCTATGCGAAGGAGCCGCTGGCCGCCGATTCACCCCTGCGCACGGTGAAGGAGCGGCTGGTGCTCACCCCCCACCTGGGGGCCAGCACCACCGAGGCCCAGGAGAACGTGGCCATCGACGTGGCCGAGCAGATCCGCGACGTGCTGCTCGGCCTGCCGGCCCGCAGCGCCGTGAACATCCCCGGCCTCAACGCCGAGGTGATGGAGCAGCTCAAGCCCCACCTGCAGCTGGCCGAGACACTGGGCCAACTGCTCAGCCAGCTGGCCGGCGGCCAGATCGGCGAGCTGGAGGTGCGCCTGCAGGGCGAGTTCGCCGCCCACCCCGCCCAGCCACTGGTGATTGCCGCCCTCAAGGGTGTGCTGTCGACCGCCCTGGGCGACTCGATCAACTATGTGAACGCCAGCCTGGAGGCCAAGGACCGGGGCATCCACGTGCTGGAGGTGAAGGACGACGCGGCCCGCGACTACGCCGGCGGCTCGCTGCAGCTGAGTTCACGCAGCAGCAAGGGCAACCACACCGTGACCGGTGCCGTGTTCGCCGATGGCGAGCTGCGCGTCACCACCATTGATGAGTTCCCGGTGAACGTGGCCCCCAGCCGCCACATGCTGTTCACCCGCCACCGCGACATGCCGGGAATCATCGGCCAGATCGGTTCGGTGCTGGGCGAGCACAACGTGAACATCGCCTCGATGCAGGTGGGTCGCCGGATCGTGCGCGGTGACGCCGTGATGGTGCTCAGCCTCGATGACCCCATCCCCGCCGACCTGCTGGCCACGATCCACCAGATCAACGGCATCCAGGAAGCCCACCCGGTGACCCTCTGAGCCCCATCGGCGCCACACTGCGGCTTTGTGGCCTCCCCTCAGCCATGACCCTCGCCTGGTGGCGCCTTGAACTGCTGGCCCAGCCTGAGCTGGAGGAGTCCCTCCTCTGGAAGCTAGGCGAGCTGGGCATCTCCCGGGTGGCCCTGCGCCACCGGCCGGAGGCGCCCCTGGAGCGCCAGCTGCTGGCCTGGCTGCCGGAGGCCGACTGGCCGGAGGGTGAGCGCGCCGAACTGCAGCGGGCCCTGGTTCCCCTGGCCGCCACCTTCGGGCTGGAGCTGCCCCCTCTTCAATGGCAGCGGCAGCTCGATGAAGATTGGAGCCTGACATGGAAACAGCACTGGCAGGCCGATCCGGTGGGGGAGCGGCTGCTGATCCTGCCGGCCTGGCTGGAGGTGCCCCCGGAGCACGCCCAGCGCCTGGTGATCCGCATGGATCCCGGCAGCGCCTTCGGCACCGGCAGCCATCCCACCACCCGCCTGTGCCTGGAGGCCCTGGAGGGACTGGCGCCGATCCGGGTGGCGGATCTGGGTTGCGGCAGCGGCATTCTCGGCATCGCCGCCCTGCTGCAGGGTGCCCGGTCGGTGGCCGCGGTGGATACCGATTCCCTGGCGGTGCGGGCCACGGCCGAGAACGCCGCCCTGGGCGGACTGCAGGACCGGCTGCAGGTGCGGCTGGGGTCGGTGGAGGTGCTGGCCGAGCTGCTGGGCGGTGAGCCGGCCGACCTGCTGCTGTGCAACATCCTGGCGCCGGTGATCGAGGCCCTGGCGCCGGCCTTCGCCAGCGTGCTGGCGCCGGGCGGTGTGGGTCTGCTGAGCGGCCTGCTGGTGCCCCAGGCCGAACGGCTGCAGCAGGTGCTGGCCGCGCTGGGGTGGCGGGCCGAACTGGCGGCCCAGCAGAGCCAGTGGGGACTGCTGATGTTGCATAAGGCACACTGATCTGTGACCTGGCTTTGATTGGCCTTCCCAGGTACGGCGCTGCAAACCAACGGGAAGGGCCTGCGGCGGATGTATGAAGGGCGGGTCCTACAGGCCCGGCCATCCGGGTGCCTGTGAGCCCCAATCCCTTCCATGGCTTCCTACAAGGTCACCCTCATCAACGAGGCAGAGGGCCTCAACAAGACCATCGAGGTTCCTGACGACCAGTACATCCTCGACGCCGCTGAAGAGCAGGGCATCGACCTCCCCTACTCCTGTCGTGCGGGCGCCTGCTCCACCTGCGCCGGCAAGATCACCGCTGGCACCGTGGACCAGAGCGACCAGAGCTTCCTCGACGATGACCAGATCGAAGCTGGTTTCGTGCTCACCTGCGTGGCCTACCCCACCAGCGACTGCACCATCAAGACCCACGCCGAGGAAGAGCTCTACTGAGCCCCCGATCCAGGACCTGAATCAGCCTCCTGGCTTGATTGCCTGTCTGCTTCCCGCCACCCTTCGGGGTGGCTTTTTCATGGTCGTACCGCTGAATTCCACCTCCACTGCTCCTGCCCAGTCCGCTGGCGATGCCCTGCTGGAGCCTGGCAGCGTGCACGCCAGCCCCGGCGGCCAGTACAGCTTCCGCGTGCTGGGGGCCTGCTGCAGGCTGTTTGATCGGGAGGAGCTGCCCTGGCCCTGCTGCCGCCTCGCCTGGCGCAGCAAGGAGCCCAGCTGGCGGCGCATCGGCCGCCGCTTCGTGGCCGATCTGGCGGCCCGCCGCTGCCCCTCCTATGCCGTGGAGCTGCTCCAGCCCGGGGCCCGCTCCACCGCCGCCACGGTGATCACCCTGTTCCCCGTGCGGCTCGCTCCGGCCCTGCAGGAGTGGTGGTACAGCCGCCAGCCAGCCTCCTGCGAGCCCGCCAACCGGCAGCCGCCCAAGCTGCCATGAAAAAGCCGGTGCCCGCAGGCACCGGCTTGGAGGCCGCAAGGTCGGCGAAGGCGAGATCAGAAGTAGATCTTGCCGCCACCCCACTGCATGCCCTGCACCTTGGGCGCGGTGAGGATGTAGCCGGCCATCAGGCGCAGGTCGTCGTCGTCCAGATCGCGCATCTTCACGAAGATGTCGCTGCTGCGGATGCTGGGGTGCACGTCGGCGATCGAGTACTCGCCGTCATAGCTGGTGGGATCCTTCATGTAGTCCACCAAGGCCTCCACGTTGTCGCGGGACGGCGTGGCCAGGGCCAGGGTCTCGGGGTCGAGCCCCACGTTCTGGTTGGTCTTGGTGATCCCGCCGGCGTGGCATTCGCCGCAGCTGCTGTTGAACAGCTTGCGACCGGCCTTGATCTCCTGCTCGCTGAAGGTCACGCTGGCGCCATCGGGGTTGGCGGGCACGGTGAGCTGTTCACTGGTCCACAGGGCTGCCATGGCCTCACCACCGAAGCCGAAACAGAGCAACAGAGCCAGGGGGAGGGCCAGCAGGCTGCGGGCGGCGGCCCGCAGCCCTCTGCGCAGGGAGAGGGTGGCGGAGGCCAGTGGGGTTGAGGCCATGGAGAGAAGCCGGAGGTGTGGCGGGGCTAACCGCATCGGAGACCTTGTATCACGGGGGGAGGGGGCAGTGGGCCGGTTTCGGGGGAACTGTTGCAGCTCAGTCCGCCGCTGCCGGCAGCACGTCGATGCTGAGGAAGTCCCTGGCCATCACCGTGTTGGTGAAGATCGCCTGGGCCTCGGCCAGCAGGTCGTCCGGGCTCACCGAGTTGGCCGCCACGTAGCGCGGGCTGAGGTGGGTCAGGGCCAGCTGTTTCACGCCGGCGGCCAGGGCGGTCTGGGCGGCCATGGTGCTGGTGGAGTGCTGGCGGGCGAAGGCCAGCTCGGCCTCGGCGTGGGCAAAGGTGCTCTCGTGGATCAGCAGATCGGCGCCCCGGGCCAGCTCCACCGCCGCCTCACAGAACACCGTGTCGGTGCAGTACACCACGCTGGCGCCTGGTCGCTCCGGGCCGCAGAGGCTGGCGCCGTTGATGATCCGACCGTCCTCGAGGGTGACACTGCGGCCCTGCTTGAGCTCGGCGTACACCGGCCCCGGCGGGATGCCCAGGGCCCGGGCCCGTTCCACGTCGAACCGCCCCGGCAGCGGCTTCTGGTCCACCCGATAGGCGCAGGCCGGTACCCGGTGGGTGAGGGGCGCGCAGCGCACGGAGATGTCGCCGTCCTCCAGCAGGGTGGCGCCGCTGGCGGCGGCGGGGCCGCTGCGGTGAAAGCGAAGCGGATAGCCGATACGGGTGGAGCTGGTGTGCAGCACCCCTTCCAGATAGTCCCGCAGCCGGTCGGGGCCGTAGAGGTCGATGCCGGTGCAGGTGCCCGCCAGGCCCAGGCTGGCGAGCAGCCCGGGCAGGCCGAACACATGGTCGCCGTGCATGTGGGTCACGAACACCCGCCGCAGCTGGCTCACCCGCAGGTCACTGCGCAGGAACTGGTGCTGGGTGCCCTCACCGCAGTCGAACAGCCAGAGCTCCGCCCGCTGGGGCAGGCGCAGGGCCACGGCGGACACATTGCGGCCGCGGGTGGGCACCCCGGAGCTGGTGCCGAGAAAGGTGACCTGCAAGCCGAAGAAGCCTCTGGCACATGTTGCCATGGCCGTCACAATGGATCGCTTTTCAGTCGTCCCCACCCGTGACGTTCCGCCTGCACCCCTGGGCTCCCCTGTTGCCCCTCGCCGCCGTGGCCGTGGCCATGCCGGCGCTGGTGGTGGGTGGCGACCGGGCCATCCAGGCCCGCAGCGGCGAGCCGGAGGTGCGGGTGCTTCTGGCGGAGGCCGGCAGCCTGCAGCTGCAGGCGCTCAACCAGCCCCTGCAGATCCAGCCCGGGGGCGTGGAACTGGCCCCCGCCCGCCCCGCCCGCCTGGTGCTGGAGAAGGGCCGGCTTGCCCTGCAGCTCGAGACCCCCGGCGCTGGCTGGACGACCAGCGGCTCGCTGCCCCTGGCCAGCAGCTTCTGGCTGGCTCCGCGCTCTGGCGCCGGCTCGGACCAGGCCGGCGCGTTCCAGCTGGGCCAGCGCCGCTACCGGGGCCGGCTGCAGGTGCTGGTGAGCGGCGGCCGGCTGCAGGCGATCAACCATGTGCCGCTGGAGAGCTACCTGCCCAGCGTGGTGGGCAGTGAGATGCCGGCCAGCTGGCCCCAGGAGGCCCTGCGGGCCCAGGCGGTCGCGGCCCGCACCTATGCCCTTCGTCAGCGCAAGCCCAGCGCCCCCTTCGACGTCAGCGCCACCGTGACGAGCCAGGTGTACAAGGGCCTGGACGCCGAGACCGCCTCCACCCGGGCCGCCGTGGCCAGCACCCGCGGCCAGGTGCTGATGTATGGCTCCAACTTGGCCAACACCGTGTTCCACAGCAGTGGCGGCGGCCGCACGGAGAACAGTGGCGATCTCTGGACCCAGCAGCTCCCCTACCTGGTGAGCGTGCCCGACTTCGACCAGGGCAGCCCCGTGCACAGCTGGGAGCAGCGTCTCGAGCCCGCCCAGCTGCGAGAGGCCTTTGCCGAGATTGGCGGGGTGACCCGCATCGACGTGCTCAGCACCACCGACTCCGGCCGGGTGCGCCAGGCCCGGGTGCTGGGCCCCGCCGGCACCAAGGTGGTGACCGGGGCCGAGCTGCGCTCCCGCCTGCGCCTGCGCAGCACCCAGGTGCGCTTTGCGGTGGTGGCCCCCGAGGTGGCCATGGTGCCCCCGTCCGCACCGCCCCTGCCTGCGGGCGACCAGATTCCCGAAGACAGCGCGACTGGCGCCCCGGGGCAAGCAACCACCCCTGCCCCGGCTCCCCTGCAGGTGCCCCAGCCCTCCCTGCTGGCCATCGGCCGTGGCTTCGGCCATGGTGTGGGCATGAGTCAGTGGGGCGCCCTGGGGATGGCCCAGAAGGGCGACACCTATGAGCGAATCCTCCAGCACTACTACCGGGGAACCGCCCTGCGTTCCTACCCCGCCCAGCCCTGAGCCCTGCCCGCCATCGCTCCAGCCGCCCGCCTGGCGCCTGCCGGTGCGGGCCCTCCCCAGTGCCAAGGCCGTGGCAGAACACGTGGCTGCTGTGGTGCTGGAGGCGATGCTCGACGGCTCGGCCTGGCCCCTGGGGCTGGCCACGGGCCGCACGATGGAGCCGGTGTATGCGGCCGTGGTGCGGCGGGTGGCGGCCCTGGCGCCGCAGCAGCAGGAGGGGCTTCGCCAGCGCTGGCTCAGTTTCAACCTCGATGAGTACGTGGGCCTGAGCGCCGCCGACCCCGGCTCGTTCCACGCGGTCATGCACCGCCATCTGCTCGAGCCGCTGCAGCTCGCCTCTTCCCGGCTGCGCCTGCCCGAGGGCCTTGCCGTTGATCCCCACGCAGAGGCGGAGCGCTACGGCGCGGCCCTGGGGGCGGCAGGGGGGATCGGCCTGCAGCTGCTGGGTCTGGGGCTCAACGGCCATGTGGGCTTCAATGAACCCCCCTCTGCGGCAGACAGCCGCTGCCGCTGTCTGGACCTCAGCGACTCCACCCGCCGCCAGAACGCGGGGGCATTCGGCGGCGATCCGGCGGCCGTGCCCGCCCGGGCCATCACCCTGGGGCTGGCGGAGATCCTGGCCGCAAGGCGCATCCTGCTGGTGGTGACGGGTGCGGCCAAGGCGCCGGTGCTGCGGGCGCTGCTGCGCCAGCCCGCCACGGCCGAATTGCCCGCCAGCTGGCTGCAGGGCCATCCGCAGGTGGAGGTGATCGCCGACCGGGCCGCGTTGGCCCTGGCGGAGCAGCCGGCCTAGGCCTCCAGGGCCTCCAGCAGGGCATCCTCCGCCTCCAGATTGGCCGTTACCGAGCGCACGTCGTCGAGCTCTTCCAGGGCATCCAGCAGCTTCAGGCAACGCCTGAGCTGGTCGGCATCCTCCAGCCGGCAGCCGCTCCCGGCGATCCAGCGGTGCTCCCACTCCAGCACCGAGAACCCCGCACGCCGCAGCCCATCCTGCAGGGACTCCAGCTGGGCGAAGGGGGCGAACACCTCGGCACTGCCCTCGTCGAGCAGGTCGTAGCGGAGCACCTCCACCGCTTCGCTCCCATCGCCTGTCTCCGCCAGGGGCAGCAGGGCCTCCAGCAGGGCCTCCTCGTCGAGGGTTGGCTCGCCCCGGGAGGGCCAGGCCACCCGGGCCACGCTGAGCTGCTCGAACAGATAGCCCACGCAGCCGGTTTCCCCCAGGTTGCCGCCGTGCTTGCTGAAGGCCAGCCGCACGTCGGCGGCGGTGCGGTTGCGGTTGTCGGTGAGGGCCTCGATCAGCACCGCCACCCCGCCGGGGCCATAGCCCTCGTAGCGCACGGCCTCGAAGCTGTCCCCCGGGCCCCCCAGCTGGCCGGAGCCCTTGGCGATCGCCCGCTCGATGTTGGCGTTGGGCACCCCCGCCGCCTTGGCCTTCTCAATGGCCGTGCGCAGCTGAAAGTTGCCGGAGGGGTCGCTCCCGCCCCGGGCGGCCACGGTGATCTCCCGGCCCAGCCGGGTGAACACGGCGCCGCGCTTGGCGTCGACCACCGCCTTGGTGCGCTTGATCTGGGCCCACTTGCTGTGGCCGGCCATCGGGGAGAGCGGGAGAAACGGAAGAAGAGGGCGCGCGGCCGCCGGGGTGGGTCAGCCGGCGGCGTCGAGCACCAGCTTCGGCTGCAGCACGCCCCCTGCGGCGTGCGCCATGCCGGCCAGGTTGCCATCCGGATCGAGCACCACCACGGGGCTGTCCGGGGCCAGCTCCCCCAGGGCATCGGGCAGCAGGGGCGCCCGCCCGCAGCGCCAGCCCGCCTGTTCGGCTGGGCTCAGCTGATGGCGGGCCAGGTGGCGCAGGGGCACCAGCGGATCGAGCAGGGGGGGCGGGCTGCCGCCAGGCCCCCCTGCGTCGAGGGCCTCCAGGGGCACCGCCTGCTCCAGGCCGAAGCCCAGGGCCTCGGTGCGCCGCAGCCGGGCCAGGGCGCCGCCGCAGCCCAGGGCCTCCCCCAGGTCGCGGGCGAGGGCGCGCACGTAGGTGCCCGCCGAGCAGCGCAGCTCCAGCTCCAGCCGGCCGCTGGCCGGCTCCCAGCCCAGCAGCTCCAGGCGGTGGATGACCACCGGCCGGGCGGCCAGCTCCAGGTGCTCGCCGCGTCGCACCCGGGCATAGGCCCGCTCGCCATCCACATGCACGGCCGACACCTGGGGCGGCACCTGCTCAATCGCCCCGCGGAACGGGGCCAGGGCCGCCTCCAGCTCGCTGGGGCTCAGGGAGGGCAGCGGCCGGCGCTCCAGCACCTCGCCCTCGAGGTCGTCGCTGCTGGTGGTCAGGCCCAGCTGCACCAACCCCCGGTAGGCCTTGTCGCCGCCCAGATAGGGCAGCAGCCGGGTGGCGGCCCCCAGGGCGATCGGCAGCACGCCGGTGACGGCCGGATCCAGCGTGCCGCCATGGCCCACGCGCTTCAGCCCGTAGGCCCGCCGCACCCGTGCCACGCAGCCATGGGAGCTGGGGCCAGCCGGTTTGTCCAGCACCAGAAAGCCACAGGGCTGTTCAGCCATCACGCCTCGCTTTAGCTGCCATCGTGCGGCACCGCTGCCAGGCTGGCAGGGTCTCATCCCGGTGGGCGATGACCCTCAAGCAGCGCCGCGACCTGGCCTTCCTCGTGTTGGCGGGCCTGTTCCTGGGCACGATGGGCATGCTCAACATCCTCGGGCTCACCCGCTTCCTGCAGCTGGGCAGCATCGGCTCCTGGCCGATCGTGGTGGCGGTGGGGGCCCTGCCCTACCCGGTCACCTTCCTGTGCACCGACCTGATCAGTGAACTGTGGGGAGAGCAGAAGGCCTCCCAGCTGGTGTGGGTGGGGCTGCTGCTCAACGGCTGGATCGTGCTGATCCTCTGGCTGGGCGGGGTGTTGCCGGGGCTGGCCGGTGCCCAGGACGCCACGTTCTTCGAGGTGCGGCGCCTGGCCTTCGGAGCAGTGGGCGCTTCGATGGTGGCCTACCTGGCCGCCCAGTTCACCGACGTGCGTCTGTTCCATTTCTGGAAGCGCTTCAGCGGCGGCAAGGCCCTGTGGTTGCGCAACAACGGCTCCACCCTGGTGAGCCAGCTGGTGGACACCACCGCCGTGGTGCTGATCAGCCACTACGCCAACCACGTGCTGCCGGTGCGCAGCGACGCGCCCGTGCTGCCCCAGCTGGCCGGTTTCATTGCCAGCGGCTATCTGTTCAAGGCGGTGGCTGCCCTGGTGGACACTGTGCCGTTCTATCTGCTGGTGGGCTGGCTGCGGCGCTGGCTGGCGGTGCCCGGCATGGGGGCGGAGATGGCCGACTGAGGGCTGCCGCGGGCTGACCCTTAAGTTGGCGCTGCATCAGTGGGCTGCCCCAGGTCATGGTCACGGCGTTCGAGCAGGTTCTGGGCGTCGAGCGCTTCCTCGCCGATGGCTTCGACCTGCGGGCCCAGCTGGCCCGCTATCTGGAGTTGGAGCCTGCCGAGCTGGAGCGGCGCCTGCCCGCCAGCACCGCCGAGCTGGCGGCCCTGCATCCCGGCAGCTTCGACCCCGAGCAGGTGAGCAGCTTCTACGAGGACACCGTGGGCACCGGCCATCTGCTGGAACTGGCGGCGTGGCATCTCGGCAGTGCCGACTACATCGCTGACACGCTGCGGCTGCAGCAACGCTTTGCCCGGGGCCAGGTGCTGGATTTCGGCGGCGGCATCGGCAGCCATGCCCTGGCCGCCGCAGCCCTGCCGGATGTGGAGCGGGTGTGGTTGGTGGATCTCAACCCCCACAACCGTGCCTTTGTGGAGTCCCGGGCCCAGGCGCTGGGACTCGGCGCCAAACTGGCCTGCTTCCGCGACCTGGAGGATCCGGCCCTGCCCCGCCGCTTCGACACGCTGGTGTGCCTCGATGTGCTGGAGCACCTGCCCGATCCCGCTGCCCAGCTGGAGCGGTTCGCGGAGCGCATGGATGCCAGCGCGATCGCCCTGCTGAACTGGTACTTCTTCCAGGGGTTCCAGGGGGAATATCCCTTTCACCTCGACGACCCGGCCCAGGTGGAGGCCTTTTTCCGCACCCTGCAGGCGCGTTTCCTGGAGGTCTTTCACCCTTACCTCATCACCACCCGGGCCTATCGCTTCCTGGCCTGAGGCGCAGGGAGCAGGGTAGCCAGCATAAAGCCGGCGGTGGTGGCCGCCGGCTTGCTTGGATCGGGCCGGTTGGTGGCGACTGAACCGGGGCTCAAGCCCCGATCAGGGCCGAGTCATCCCACCGCCACGTTGATGCGCTTGCGGCTACGCAGACCCCGCTTGATCGTGTCGAAGCTCACCACGCCGTCCACCAGGGCGAACAGGGTGTCATCGGAGCCACGGCCAACGTTGCTGCCGGGCAGCACGGACGTGCCGCGCTGGCGGATCAGGATGGATCCGGCGGATACGGCTTCGCCGCCATAGGCCTTGACGCCCAGGCGCTTGGAATTTGAGTCGCGGCCGTTGCGGGTGGAACCCGTACCTTTCTTATGGGCCATGGGGTGGAGTGGGAAGGGTTGGTGTGTTGGGTTGGGAGGGGGGCTCGGGGTTCAGCTGAGGGCTTTGCCGGCCACCTTGATCGATTGCACCATCACCCGGGTCAACTCCTGACGGTGTCCGTTCTTGCGGCGGGTTTTCTTCTTGGGTCGCATCTTGTACACAATCAGCTTCGGGCCGCGGCGGTGGGCCATCACCTTCAGCTCCACCGTGGCGCCGGCCACGTAGGGCTGTCCCAGGGTTGCGGCCTTGCCGTCGTTCACCAGGAGCACGTTCTCCAGGTTCACGGTGCTGTCCACATCGGCCGCCAGGCGGTCGATGTCGTAGTAGCGGTTGGGCTGCAGCCAGAACTGCTGGCCTGAGCTTTCCACGATGGCGTAGGGGCTGGGTTGGTCAGCGTTGGCGGCTGCCTTCGAGCCGGCATCTGCCGGACTGGAGGTGGTTGCGGATGTTTGGGTCATGGCGGGAGGGCGTGGCCAGGCTGGATTGAAACGCTGATGTCCGGTTCAGGTGTGATCTCCTGAGTGGGACATGAGTCCAGAGTGGGACAAGACCCTCGCCTGATTGGACTTCAACTGGGTGGCCAGGGACTGGACCGACGGCTCAAGGCTGGATCGCGGGGATCCTGAGCAGGGGTGGAAGTGGCCATGATCCCGTTGCACTGTCGCGAAGGTGGACCGTCGCCGAACGGTCCACTCACAGGTCCATCGTCTGAACGGGGCATCGCCGCGGGCCTGAATCCAATCGGGAATTGGGAGCTGGCCGGATGGTCAGGGCCCGGTGGGAATTGGAGATCAGAGCAGTGGCGGTTGGGCCTGGCAGGGGATGGCTGGGGTGGAGGTCGTTTCGGCGGAGTGCCTCTTCGCAGTGTGAGGGAGGGTCCCGGTTGCAGCGTTGCAGGCCCATTCAGGCCTGGCGCACGTTTTGGAAGACAAACATGAATTCTCCCTTCTGGCGGCTCCTTTCGTCAACATTGGCTCAAGCCTCGGCGGGTTTCCCGTCGCCTCCGGCCCTCCATGCCTGAATCGGCCCTCACCATCGTTTCCCTGATCCGCAATCCTGCTCTCGAGGCTGACGTCACGCGCTGGCTCGACGGACAGCGGCGCTACCGGCTGTTGTCCTGCCCCGCGGCGGACGACCCGGTGGCGGAACTGGAGCGGCTCAGAGACAGCTGTGATGCCCTGCTCATTGAACAGGGCGAGCTGGCTCCGGAGGCGGCGCAGTCCCTGCAGGAGCGGGGCCTGGTGTTGCCCGCTGTGGTCATCGGCCGCGTGCTGGGCCGGATCGACTACCACCCCGATGAGATTCACCTCCCTCCCGATCAGCTGGAACAGCTCACCTACAGCCTGGATGCGGCCATCTCCCGCTCCCTGAGCAGGGTTCTGGCGATGTCCCCGGAAGATCCGCCGCAGGGGCGGGATGAGCCGATGCCGGAACGCTGGCGGCTGGCCAACCGGTTGCAGGCCCGGCTGGGGTTGCTCGGGGTGTTCTACAAGCGCGATCCGTCACGCTTTTTGCGCAATCTCGATCCTGATGCTGCTGGGATTTTGCTGGCTTCGCTGCAGCGCACCTATCGGGATCTATTGCTCAGTTACTTCAAGGATCCTGCCGCTGCCAACCAGGCATTGGAGAGCTTTGTGAATACCGCTTTTTTCAGTGATCTGCCCATTACCAAGACTGTTGAGATTCACATGGATCTGATTGATTCTTTTTCCAAACAGCTTAGACTTGAGGGCCACAAGAGCGATTTCCTGCAAGATTATCGCCTCGCCCTTCTCGATGTAATGGCCCACCTCTGTGAGATGTATCGCCGCTCCATTCCTGTCGGTGTCCCCTTGGCGTCTGCCATGCAGGAGGGATGATCGGTGCCTACGTTGAGGAGAGATCCGCCCCGAAGCCTGTTCATTCATCCACCACCTTGACACTTCGGTGATTCACGGAGCATCCCAGCCATGTCCCCACGCAAGACCTACATCCTCAAGCTCTATGTAGCTGGCAATACGCCCAACTCGATGCGGGCGTTGAAAACACTGCGCAATATTCTGGAAACCGAGTTTCAGGGTGTCTATGCTCTGAAAGTGATCGATGTTCTTAAGAATCCCCAGTTGGCCGAAGAAGACAAGATCTTGGCAACCCCAACCTTAGCCAAAATCCTGCCTCCCCCAGTGCGGCGCATCATCGGTGATCTCAGCGACCGCGAGCGTGTTCTGATTGGTCTGGATCTTCTCTATGACGAGTTATCGGAAGATTCCCTATTGGCTGATGATGTGCTCGATGCGCTGACGCCATCGCCCGGTGAGCAGGGTTCCTGAGGGCTTGACGATGACGCATGACTGCTTGATCGCCCGCTGCTGCTTCTCACCCAAACGATTCAACGACCCACTCTCTGCCCTCCTCCCTGCCCTGCTCCTGCGATGACCGATTTCAGTCCCCAGCCCGTAGCCATGCTGCAGGTGCAGAAGCTGCCCACCGCCATCGAGGGATTTGACGATGTCTGTCATGGCGGCTTGCCGATCGGCCGTTCCACGCTGGTTTCGGGAACATCGGGCACGGGCAAGACAGTTTTTTCGCTGAACTTTCTGTATAACGGCATCCGTCAGTATAACGAGCCCGGTATTTTTGTTACCTTTGAGGAGTCGCCCCTGGATATCCTGCGCAACGCAGCCAGCTTCGGTTGGAATCTGCAGGAGATGGTGGAGCAGGACAAGCTCTTTATTCTTGACGCTTCGCCTGACCCGGAGGGCCAGGATGTGGCCGGTAGTTTCGATCTCTCTGGTTTGATTGAGCGTATTAATTACGCCATTCGCAAATTCAAGGCGAGGCGAGTGGCAATTGACTCCATCACCGCAGTTTTTCAGCAGTATGACGCCGTTTCCGTGGTGCGTCGGGAGATTTTTCGCCTGATCGCCCGGCTCAAGGAGATTGGTGTCACCACGGTGATGACCACTGAGCGCATTGATGAATATGGGCCGATTGCCCGCTACGGCGTTGAGGAATTCGTATCCGACAACGTGGTGATTCTTCGCAACGTGCTGGAGGGGGAGCGCCGTCGTCGCACGGTGGAGATTCTCAAGTTGCGGGGCACCACCCACATGAAGGGAGAATTCCCCTTCACGCTCGGCAGCCATGGCATGAGTGTGTTTCCGCTGGGAGCGATGCGCCTCACCCAGCGCAGTTCCAACGTGCGCCTCAGTTCCGGCGTGCCGAAATTGGACGAAATGTGCGGCGGTGGGTTCTTCAAGGATTCAATCATCCTGGCCACCGGCGCCACCGGTACCGGCAAGACCCTGCTGGTCTCCAAATTCATTGAAGATGCCTGTCGCAGCAAGGAGCGCGCCATCCTGTTTGCCTATGAGGAATCCAGGGCCCAGTTGCTCCGCAATGCCACCAGCTGGGGTATTGACTTTGAGCAGATGGAGCAGGATGGACTGCTCAAGATCATCTGCGCCTATCCCGAATCCACAGGCCTGGAAGATCACCTGCAGATCATCAAGACGGAGATCGGCCAGTTCAAGCCATCGCGGATGGCAATCGATTCACTTTCGGCCCTTGCCCGCGGCGTGAGTCATAACGCTTTCAGGCAGTTTGTGATTGGGGTCACTGGCTATGCCAAGCAGGAGGAGATCGCGGGTTTCTTCACAAATACATCTGAAGAGTTCATGGGCAGCCATTCGATCACAGACTCTCATATTTCCACAATTACTGACACCATCCTGCTGCTTCAGTACGTTGAGATTCGCGGTGAGATGGCCCGTGCTCTCAATGTGTTCAAGATGCGGGGCTCCTGGCATGACAAGGGAATCCGCGAGTTCGTGATCACAGGAAATGGGCCGGAGATCAAGGATTCCTTCTCTAACTTTGAGCGCATCATCTCTGGCGTGCCCCATCGGGTCACCACCGATGAGCGCAGTGAACTGGCCCGCATCGTTCGCGGTGTGGCCGATGACATCTGAGCCAACACCCCCTCAGCGATAAGAGTCTGCCGGTCGCTTAGGTGAGGGCGGCGAGGCTGTTGTCGTAGCGCCTGCGTTCGGCCAGCAGCTGCAACTCGTCGCTGTCGGAATGCTCCAGGGGCAGGTCGAACCAGAAGGTGGTGCCCACACCGGATTCACTGGCCATCTGGATCCTGCTGCCGTGCTTGTCGAGGATGCCGCGCACGATCGACAGACCCAGGCCGGTGCCGGCCTCGGTGTGCACGGCATTTTCAACCCTGTAGAAGCGCTCGAAGATGCGTTCCTGGTCGGCCTCCGAGATGCCGCAACCGGTGTCGGCCACCTCGATCCGCAAGCGCGGCAGGGGCGAGGTGATGGCACAGCTGGGGCTGCCGGCCCCGCTGGCCGACTCGGGAGCGAGCGCACACAGATCAGGCCAGGGGTAGGCCCGCAGCATCAGCCTGCCGCCGGCGGGGGTGAACTTGAGCCCATTGCCCACCAGGTTGCCGAACACCTGCAGCAGCAGATCCCAGTTGCCCAGCACCCGTGGCAGCTGGGGATCGGCCTCGAAGCCAAGGGTCACACCCTTTTCATCGGCGTTGAGCCGGTAGGTGCGCAGCGTCTGCTCGATTGCCGGGGCCAGTTCAAGGGGTTCGAACTGCCACTGGCGTTCCGATTCCAGCCTGGAGAGATCCAGCACATCGTTCACCAGCCGGGTGAGCCGGTCGGTCTCCGCATTGGCGATCCCCAGGAATTCCTGTTTTTCGGCCTCACTGAGCTGGTCGCCCAGATCGTGGAGGGTTTCCACGTAGCTCTTGATGTTGAACAGGGGCGTGCGCAACTCGTGGGACACGTTGCTGATGAAGCGGCTCTGGGCCGCGTTCAGCTCTACCTCGCGGGTGAGGTCCTGCACTGTCATGGCAATGCCCTTGAGGCTTTCGCCGCTGGCATCGCGCACGGCCTGGAGCACGATCCGCAGGGTGCGAGCGGGTTCACCCACGCTGCAGCGCACATCGGCATCGTCGCGCTCGCCGCTGGTCACGTTGTAGAGCGCCGACTGCAGCTCCATGGCCAGGCGCTCGGGCAGTTCGTCAATCAGACCATTGCCCTCCAGGTTGCGACCCTCCCAGCGGAACAGCCGGCGGGCGGTGGGGTTGGCCAGCACGATGGCTCCGCCGGCATCGAGCAGCACGGCACCATCGGCCATGGTGGCGATCAGCGACTCCTGCTTCACCTGGGCCGCGGTGAGCTCTTCGATGTTCGCGGCCTTGTACACCTCCAGCTGGGCGGCCATGGTGTTGAAGCCCTGCAGCAGTTCTCCCAGTTCGCCGCCCACCGGCAGGGCGATCCGGGCCTCGAAATTGCCGCCGGCGATCTGGCGCACGCCCCGCAGCAGTTCCTTCACCGGCTGGGTGATCGTGAGCGCGTTGAACACCGAGCCCAGGATCACCAGCACCCAGATCGAGATGAACACCGCCACGGTCACCTCGCGGGTGAGGGCGGCACTGGCCAGCAGGGTTTCGTTGGGGTTGATACCCAGAGCCAGCACCCCCAGGTAGCGCCCATCGTTCACCATCGGCACGAACACGTCGGTGACCTGGCCGTCCGGGGTGAGGTGCTGGCGCACCAGCGGGTTGTCCGGCCGGTTCTGGATGTCGCCGGGCAGCTCCAGGCGGCGGCTCAGCAGCAGCTCGCTGCTGCCGTTGTTGGAGCCGATCGGAATGCCGAGGTAGATCACTCCATCGGGATCGGCGAAAAAGATGTAGCGCAGGCTGCGGCTGGAGCGCCAGAAGCGGTCGGCCACCGAGGCCAGTTCGCGGTCGTTGCCCTCGGCCACCAGCGGCGTCACGTTGGCGGACAGCAGCAGCCCCAGGTCGCGGGCGTAGCGGGTGTCGCTCATGCGGGCATCGCGCTGGATGCCGTTCAGCGCCAGGAAGGTGATGCCGGTCATCAGCAGGCTCACCACCAGGGTGGCCACCGCCAGCAGCTTGGTCTGCAGGCTGAATTCAGCCCACCACTGGGCCAGGGCCCGGCGCCAGCGGGGCAGCTGGCCGCTGGCGCCACCCGCAACTGGACCAATCGCCTCGCTGCTGCTGGTCATCGGCTGCGCACCTGGTGGCCGATGTCGCGGCGGAAGGTCATGCCCTCGAAGTGCACCTGGCCCAGACCGGCGTAGGCCCGCTCGAAGGCACTGTCGAAGTCGGCGGACTGGGCCACCACCGCCAGCACCCGGCCGCCGTTGCTCAGGCAGCGGCCATCGGGCTCGCGGCGGCTGCCGGCGTGGAACAGCTGCAGGCTGTCGCTGGTCTGGAGCTGGCTGCTGATCGGATCGCCCCGGCGGATCTCGCCCGGGTAGCCCTGGGCGGCGGCGATCACGCAGGCACTGCAGCCCGGCAGGATGCTCAGCTGCGGCGCCAGGTCCAGGCGCCCTTGGGCACAGGCCAGCAACACCGCCGCCAGCTCAGGCCCCAGCAGCGGCATCAGGGTCTCGCATTCCGGGTCGCCGAAGCGGCAGTTGAACTCGATCACGCTCGGGCCGGCGTCGGTGAGCATCAGGCCGGCGTAGATCACGCCGCGGTAGTCGATGCCGCGGCTGCGCAGGGCGGCGAGGGTGGGCTCGAGCACGGAGCTCCGCACCGCCTCCAGCCCGGCGGCATCCAGCAGGGGGGCGGGGGCATAGGCGCCCATGCCGCCGGTGTTCGGCCCGGTGTCCCCCTCGCCGATGCGCTTGTGGTCCTGGGCCGGGGGCAGCAGCACCAGCCGCTCCCCATCGCTGAGGGCAAACACCGATACCTCCGGTCCGTAGGTGCGCTCCTCCAGCACCAGGGAGGCGCCCTCGGCGCCGCCGAAGCTGCCGGCGAAGATCGCACGGATGGCGTCTCGGGCCTCGTCGTGGCTGTCGGCCACGGTCACCCCCTTGCCCGCCGCCAGGCCATCGGCCTTCACCACCGGCGGCTGCTCCAGCCCCTCCAGCAGGGCCAGGGCCTCAACCTCGCTGCTGGCCGCCCAGTAGCCGGAGGTGGGCACCCCGGCGGCCTGCATCAGCGCCTTGGCCCACTGCTTGCTCGCCTCCAGCTGGGCGCCGTCTGCCCCGGGGCCGAACACCGCCAGGCCAGCGCTGCGCAGCCCATCCGCCAGGCCAGCGGCCAGGGGGGCCTCGGGTCCCACCACCACCAGCTCGATGGCCAGCTCGTCACAGGCGGCCCGCAGTCCGTCCTGGTCGTTCTCGGCAATCTGCAGCTGTTCACAGCCCCGCAGCTCCAGGGTGCCGCCGTTGCCCGGCGCCACCCACACCCGCTCCACCCCCGGACAGCGGGCCAGGGCCCAGGCCAGGGCGTTCTCGCGTCCGCCGCCGCCCACCACCAGCACGCGAGCCGGCGCGGCGATCGGGTCAGGGGTGATCGAGGGGGTTGCCGTCATCGAGGAGTCGGTGGACATGGACCAGCGGAAGGTGACCTGGGCGAGCGGCGGGAACGGGCCCGGCCGGGGGGAATCGCCCGACTCTTCTAGGTTGCTGTGGTGACCCGCAGCCCGCAGGACTGGGCACCGTGCTCCATCTTCCCTCCCCACTGCGGCAACTGCTGGCACCGCTACTGCCCGCGCTGCTGCTCAGCCCCCTGGCCGGGCCGCCGGTGCTGGCTGAATCCGCGCTTGAGCAGTGCCGGGCCCTGCGCCAGCGGGGGGATCTCACGGCCTTGCGGGAACAGCAGGTCCGCCTGCAGGCGGGTCTCGCGGCCCAGCCTGACCAGGCGCAGGCCCTGGCCACCGCCGAGGCGCTGCTGGCCTGTGGCGCGTCCCAGGCGGCACTGGCCGTGCTGGAGCGCGTCGGGCCGGCCGGGGATGACGCCCGGGAGAGCTGGCTGCTGCTGCAATGGCGGGCTGCCCATGGGGGCCTGCACCACGCCCGGGCCGTGGACGCCCTGGCCCTGCTGGCCGATGGCGATCTCAGTCGCCTGGAGACCCTGCAGCTGCCCCTGGCCGAACCGGATCGGGCCGACCGGCCTCCGCGCCAGCGGGTGGCGCTGGACCTGCTGGCCGACCATCTGGTGAGCCTGGAGGCCCATCGCCAGGCGGCTGAGGTGCTGCTGGCCAGCCGTGAACCCGGCGCGGCCACGGCGGCCCGCTGGGGCCGGGCGGCCCTGCTGGCCACCCATCTGCCACCCCAGCAGCGCGAGGCGATCATGGAACGGGCCCTGGAGCAGGCGGCGGCCGCCGAGGCCTGGGGCCTGGTGGCCGCCCTGCTCGACCAGCAGCTGGCCGAGGGGGTGGGCGACGAGGCCTCACGCCGCGCCCTGGAGCGGCGCCTGCGTCTGAGTGAGCGGATTGACGATGCCTACGGTGAATGGCTGCAGCGCCGCCGCCTGGGGGACCCATCCCAGGACACCCGGGTCCTGCTCCTGGAGGAGCAGTTGCGATCGCCCCACCAGGACGGCGGCCACGCCGCCCCCCTGCAGCCCACTCCTTTCCCGCAGCCATGACCACTGCCTACCAGCTCGGACCGCTCCTCTATGAAGGGAAGGCCAAGCGCGTCCACGCCACCGATCAGCCAGACGTGGTGGCCGTGGAGTACAAGGACGACGCCACGGCCTTCAACGCGCTGAAGAAGGCCAGCCTGGCCGGCAAGGGATCGCTCAACTGCCAGATCTCCGCCCTGCTGTTCGAGGCCCTGGAGCGGGCAGGTGTCGCCACCCATTACCTCGGCCTGGCCGAGGCGGAGCCGTCCGGCACCTGGATGCTGGCCCGGGCCGTGCGGGTGATTCCGGTGGAGGTGGTGATCCGCAATGTGGCAGCGGGCAGCCTCTGCAAGCAGGTGCCGGTGGAGCCCGGCACCCCCCTGGAACCGCCCCTGCTTGACCTCTATTACAAGGATGACGCCTACGGGGACCCCCTGCTCACCGATGCCCGGCTGGAGCGCCTGGGCCTGCTCACCCCCGGGCAGCGCCAGCAGCTGGAGCACCTGGCCCTGCGGGTGAACGGCGTGCTGGTTCCCCTGTTCCAGGGCGTGGGCCTGCGTCTGGTGGATTTCAAGATCGAACTGGGGCTGGCGGCGGATGGCCGGATGCTGGTGGCCGACGAGATCAGTCCGGACACCTGCCGTCTCTGGGATCGGGCCGTGAGCGACAGCCAGGACCGGATCCTCGACAAGGATCGCTTCCGCCAGGACCTCGGCGGTGTTGTGGAGGCCTATGGGGAGGTTCTCAAACGGCTCCAGGGGGTCTGTCCCCAACCCAGGGTCTACCGGTAAGGTTTGACCCAAATTGCGGCCCAGCCGCGCTGAATGGGACGTTATGGCCGGCTTGCTGGGTTCCAAGGCAGTTCTGCCTCTGAGGGCAGTACTGCCCCTGCTGGGAACCGTGATGCTGGCCGCCCCTGCCGTGCGGGCGCAGGACCAGCCCGCCGGCCAGCAACCCGCTGGCCAGGAGCAGCCCCGACCGGCCGATCCCGCCAGCTCCCCTCCGGCCTTCGAGATCCCCGCCTCCCAGCAGGTGGATGGGCCTGGCAGCTTCCCCACCCCGACACCCGCCCAGGCGCCGGCAGAGCCCAGGGTTCAGATCGCCGAGGTGGTGATCGAGGGACTGGACGGCCATCCCGAGCGCGAGCGGCTGGAGCTGGCCGCCTACGCCGCCATGCGGGTGAACCCCGGAACCCGGGTCAGTCGCAGCGAACTGGAGACCGACCTGGCCGCCATCTACGCCACCGGCTGGTTCTCCGATGTGCGCATCCAGCCGGTGGATGGCCCCCTGGGGGTGCGCCTGATCGTCTCGGTGGTTCCCAACCCGGTGCTGCAGAGCGTCAGGCTGCAACCCGTTGGCGAGATCAAGCTGCCCGAACAGGTGGTGAGCGAGACCTTCGCCACCGACTACGGCAAGACCCTCAACCTCAACACCCTGCAGACCCGCAT
Organism: Prochlorococcaceae cyanobacterium; assembly: GCA_040399225.1. GTDB lineage: Bacteria > Cyanobacteriota > Cyanobacteriia > PCC-6307 > Cyanobiaceae > NIES-981. The sequence continues at coordinate 13,292 of JBBASN010000003.1, read as the reverse complement.
GCAGGCGTTGCAGAAGTGGTACGCCGACGAGGGCTATTCCCTGGCGCGGGTGAGTGGCCCCAGCCGGGTGAGTCCTGAGGGGGTGGTGGACCTGCTGGTGCGTGAAGGCACCGTGCAGGGGGTGGAGGTGCAGTTCATCGACAAGGACGGCGAGACCACCAACGACAAGGGCGAGACCATCCGCGGCAAGACCAAGCCCTGGGTGATCACCCGGGAGGTGTCCCTCAAGCCGGGCGATGTGTTCAACCGCCGCCAGCTGGAGGAGGACATCAAGCGCATCTACGGCACCGGCCTGTTCAGCGACGTCAAGGTCACCCTCAGGCCCGTGCCGGCCCAGCCCGGCGAAGTGGTGGTGGTGCTGGGAATTGTCGAGCAATCGAGTGGCTCGATCTCCGGCGGTGTGGGCTACAGCCAGGCACAGGGCGTTTTCGGCCAGATCCAGCTCCAGGACAGCAATTTGCTGGGCAGGGCATGGGACCTCGGCACCAACTTCTCCTACGGCCAGTTCGGCGGCCTCGGTGATATCACCTTCACCGACCCGTGGATCAAGGGCGATCGCTACCGCACCTCGTTCCGGGCCCGGATGTTCTTCAGCCGGGAGGTGCCGCAGATCTTCCAGAGCGAGAACACCACCTTCGAAACTAATCTGCAGAGCTTCAACGGTGCTGATTTCGATCTGGTCACCAACAAGCCCCGCAACGTCGGTGGCGACGATCTGTTGGTGCGTACCAATTTCGACACGGTTGCGATTCAGCGCCTGGGTGCCAACGTCCAGTTCGTGCGCCCCCTCAATGGCGGTGATCCCTTCCGTAAGACTCCCTGGCGAATGATCCTGGCCTTCGGTGGTCAGGAAGTGACCCCGATGAACTTCTCGGGCAGCAAATATTCCAAGGCCGTAGTTGGTGCCAATAAATCACCGGATGTGGTCCCTAGCCGCCAGGTGATCTGCCTGGCTTACAACTGCGCCACTGAAAACCAGCTGTTGAGTGCCCGCCTTGGCGCCACCTACAGCACCCTGGATGATCCGCGCAATCCCACCAGCGGCAATTTCCTGAGCGTCGGTACCGAGCAGTTCTTCTCCGTTGGCAATGACTCGCCCACCTTCAACCGGGTACGGGCCAGCTACACCCACTTCATCCCCGTGAACTGGTTGAAGGTGTACAAGGGCTGCCGACCGGGCCCTGGTGAGGCCAGGGATTGCAAGCAGGCACTGGCCTTTCAGGTGTCCGCCGGCACCATGCTGGGCGATGAAATCCCCCCCTATGAGGCCTTCTGTCTGGGTGGAGGAAACTCGGTACGCGGTTATGCCAACTGCGATCTTGGCGTGGGTAAGAGTTTTGGTGAATTTACGATTGAGTATCGGTTCCCGATCTTCAGCATCATCAGCGGTGAGATCTTCTTTGATATGGGTACAACCTTCGGTAGCCAATCTGGAATTCCTGGTAATCCCGGTGGTCTGCTCGGCAAGAAGGGTGAGGGTTTCTCGCCCGGCGTTGGCCTGATTGTCACCACGCCGGTGGGGCCGTTGCGCCTGGAGGTGGCAACGGAGGACTTCACCTCCGAGTGGCGCTTCAACCTCGGTGTGGGCTGGAAGTTCTAGTGGTCGACTGGCCTGCCGACTACAGCTCCTGCTGGACTTTGGCCGGACGTGCGGAGATTGAGGGAGTCGGGCTGCACAGCGGAGCCGTGTCCCGGGTACGTCTGGCACCGGCCTCCCGACCGGGGTTCTGGGTCGGGTGGTTCGATGCTGCCGATGCGCCGCTGCAGCGCCTGGAGCCGGGCCAGGTCTGCGAGACCACCCTCTGCACGGCTCTCAACCTGGGCGGGCGTCGCCTGGCGACAGTGGAACATCTGCTGGCCGCGCTGGCTGGCACTGGCCTCACCCAGGCGACCATCTGGGTGGACGGACCGGAGCTGCCGCTGCTGGATGGCTCCGCCCTGCCCTGGGTGCATCTGATCGCTGAAGCGGGGTTGCGGCAACTGGGCCCGCGGGCTGCCGTTCCGCGCCTGGATCGCCCGCTCACCCTTCAGGACGGCAGCAGTTTTGTCACGGCGCTTCCCGCCGCTGGCCTCCATCTGGGCGCGGCCATCGACTTCGACCAGCCGGCGATCGGCCGGCAGGTTCTGGCCCTGGCGCTCTCCCCCAGAACCTTTGTGGCCGAGATTGCCCCGGCGCGCACCTTCGGCCTGCTCTCCCAGGTGGAGCAGCTGCGGGCCGCGGGCCTGATTCGCGGCGGCGCCCTGGATAACGCCCTGGTGTGCGACGGGGAGCGCTGGCTTAACCCGCCGCTGCGATTTGCCGATGAGCCGGTGCGCCATAAGATTCTCGACCTGCTTGGGGATCTGGCCCTGGTTGGCCTGCCCCAGGCCCAGGTGTTTGCCTACCGGGGCTCCCACCGTCTCCACACCGACCTCGCGGCGGCCCTGGAGCGGGAGCTCTCCCTACTCCCTGCCTGATTTCCCTTGCCTGATCCGTCGTCGTCTTCTGTGCTGCTGAATGCGGAGCAGATCCAGGGCCTGCTGCCCCACCGCTACCCCTTCGCATTGGTGGATCGGGTGTTGGAGCACGAGCCGGGCAAACGGGCCGTGGCCATCAAGAACGTCACCTTGAATGAGCCCCATTTTCAGGGCCATTTTCCAGGCCGGCCCCTGATGCCCGGGGTGTTGATCGTGGAGGCGATGGCCCAGGTGGGGGGGCTGATCGTCACCCAGATGCCCGATCTGCCGAAGGGTTTGTTTGTGTTTGCCGGCATTGACGGTGTCCGTTTTCGCCGCCCCGTGGTGCCGGGTGACCAGTTGCTGATCAGCTGTGAACTGCTCAGCCTCAAGCGCAAGCGCTTCGGCAAGGTGCAGGCCGAAGCCACGGTGGAGGGGCAACCGGTGTGTTCCGGTGAGCTGCTGTTCTCCCTGGTGGATTGAGCCTGATGCCCTTGATCCATTCCACCGCCGTGATTGATCCCCGCGCCGAGCTGGCCGATGGAGTGGAAGTGGGGCCCTATGCCGTGATTGGGCCGGATGTGCAGATCGGCCCGGACTGCAGCATCGGCGCGCACGTGGTGCTGGATGGACGGGTGCGCATGGGCCGCGGCAATCGCCTGTTCCCTGGGGCCTGCATTGGTCTGGAGCCCCAGGACCTCAAGTACACCGGTGATCCCACAGGTGTGGTGATCGGCGATGACAATACGATCCGGGAATACGTGACCGTGAACCGGGCCACCCATGGCGAGGAGAACACCAGCATCGGCCATGGCAATCTGCTGATGGCCTATGCCCATCTGGGCCACAATTGTGAGCTGGGTGATCGCATCGTGATCGCCAACGGTGTGGCGGTGGCCGGCCATGTGGTGATCGGTGACCGGGCGGTGATCGGAGGGGTGCTTGGCATCCACCAGTTCGTGCACGTCGGCACCCTGGCGATGGTGGGTGGCATGAGTCGCATTGAGCGGGATGTGCCGCCCTACTGCATCGTGGAGGGACATCCCTCGCGGGTGCGGGCCCTCAACCGCATCGGCTTACAGCGCAGCGGCCTCGGCGAACTCGATGGTGGCCTTCAGCTCGCTGACCTCAGGCGGACCTGGACGGCGATCTACCGCCAGCGCCAGCCCCTCGCCCAGGTGCTCGCCCAGCTCAGGGCTGCTCCGCTGCGTGAGGCCGCTGAAACCCTGGTGGCTTTCCTGGAGGCGTCGTCCGCGCCGTCCCGCCGAGGGCCGATCCCAGGAGCGCACTGATGCTTCGCCTGCTTGTGAGCACGGGCGAGGTGTCAGGCGACCTGCAGGGATCCCTGCTGGTGGCGGCTCTCCAGCGGGAGGCTCGGCGGCGCGGGCTGGCCCTGGAGATCGTGGCCCTGGGCGGGGAGCGCATGCAGCGCGCCGGTGCCCGCTTGCTGGCCAACACCATGCGCATGGGCGCGATTGGTCTCTGGGAAGCCCTGCCTTTCCTCCTGCCCACCCTGCGACTGCAGCGCCGCCTGCGGCGCTGGTTTGACCAGCAGGTGCCCGATGGGGTGGTGTTGATCGACTACATGGGGCCCAATGTGAACCTGGGCCTGAATCTCAAGCGCCGCTATCCCCAGGTGCCGATCACGTATTACATCGCTCCCCAGGAGTGGGCGTTCAAGTTCGGCACGGAGGGGCGCACCAACCTGATCCGGTTCACCAACCAGATCCTCGCCATCTTTCAGGAGGAGGCCCGCTACTACCGCTGTCGTGGCGCGCAGGTCACCTATGTGGGCCATCCCCTGCTGGACACCGTGGGAGAGGCCCCGGACCGGCGCACGGCCAGGCGCCTGCTCGGGCTGGACGAACGGCAGCCGGTGCTTCTGCTGATGCCGGCATCCCGCCGCCAGGAACTGCGCTACATGCTGCCCCACATCGTTGCGGCTGCCGCCGCATTGCAGCGTCACGACACCAGCCTGCAGGTGGTGGTGCCTGCCGGACTCACGGGATTTGAGGGCAAGCTCGCCCAGCAGCTGCGCCAGGCCGGTGTGCGCGCCAAGGTGATTCCCGCAGCCGATGCGGATCGGCTCAAGCCTGCCCTCTGCGCGGCCGCCGATCTGGCCGTGGCCAAGTCCGGCACCGTGAATCTGGAGCTGGCCCTGCGGGGAGTTCCCCAGGTGGTGGTGTACCGGGTGAGCTGGCTCACGGCCTTCGTGGCCCGCCACCTGCTGCGCTTCAGTGTGCCCCACATTTCGCCGGTGAATCTGGTGCTGGGGGAGCGGCTGGTGCCGGAACTGCTGCAGGAGGATCTGCAGCCGGAGGCCATCGTGCGCTGTGCCCTGCCCCTGCTGGCTCCCGCCAGCCCGGAGCGGGACGCGATGCTCGATGGCTACGGGCGGTTGATGCGGGAGCTGGGGGAGCCCGGAGTCACCGATCGGGCTGCCTCGGCGATCCTCGACCAGCTGGTGGGCGCTGCCGCGGCCCCCGAGGCATCGTGAGGGCTGGCAGGCAAGGGGACGCTGTGAACGCCGGGATCGGATCGGCCATCAGGGGGATGCTGCGGCACACGCTGAGGGCGGCAGCGCTGCTGGCCCTTGTGCTGGTGCTGGTGCTGGGGCTGCTCCCGACGGCGCCAGCTGCCGCCGCCAGTGAGCAGGCCGTGCTGGCGGGGGGCTGTTTCTGGTGTCTGGAGCACGACCTGGAAACCTTGCCCGGGGTGATCAGTGTGGAGAGTGGCTACAGCGGCGGCCGCCTGGCGCGACCCACCTATCGCCAGGTCTCCGCCGGCGGCACCGGTCACCAGGAGAGTGTGCGGGTGCGCTTTGATCCCCAGCGGCTCAGCTATGCCTCCCTGCTTCGCTCCTACTGGCGCAACATCGATCCCCTCGATGGCGGCGGTCAGTTCTGTGATCGCGGCGATACCTACCGGCCGGCGATCTTCACGGCCGGCACGGCCCAGCGCGAGCAGGCCCTCGCCAGCCGGGCCGCAGCGGCCCGGGAGCTGGGGCGGCCGGAGAGCGAACTGCGGGTGCGGATTCAGCCGCTCGACACCTTCTGGATCGCAGAGACCTACCACCAGGACTATGCCCGGCGCGAGCCGCTCAAGTACGGCTACTACCGCTGGGCCTGCGGTCGCGACCGCCGCCTGGACGGGCTGTGGCGTGGCCAGGCGCGCACAGGCAAGCCCTGGCAGCCTGGGCCGAACCCGAAGAAATCATAAAATGTTCATTGTGAACTTTCCCGCTGATCCGTTGCGCGGGTGCAGCTCTCCCCGTTCAGTCCCCGTTCAGCTCACTAGCATGCTGTGTGAGTTGTGTTGATTTGAATATGTATCTGCTCACCATCCGTGATGGGCTGCTCACTCGCCATATCGGTCCCTACGCCAGCCCGAAGCAGGCCGCTGATGATCTCGAGAGCCTGTTGAGCACCTGTGGTGAGCGGGCCCGCTGGCAGATCCATGAGCTGGAGGCGGTGCCCTCCGACCTCCCGGTCGCTCTGGAAGCGGCCTGAACAGCGTCTGCGTCTGGAGCCTGCCTGGTCAGTTCTGCCGGGGATAGCCGCGAAGCAGGCCGCTCTCGATCATCAGCCCTACGCCGGCATTGATCAGGATCAGCCCGAAGGTGCCGTACCAGAACCATGGGCCGGGGGCCTGCAGCACCTTCATCGGCAGGCCCTCGCCGGCGCTGGCCGCAAGTTCCACCCGTTTGGCCAGTTCCTCGAGGCCCTTGCGGATCACCGCCTCGCCGAACAGGCACAGCCCTGCTGGCAGTAACAGCACACCCAGCTGGGCCTTGACGTACCAGCGGATCTTCTGCACGGCCATGGCGAACGGGACGTCAGGGTGAGGGCGCCAACCTAGGCGGGAGCGCCGCCCATCACCCAGTTCACCAGGGTGCGCACGCCGTAACCCGTGGCGCCGGCGGGGTTCTCGCCCCGGCCCTTGTCGCTCCACACGGTGCCGGCGATGTCCAGGTGGGCCCAGGCCACCCCGTCGCTCACGAAGTCCTGCAGGAACAGGGCGGCGGTGATCGAACCACCGGGCCGGGGCCCGGTGTTCTTCATGTCGGCCACCGGGCTCTTCAGCCCGGCCTTGTAGGAGGGGCGCAGCGGCATGCGCCAGAGGGCCTCACCCGCGCCCCGGCAGGCCTCGTCGAGGGCCGTTGCCAGACCATCGCTGGGCGACCACAGCCCGGCCATCTCCTCGCCCAGGGCGATCACGCAGGCGCCGGTGAGCGTCGCGAGATCCACCACCGCATCCGGCTCCAGCTTGCAGGCGTACACCAGGGCATCGGCCAGGGTGAGCCGCCCTTCGGCATCGGTGTTGTTGATCTCGATCGTCTTGCCGTTGGAGGCGGTGAGGATGTCGCCGGGGTGTACGGCACTGCCGTTGATCATGTTTTCGCAGGCGGCCACGATCACGTGCACCTCCAACCCGGCGGGCCTGAGCTCGGCGATCGCCCGCGCCGCTCCCAGCACCGCCGCGCTGCCGCCCATGTCGTATTTCATCATCTCGATCTGGGAGCCGGCGGTTTTGAGGTTGTAGCCGCCGGAATCGAAGGTGAGCCCCTTGCCCACCAGCGCCACCCGCCGCTGCACGGCCCAGTCCGGGCGGTAGGTGAGGTGGATGAACTTCGGCGGGAGATCCGACCCCTGGGCCACCCCCAGGTAGGCCCCCATGCCCAGGGCCTCGCAGTCGCTGCGCTCGAGCACCTTCAGCTCGATGGCGAAGTCGCGGGCGATCGCCGCCGCCGTGTCCGCCAGGTGGGCAGGGGTGGCCACGTTGGGCGGGGCGGCCACCAGCTGGCGGGCCAGTTCCACGCCGGCGCAGCGGGCTGACACCCCGGCCAGGCCGGCCTCGGCTCCCGCCGGCAGAGCGAGCAGGCTCAGGCATGCCGGGGTGGGCTGGTCGTCAGGTTCGCTGCGAAAGCGTTGATCCCGGTAGAGGCTGAGCCGCACCGCTTCCGCCATGGCCGCAGCCGCCTCGGCCCCATCGAGACCTTCGCAGGGCAGGGCCAGGCCGAGGTGATGGCAGCGCAGTTTGGCGGCCGCCCCAGCGGCAACGGCGGCGGCGGCCCGCAGGGCGGTGAGGTTGAAGCTGGCGGGCTCCCCCAGGCCCACCACGATCAGGTTGGCCGGACTGCCCTCAAGGCGGGCAAAGCTGACGCAGTCGCTGGGCTTGCCCTTGAAACCGCGCTGGTCGAGCTGCTGGGCCAGGACCTCGCCGAACCGGCGGCTGAGCTCCTGGCGCAGGGGATGGGTCGCCCCTTCCGGGTCCGTGGCGAACAGGCCAACCGCCAGGGTGTCGCCGTCCCAGGCGTCGAGGGCTTCGGCCAGCCCTTGCGCAATGCAGCGGAATTCCATCAACCAACCAGCCCTGGTGGGCCGCGATCGTAGCCAGCTCCGCCCAGCAGGCCGCTCAGCCGGGGTCGGCGGTGAAGGGGGTGCCCCAGCGCTGGCGGGTCTCCTTGTTGAAGGGTGGCTGCCAGCGGCGGATCAGGGCCTGCTCCAGCTGCCGGCGGGGCCGCACGGCCTGGGGTACATCCAGCCAGAAGCGGATGCTGAGCTGGCAGCTGAGTGCGGCCCTGCCGATCGCTTCGCTGTAGGCGGCCAGATACTGCTTGCAGTCGTGCTCCCCTTTCCAGCGCTGGTCAGCCCGGCCGGTTTCGCCCACATAGAGCAGGAGGGAGAGCGGCTCTCCTGCCGGGGTGTCGAGCACGAAATAGAGGGCCGCCCCCTGCTGGGGCGCCTGGGGCCAGCGCCAGAAGTGCAGGGTCTGGGCCCGCAGCTCCATCGGATTGATCGCATGGGCGCAATCGCCTGGACCGCCGAACAGGTCGACCTGCTGGGCGTCCTCCCGGCTGCCGGCGAACAGGGGTGCCTGGAAGCGGGCCACGGCCTGCTGCCAAGCGAGCAGTTGCGCCCTGGCCAGGCTCAGGTCGGGCGTGGGGGACAGGCCAGACGCCCCAGCGAGGGTGCCTGCCTCGGCGAACAGGTTGCCCTGGCGCGGGCAGGAGGATGGGCTCATGGCCGTTTCGCCCCGGGGGGGAGCACCGGGCCCTGGGGCGGGGAGCCAAAGCACACCTTGCCGATCCATCCCTCCACCAGGCTGGCGGGCAGGCAAAGGCGCTGCTGCAGATCAGCCAGATCCCGAAACGGTTGGCGACTGCGCTCGCGCAGCAGGCGCTGCAGACGCTCGTCGTGGAGTCCCAGCTCCTGCAGCTGCCGGGCCGTTGCCCGGTTGAGGTCGAGCCGGCTCGGCGCCCCCGGGGCTGGCGCCGCTTCGCCGTACCAGCGGTACTCCAGCACCGGTAGCCATTGCTGCAGCTGGCTGTCGCTGAGCTCCAGCAGCCGTTGCAGATCCTCCGCTCCGCTCAGCTGTACCCCCCCGGCCTGCAGTCGCAGCAGCAGGTCCACCTGCGAGGGCGCGATCCCGGGCAGCCGCCGCCAGTCGCTGGCGCTGGCCCGGTTCACATCCAGTCGCCAGCCCAGGGCGGCGGCCTGGACCACCTCTTCACCCGTGCGCAGGGCACAGCCCGGATCCTGACGCAGCCTGAGCAGCAGCAGCTCACGCTCCACGCTGCTGGCGTGGTCATCGGCCGGCGAAGCGGCTTGGCTGGCGGCCCCGGGCGCGGCGGCGGGTTGCGGCAACTGGCCGGTGGCCCGCAACAGCTGGCGGGCCAGGGGATCCAGCCAGTGGCGCCGGGCCATCGGGAGCGGGTGCAAGCCTGCGTGCTGCTGAAGTTAGCCGCCGTCCAGCTCATCGGGCCAGTCGATCAATCCCCAGCGCACGCCGCGCAGGGCGGCGTCGGTGCGGTCGCGGGCGGGCAGTTTGCGCAGGATCCGGGCCAGGTGGGTCTTCACCGTGTCCGGGGAGAGAAACAGGCTCCGGCCGATCTCCTGGTTGCTCTCCCCCAGGGCCGCCCGCTGCAGCACCTGGCACTCCCGCTCCGTGAGCGGCTCCAGGGGGCCGCTGCCATCCGGGCAGCTGTGGAAGATCTCCCGCAGGCTGCTGTCCACGTAGGCGCCGCCCCCACTCACCGCCCACAGGGCCGCCGCCATGGTGCCGGTGCCCAGGCGTGACTGCAGCACCACGCCGTCGCAGTGGGCCTTGATGGCCCGCTCCACGGCCCGGCGGTGCGCCCTCTGGCTCACCATCAGCAACACGTGAATCCGGGGCTGCTGGCTCTTGATCTCCTCCACCAGGGTGATGGCGTTGCCCCGCTCCAGTTGATCGGAGAGCAGCACCAGGGTGGGGCGATGCTGTTGCACTGCCTGTCGGCATTCCTCCGCCGTGGTCACCGCCGCCAGCACGGTGGCGCTTTCCATGGCCTGGGCGGTGAGCAGGCAGAGCAGGGCCCGGTCCCCCAGGCAGAGCACCACCCGGGCCTGGCGCAGCAGGTTGTGGCTCTCCTCGCGGTACTGCTGCAGCCGGGGGAGCAGGGGCGTGTAATTCATCTGGGTCGCTTCGGTCTCATTCCTGGATGCTGTGCCGGGCCGCGGCTGCTGTCAGCGTGGTGGTGCCCTGCTGTGGGCGTATCCCCACAGGGCGTTACGTCTTTCCGCACTCGTCACCCCTCTCGCCCGAAGCCAGAATCACAGCACTGCGCATCCGGCCCGTCGCCGATGGCCTTCTTCGAATCCGACATCGTTCAGGACGAGGCCAAGCGCCTGTTCGGTGACTACCAGCAGCTGATGCAGCTGGGCAGTGAGTACGGCAAGTTCGATCGGGAGGGCAAGAAGCTCTACATCGAGCGCATGGAAGACGTGATGGAGCGCTACCGGGTGTTCATGAAGCGCTTCGAGCTCTCGGAGGACTTCCAGGCCAAGCTCACCGTGGAGCAGCTGCGCACCCAGCTGGGCCAGTTCGGGCTCACTCCGGACACGATGTTCTCCCAGATGCACCAGACTCTGGAGCGGATGAAGTCCCAGCTGGATCTGGCCAGCTGAGCGGCCCGAGCGCGGCTGTCTACGATCCGCCCGAGCCTGGTCCCCTGCCGATGTCTGCCCCATTGCCGCCCTGGTTGCAGCGGGGTGTGGCCGACCTCTTCCCCGCCGGTGAAGCTGACCCTGACCCTGACCAGGCCCTGGCCATCCGGCTGGCCGAGGCCGGCGCGGCGGGCCGGCCGCTGCGCATCAAGTTGGGTATCGACCCCACCGGCGCCGACATCCACCTGGGGCACTCGATCCTGTTCCGCAAGTTGCGGGCCTTCCAGGACGCCGGCCACACGGCCGTGCTGATCATCGGCGACTTCACGGCCCGCATCGGCGATCCCACCGGCAAGAGCGCCACCCGGGTGCAGCTCAGCGCCGCCGAGGTGGAGGCCAATGCCGAAACCTATCTCCTGCAGCTCGGTATGGGCCAGGACCCCGAACGCGCCCTGCTCGACTTCCACACCCCCGGCCGCCTGGAGGTGCGCCGCAACAGCGAGTGGCTGGCGGGGCTTGATCTGCCCCAGGTGATCGACCTGCTCGGTACCAGCACCGTGGGCCAGATGCTGGCCAAGGAGGACTTCGCCAACCGCTACGGCTCCGGCACGCCGATCTCTCTCCACGAATTTCTCTATCCCCTGCTGCAGGGCTACGACTCCGTGCAGGTGCGCGCCGATGTGGAGCTGGGCGGCACCGACCAGAAGTTCAATGTGGCCATGGGCCGCGATCTGCAGCGCCATTTCGGCCAGCGGCCCCAGTTCGGGATGCTATTGCCGATTCTGCCGGGGCTCGATGGCGTGCAGAAGATGAGCAAGAGCCTGGGCAACACGGTGGGCCTGGGCGAGGACCCGCTCTCGATGTACTCCAAGCTTGAGAAGGTGCCCGATGCGGTGGTGGACGACTACCTCAACCTGCTCACCGACCTGGATCTGGAGGCCCTTTCAGAGAATCCCCGCGAGCGGCAGAAGGCCATGGCCCTGGAGATCACCTGCCAGCGCCACGGTGCGGCTGCGGCCCGCCAGGCCCAGGCTGATGCCGGCATGCTGGTGGGCGGGGTTGCCGGCGCCGGTGCGGCGGGGGCGGAGGTGCCGGAGGCGTCGCTGGCAACCGTGAATTTCCCTGCCAAGGCCTTTTATCTGATCGGAACTGTGGGGATCGGCGTCACTAGCAGTCAGGCCAAACGCATGATTCAGGACGGTGGCGTACGGCTTGATGGCGAGAAGCTGACTGATCCCAACCAGGTGTTTGCCACCGCAGAGGAGCTCGAAGGCAAGGTGCTGCAGCTGGGGAAGAAGACCTTCCGGCGGCTGGTGCGCGGCACGTCCGCTCCCGCCACCAGCCCCTGAGCAGGGGCTCACCCCGACACCCGCCCGGGGTGCCGGAGGACACGTTGCCCCTCCGCTCTGCTGGCTACAGCGGAGGCAGCTGCCGACGGCCGATGACCGCCACCACGTCACCTCCCCAGGCGTCGCCGGAGCTGCCCCAAGGGCGGGGGGCCGGCTTCCTGGTGACGCCGGAGATGGAGTTCCGCAAGGAAACCATCTATTTCATCGTGATCGATCGCTTCTTCAACAGCTGCCCTGGCAACGACCGGGTGGGGCGGGACGGCCTCTTTGATCCAAGTCGCCGCCAGTGGGGTCACTACTGGGGGGGAGATCTGCGGGGGGTGATCGAGAAGGCCGATTACCTGCAGGCTCTGGGCGTGAGTGCCATCTGGTTGTCGCCGCTGTTTGAGCAGGTGGATGACCTGGTGGGGGGGCACGCACCGATGCACGGCTACTGGACGCGCGATTTCAAACGCATCAATCCCCGCTTCATCGCTCCGGACGACAGCACCTCCCTGACGCGCTCCCGCACGCTGCGCCAGCTGATGGACACCTTCCACGGGCGAGGCATCCGCCTGATCCTCGACATTGTCTGCAACCACAGCTCGCCGGAGATGAATGGCAGCAAGGGGGTGGTGACCGACGACGGTGAACCCCTGGCCGACTTCAACAACGACACTAACGGCTTCTATCACCACTACGGCCCGATCAGCGACTGGAATGATGAGTTCCAGATGATCCATCACGAGATGATGGGTCTGGCCACGTTCAATGAGGCCAATATCGATTTTAGGAATTATATCAAAACAGCAATCAAAGCCTGGCTGGATGTGGGCTTCGATGCCCTGCGCGTGGACACGGTGAAGCACATGCCGCTGTGGTTCTGGCAGGAGTTTGTGAGTGATCTGCGCCGCGCCCATCCCGCTACCTTCATCTTCGGTGAATACGGATTCGGCAGCCCCTACGACGGCCGCACCCTGGCCTATGCCAACCACAGCGGCATGTCGCTGTTGGATTTCGGCCTGGCCTACGCGATTCGGGGAGCCTTTTCAGCCGGCGAGTCCGGAGGGTTCCACCAGGTGGAGGCGCTGTTGAATCTGGATCACGTCTACAAGCGGTCGACGGAGCTGGTCACCTTCATCGACAACCACGACATGCCGCGGTTTCTGTCGATCAACAACTGCCATCAGAATCTGGAGCTGGCCACGATCCTGCTGCTCACCCTGCGCGGCATTCCCTGCCTCTTCTATGGCACCGAGCAGTACCTGGTGAACCACACCGAAGGCGGCCAGGATCCCTACAACCGACCAATGATGGAGAGCTGGGACCAGCAAGGCACCCTGTTCCGGGCTATCCGGGTGCTGGCGGATCTGCGCCGTGAGAACCGGGCTCTGGCTTACGGATCCCACCAGCAGAACTTCATCACCGAGGCGATCTATGGCTACACCCGCCGCTACCGGGAGTCGCGGGTGTTCACCCTGCTCAACCAGGGGGATGCCACCACGGTCAGCATCGAGCATCTTGACTTGCCGGATGGAGAGCACCGCTGTCTGCTGAGCGGAGAACGCCTGCAGGTGCAGGGCGGCGCGATCCGTGAGCTGTC
>JBBASN010000002.1:14911-47885 GCA_040399225.1 Prochlorococcaceae cyanobacterium | reverse complement strand
GCCGCACCAGGTCGGGGCGGGTGGAGAGGGCCTGGCCCACCTTGATGAAGCAGGGGCCCAGCAGGGTGAGGGTACGCAGGATGCGCTGGCCGAGGCGGCGCTGGGTGGCGGCATCGCTGCTGCTGGCTTGCACCAGCAGCACCACCACCAGGCTGCCCAGCTGCCAGAGCACGGTGGTGAGGCGGCCCAGCAGCAGCCAGGGGCGGAGCAGCAGCCAGCGCAGGTCGGCGTCGGGGCGGTAACCGGTCGTGGAGGAGGAGATCCCCGGAGCTGCAGGGGTGGCGGGCGCGACGGGCAAGGGCGTGGCCCGCCGGGGGCGGCGGCGGCTGGACTGGGCAGACTCTAGAAACTGCAGCCCGCCGGGGTGATGCGCCCGCTGTTGCCTGCCCTGCTGCTGCGCCGATCCTGGCGGCCACTCCCTCTGCTACTGCCCCCCCTGGCCCTGCACCTGCCCGCTCACGGGCGCGGCCGGGGGCTGGCGCCGCCCCTGGCCCGGCTGCTGCGCCAGCCCCCCGGCCGCTGGGACCTGCCGGAGCTGCCGGAGATCGGCGGCCCCCTGGAGGCCGAGGGTGGGGTGGCCGAGGCCCAGCGCCGCTGCGCCGCCCTGCTCGGCGCCGACCACTGCTGGTTCGGGGTGAACGGCGCCTCAGGGCTGCTGCAGGCCGCCCTGCTGGCACTGGCGCCGCCGGGCAGCCGGGTGCTGCTGCCGCGCCAGCTGCACCGCTCGCTGTTGCACGGCTGCCTGCTGGGCCAGCTGCGGCCGGTGCTGTTCGACCTGCCCTTCGATCAGGCCACGGGCCTGTGGCTGCCGCCCGATCCGGCCTGGCTGGAGCGGGTGCTGGCCGCAGCCCTGGGCAGCGGTCCGCTGGCGGCGGCGGTGCTGGTGTCGCCCAGCTACCAGGGGCTGGAGGCGACCGAGCTGCCGGCGCTGGTGGAGCAGTTGCAGGCGGCGGGGCTGCCGGTGCTGGTGGATCAGGCCCACGGCCGCGGCGAGGCCCTGACCACCGGCGCCGACCTGGTGGTGCTCTCCTGCCAGAAGGCGGGCGGCGGCCTCGCCCAGAGCGCCGTGCTGCTGGCCCAGGGGCAGCGGGTTGCGCTCCCGGCCCTGGAGCGGGCCCTGCTCTGGCTGCAGACCTCCAGCCCCAGTGCCCTGCTGCTGGCCTCGGCCGAGGCCTCCCTGCTGGCTGCCGCCAGCCCCGCCGGCCAGGGCCGCCGCCGTCGCGCTGAGGCCCGCGCCGCCCGCCTGCGCCGGCGCTGCCAGGCCCTGGGCCTGCCGCTGGTGGCCAACCAGGACCCGCTGCGTCTGGTGCTGCACACCGCCGCCCTGGGCATCAATGGCCTGGAGGCCGATGCCTGGCTGCTGCAGCGGCGGGTGCTCGCCGAGCTGCCGGAACCGGGCACGCTCACCTTCTGCCTGGGGGAGCAGCCCCCTGCCGGGGTGGAGTGGCGGCTGCCGCGGGCGCTGCTGGCCCTGAAGGCCGCCCTGGGCGGGCCGCCGCTGCCGCCCTTCGGCCGGCCACCCCTGCCGCTGGTGGCCGAACCGGAGCTGCCGCTGGGCCTGGCCTGGCGGGCCGCCAGTGAGGCGCTGCCCCTGGCCGCCGCCACCGGCCGGATCGCCGCCGAGCCGATCTGCCCTTACCCCCCGGGGATTCCGCTGTTGATCCCGGGCGAGCGGATCGATGGCGAACGGGCGGCCTGGCTGCAGGAGCAGGCCCGGCGCTGGCCCGGCCAGATCGCTGATACGGTGAGGGTTGTGGCCTGTTGAGCCAGCGCCGGAGCCGTGGCCGGATCCCCACCCCCCTACCACTGGGATTTCGTGACGCCGGGCCTGCCCGACGCCGCCTTCGCCGACGCCCCCGGCTTCAGCCCCACGCCGATGGAGCTGCGGGTGATGCTGCTGGCCCACCTGCGCCCCCAGAGCGATTCCCTGGTGTGGGACGTGGGCGGCGGCACAGGTGCCCTGGCCCTGGAGATCGCCCGGCTGATGCCCGCCGGGGCGGTGCATACCCTGGAACGCGACCCGGAGGCGATCGCCCTGCTGGAGCAGAACCGGCTGCGCTTCGGGATCAGCAACCTGCACATCCACGCCGGTGCCGCCCCCGACGGCCTGGCCCTGCTGCCCCCCCGCCCTGACCGGGTGCTGCTGGAGGTTGGCCGGCCCCTGGGGGATGTGCTGCAGGTGGTGTGGCAGGCGCTGCAGCCGACGGGGCGGCTGGTGATCAGCACCGCCAGCCTGGAGGGGCTGGTGGACGCCACCGATACCCTGGGCCAGCTGGCCGCCATCGACCTGCAGGTGGTGCAGGCCACCGTGCACCGCATGCAGCGGCGCGGCAGCCAGGCCAAGCTGGCAGCAGCCGAGCCGCTGTTCCTGATTGCGGCCGAGCGCCCCTGATCCTCCCTCCCCGCTCGTTTGTCCACTGAGATCCGACCCCGGCAGGCCACCTCCCTGGCCCGGCTGCTCAGCGGCTGGGCGGCCGGGGGCATCGGCTTCGTGGTGGTGTGGCTAGGGGGCTGGTGGTTCACGGTGGCGGTGGGCCTGATCGTGCACCTGGGCCTGCTGGAGTACTTCCGCATGGCCCAGTTCAAGGGCATCCGGCCGGCCACCAAAACCACCTTGGTGGCGGTGCAGCTGTTGCTGTTCAGCACCCAGGCGGCCAGCCAGGCGGGCAGTGGCTGGCTGGCGGGTGATGTGGCGGCGGCGGTGCTGCCGGCATCGGGGGCGGTGATCTGCGGCTGGCTGCTGCTGCAGCCGGTCACCGGCACCATCGCCGACATCGCCGCCTCGGTGTTCGGCCTCTTTTATCTGGGCTTCCTGCCCAGCCACTGGATCAAGCTGCGCGCCCTGCCCGATGGCGGCCTGGCCCTCACCCTGCTGGCCTGTTTCCTGATCGTGGCCACCGACATCGGCTCCTACGTGATCGGCCGGCGCCTGGGCCGCCGCCCCCTCTCGCCGATCTCCCCCGGCAAGACGGTGGAGGGGGCCCTGGGCGGCGTGGCCTGCGCCATGGCGGTGGGGGCGATCGGCGGCAGCTGGATCGGCTGGCCCTGGGGCTGGTTGGTGGGCGCCCTGCTGGGGGCGGTGGTGGCCCTGTTCGCCCTGGTGGGTGACCTCACCGAGTCGATGATGAAACGCGATGCCGGCCTAAAAGATTCCGGCGACGCCATCCCCGGCCATGGCGGCATCCTCGACCGGATCGACAGCTTTCTGTTCGTGCCGGCGGTGGTGGTCTCACTGGCCACCCTGGTGCTGCCCCTGCTGCAGCGCTGACCCCCCCCTCGCTGGGGCTGGTGGGGATCAGGTGGTGATCACGGTGGCGCTGCCCTCCAGCACCACCAGGCCCGCCTCGATCGCCGCCCGCTCCACCGTGATGGCCGGGCCCAGCGGCAACAGGGCGTCGTTGCCACCGGCGGTGGCGCTGATCCGCACGCCGCCGTCCTCGGCCAGGAGGGTGGTCTCCAGCTCCAGCGGTGTGCTGCTGCCCACCCCCTGGGCCTGGAACACCAGGTGCTGGTCGCGGATGCGCAGGCTCACCAGTGGGCTGACGCCAAGCAGCTGCTCAGCCAGGTCGTCGGCCAGGGTCTGCCACTGGGGCTGGAGCAGTGAGCGGCTGAGGGCTTCCGGGGTCAAGCCCACGAGCCCGGTGATGGCGATCTCGAGGGGCAACTGCAGGGGCTGGCCGCGCCAGAGCTGGCCCAGCTGCAGCTGCAGATCGCCCACCCGCAGGTCCACCAGGGCCAGCTCGAGCTGCTGGTACGTCACCCCCCGGGCCTGCACCCGCACCCCCGCCAGGCGACCGCGCAGCAGCTCGCGGCCAGAGCCCAGCAGCTCGATCTCCAGGCTCTGCACCGCCTCGCACTGCTGGCGTAGCCACAGTTCCAGCGCCTTTGAGAGCAGCTTGAGCAAGGGCTGGTCAGCCATGGGGGGTGGTGCGTTGGGGCAGGGCGGCCAGCCAGCGCTCGGCAACCCTCTCGGGCTGGTCGATGTGGGGCAGGTGGCCGCAGTGCTCCAGCGCCTCGATCCGATCCCCCAGCAGCGCCTGGGCCGCCTGCTTCTGGGGGCCGCGCAGGATGCGGTCCTGGTTGCCCCACAGCACCTGCAGGGGCTGGGGCGGCAGCGGATCGCCGCAGCCGGCGAAGCCGCCAGAGCGGGCGAAGGCTCCCAGAGCCTGGGCCCAGCGGGGAGCCTGCAGGTGCAGGGAGGCGATCTCCAGTTCGGCGGGGCCCACGTCGCGCTCGGGATCGGCGAAGGCGCTGCGGCAGAGGCCGCGGCGCACTGCGGGCAGGGCCAGAAAGCGCACCCCCAGCCCATCGAGCAGGGGTGGCAGGGGCATAGGCCGGCCGGTGAGGCCGGCGGGCGCCAGCAGCAGCAGCCGGCCGATCCGGCCGGCCTGGCGGCGGGCCAGTTCCACGGCCACCGCCCCGCCCATCGAGGCGCCGATCAGGCCGATGCCTTCCCCCGGCTGGTCTGCGCCGCCGCGCTCAGCGATCGCCTCCAGCAAGGCATCCAGGTGGGCCAGCACCCCCGCCGGGTTGAACGGGCCCTGGCGGGGCCGGGGGGTGAAGCCGAAGCCGAACAGGTCGGGGATGAACAGCTGGCAGCTGCCAGCCAGCAGGGGGGCCAGCCGCCGGAATTCCAGGAAAGAACTGTCGAAGCCGTGCAGCAGCAGCAGCGGCGCACCGGCCCCCAGCACGGCCACCGGCCAGCGGCCCGGCAGCCCGGCCAGGGGCCACCACTGCACGGCCGCAGCCAGCTGGCGACCCTGGGGATCCAGCAGGGCCGAAGCCGCCTGATGCACCAGCGCCTCACAGCCCTGCTGGTCGCCCGGTTGGATGGAGAGGGCTGGCGGGCTCACGCGGGCTGGCGCTCGCCGCTGGTGGTGCTCACCAGGGCCGCCAGCAGGTCGGCCGGGGCCACGGCAAAGGGCAGGTGGTGGAGGTCGGAGCCGGGGGCGCAGGCGAAGGCGCTCACCTGCTCCAGCTCCGCCAGGCTGGTCTGCCCCAGCCCCAGCTCGGCCAGGGTGCAGGGAATGGGCAGGCTCTGGAACAGCGGCAGGAGCTGCCGGCGGGCCTGGGCCGCCAACTGGGACCCGCCCAGCAGTTCCTCCAGGCGCAGCTGCACCAGGATGCCGAAGCCCACCTTCTCGCCGTGCAGCACCCCGTGGGTGGCATGCAGCTGGGTGAGGCCATTGTGCACCGCATGGGCGGCCACGGTGCGGCAGCGGGCGCCGCCGATGCCGCCGATCAGGCCGGCGGTGAGGCCGCAGGCCTCCGCCACCCGCACCCAGGCCTCGCCGCCGGGCTCCCGCAGGGCGGCCTCGGCGTCGAGCAGCAACTGGTCGCGCAGCACCCGGGCCATCTGCACCGCCTGCTGGATCAGGCCGTCGCTGCTGGCGCCGCTGCTCACCGACGCTTCATACCACTTGGCCATCGCGTCGGCGACGCCGCTGGCCAGGGTGCGGGCCGGCGCCTGGGCCACCAGCCCGTGGTCGAACACCAGCAGGTCGGGGCAGCGGGCGAGGGCCACATCCCCCCTGAAGGCCCCCTGGGGCGAATAGAGGTTGGCGAGGGCCGTCCAGCCGGCACAGGTGGCGGCGCTGGTGGGCACGGTGACGCAAGCCATCTGCAGCCGGTGGGCCAGCAGCTTGCCGGCATCGAGCACCTTGCCGCCCCCGGCCGCCAGCACTAGGTCGGCCCCGGCCGCCTGGGCCTCCTGCGCCAGCCGCTCCAGGTCGGCCTCGCAGCAGTCATGCCACAGCAGCCCTGGGGTCACCCGCAGCCCTGCGGCCTCCAGGTCGGCCTGCAGCTGGCCGCGCAGGCCCGCCGTGGCTGTACTGCGGCCCAGCAGCAGCACGTGCTGGCCGAGGGGCCGCAGCAGCGGCAGGGCCTCAGCCCAGGCTCCGGGCCCCCGCAGCACCTGGGCGGGGGCGATGGCATGGAGGGCTGGCTCTTTGCTGGGGGTGGCTCGGCTGGCGGGGTGGATGGCCGGCTGGGGGTGAACGGCGTTCATTCAACAACCGCGAGCGGACGACCCGATCACCGGCGGATCAGGCGCTGGCGCCAGCCAGCTCGGGCAGGGCCGGAGTGGCCAGGCCCTTGCGAATCACCACCTGCTTGGCGTCGTTCACATCGACGATGGCACTGTCGCCCTCGCCGATGCGGCCGCTGAGGAATTCCTCCGCCAGGGAGTCTTCCAGCAGGCGCATCACGGCGCGGCGCAGGGGCCGGGCACCGTAGGAGGGGTTGTAGCCCTCTTCAACGAGGCGCTCCTTGAAGGCCTCGGTCACCGAGAGGTGGATGCCCTTCTCCTCCATGCGGCTGAAGACCTCCTTGAGCATGATCTCGGCGATCTCCTTCACCTCGTCACGGCTGAGCTGACGGAAGACAATGATCTCGTCGAGCCGGTTGAGAAATTCAGGCCGGAAGTACTGCTTCAGTTCCTCATTCACCAGCGAGCGGATGCGGTTGTACTGGGTATCCTCCACCGCTTCGCCGGAGAACTCGAAGCCCAGGCCACCGCCGCCCTTCTCGATCACCTTCGAACCGATGTTCGAGGTCATGATGATCAGGGTGTTCTTGAAGTCCACCGTGCGGCCCTTGGAGTCGGTGAGGCGGCCGTCCTCCAGCAGCTGCAGCAGCAGGTTGAACACGTCCGGGTGGGCCTTCTCGATCTCGTCGAACAGCACCACGGTGTAGGGCCGGCGGCGCACTGCCTCGGTGAGCTGGCCGCCCTCATTGAAGCCCACGTAGCCCGGAGGAGAACCGATCAGCTTGCTGACCGTGTGGCGCTCCATGAACTCCGACATGTCGAGGCGGATCATGGACTCCTCGCTGCCGAAGAAGTAGGCGGCCAGGGCCTTGGTGAGCTCGGTTTTGCCCACGCCGGTGGGGCCGGAGAAAATGAAGCTGGCAATCGGCCGGTTGGGGTTCTTCAGCCCCACGCGGGCGCGGCGGATGGCGCGCGACACGGCCTTCACCGCTTCGTCCTGGCCGATCAGGCGCTGGTGGAGGGTCTCCTCCATGTTCAGCAGCTTGGCCGACTCGCTCTCGGTGAGTTTCTGCACCGGCACGCCGGTCCAGGAGGCCACGATGTGGGCGATGTCCTCCTCGGTGACCATCGGTGCCCGGTCGAGATCAACCGTGACGGTGGTGGCTGAGGCAATGGCGGTGGCAGTTTGGCCCTCGGTTGCCGTTTCAGCAGCTGCTTCAGGTTCCTCCTTGCGGGCCTGGAGAATCGTGCGGATCTGCTCGCGCAGTTCCACCTCCTTGTCGCGCAGCTCGCCGGCCTTGGTGAAGTCCTGCTCGCGCACGGCATCTTCCTTCTGCTTCTGCACGGCGCGCAGTTCCCGGTCCACCTCCTTGGCGGCGGGAGGCAGTTTGGAGTTCATCAGGCGCACACGGCTGCCGGCCTCGTCGATCAGGTCGATCGCCTTGTCGGGCAGGAAGCGGTCGGAGATGTAGCGGTCGCCCAGGGTGGCGGCGGCGATCAGGGCCTCATCGGCGATGGTGAGGCGGTGGTGCTCCTCGTAGCGCTCCTTGAGGCCCCGCAGGATCTCGATGGTGTCCTCCACCGAGGGCTCACCCACCATCACCGGCTGGAAGCGGCGCTCCAGAGCGGCGTCGCGCTCGATGTGCTTGCGGTATTCGTCGAGGGTGGTGGCGCCGATGCACTGCAGCTCGCCCCGTGCCAGGGCCGGCTTGAGGATGTTGGCGGCGTCGATGGCACCCTCGGCCGCACCGGCGCCGATCAGGGTGTGCACCTCGTCGATCACCAGGATCACGTTGCCCGCGCCCCGGATCTCCTCCATGATCTTCTTGAGGCGCTCCTCAAATTCACCGCGGTACTTGGTGCCGGCCACCAGCAGGCCGATGTCCAGGGTGAGAACGCGCTTGTCCTCAAGAATGTCCGGGATATCGCCGGAGTTGATGCGCTGGGCCAGGCCCTCGGCGATGGCGGTTTTGCCCACGCCGGGCTCGCCGATCAGCACGGGGTTGTTCTTCGTGCGGCGGCCGAGGATCTGGATCACCCGCTCAATCTCGTTCTGGCGGCCCACCACCGGGTCGAGCTTGCCGTCGGCGGCCTGCTGGGTGAGGTTGCTGCCGAATTCATCGAGGGTGGGGGTCTTGGTGGACCCCTTGCCACCGCCGCCGCCCGCGGCCACCTCGGCGGTCTCGCCGAGCATGCGGATCACCTGGGTGCGCACCTTGGCCAGGTCGACGCCGAGGTTCTCCAGCACCCGGGCCGCCACGCCCTCGCCCTCCCGGATCAGGCCCAGCAGCAGGTGCTCTGTGCCGATGTAGTTGTGGCCGAGCTGGCGGGCTTCCTCCAGGGAGAGCTCCAGCACCCGCTTGGCCCTGGGGGTGAATGGAATCTCTACCGCCACGAAGCCGGAGCCGCGGCCGATGATCTTCTCCACCTCCACCCGGGCGTCCTTGAGGTTCACCCCCATCGACTTGAGCACCTTGGCGGCCACGCCGGTGCCCTCACCGATCAGCCCCAGCAGGATCTGCTCGGTACCCACGAAGTTGTGACCCAGCCGTCTGGCCTCTTCCTGGGCCAGCATGATCACCTTGATGGCCTTCTCGGTAAACCGCTCGAACATGGGGCGGGGCCTGTTGCACGTTGGTTCCAACCTATCAGGGTTGTGCCGTGGGGTGTGAACGGCCTCGGGAATGGCCAAGATGCGCTGCCGCAGCAGGATCGCAGCACTGTTTCGTTACAACGAAACGGGCCTGATTCATGGCTGAATCAGATCAGAAAACCGGTTATCCGCACCTGTCGCGGCCCAGTCCGGCTGCGCTGAATAAGTCCCTGGGTGAAGGCCCGTGGCTCAACGGCATCAACAGAGCCTGATCAGGGCTCCAGCTCTGGCCATGTCAGTTCAGCTCCAGCCATTGGATCAGGGCGTCGTCGCCGTTGCTGTAGTAGCGGCGACGGACGCCCGCCGTGCGGAAACCCACCGCCCGGTAGAGGGCCAGGCCGGCCGGGTTGCCGCTGCCCACCTCCAGGGTGGCCCGCGCCGCCCCCAGCTCCCGCCCGCGCTGCAGCAGGGCCCGCAGCAGACCCTGGGCCAGGCCCCGGCGCCTGTGGGCCGGATCCACGGCCACCAGGGTGATGTGCAGCTCATCCACGATCAGCCAGGCGCAGGCCATGGCCAGCAGGCATCCCTCCTGCATCAGTCCCAGGCCGGGTCGCTGCGGGTCGGCCAGCTCGGTGCGCCACTGCCGGGCGCTCCACAGGCCGCCGAGACAGAGCCGGTCGAGATCCAGGCAGGCCTGCAGCTCAGCCGGCCCCAGGGACACCGGGGTGAGGGCAGCCCGGGCCCCGGCCGGGCCAGCAGGCGCGCCGGATTCCTTACATTCGTTGATTCCCGCGCCGTCTGCCCCGGTCATGGTGATCTCCAGCCAGCCCCCCAGCCTGGGCAGCCAGCGGCCCTTCGAGGCCAGCGTGGACCTGGCCAGCCCCAACCGCAACCTGGCGCCGCTGAGCAGCGCCCTCGATGGCGAGGGGCAGCTGCAGGTGGGGGGCTGCACCCTCAGCGAGCTGGCGCGCACCTACGGCACACCGTTGTATGTGCTCGATGAGGCCACCCTGCGCGCCAGCTGCCGCGCCTACCGCGAGGCCCTGCAGCGCCACTATCCCGGCCCCTCCCTGGCCCTCTACGCCTCCAAGGCCAACAGCTCCCTGGCGATCACCGCCCTGGTGGCCGAGGAGGGCCTGGGTCTGGACGCCGTGTCGGCGGGCGAACTGCTCACCGCCCTGGGCGGGGGCATGCCGGCCGAGCGGATCGTGCTGCACGGCAACAACAAGAGCGCCGAGGAGCTGGCCCTGGCCGCCGCCCACGGCGTCACCGTGGTGCTGGACAACTGGCGCGACATCGAGCTGCTCAGCCAGCTGGCCCCCAGCCTGAGCGAGGCGGTGCGGCTGATGTTGCGCTTCACCCCCGGCATCGAGTGCCACACCCACGAGTACATCCGCACCGGCCACCTCGACAGCAAGTTCGGCTTCGACCCCGATCAGCTGGAGCAGGTGCTGCGCCAGCTGGCGGGCTGCGGCTGGGGCCGGCTCAGCGGTCTGCACGCCCACATCGGCTCGCAGATCTTCGAGATCCAGCCCCACCGCGACCTGGCCGGCGTGATGGCCGACGCCCTCGGGCTGGCCCGCTCCCTGGGCCACCCCGTGAGCGACCTCAACGTGGGCGGCGGCCTGGGCATCCGCTACGTGGCCAGCGACGACCCGCCGTCGATCGATGCCTGGGTGGCGGCGGTGGCCGGCGCCGTGGCTGAGGCCTGCCAGGAGCGCGGTCTGGAGCTGCCCCGGCTGCTGTGTGAGCCCGGCCGCTCGCTGGTGGCCACCGCCGGCGTCACCCTCTATGAAATCGGCAGCCGTAAGCAGATTCCCGGCATCCGCACCTATCTCTCGGTGGATGGCGGCATGAGCGACAACCCCCGCCCGATCACCTACCAGTCGCAGTACACAGCCCTGCTGGCCGACCGCCCTGAGGCCGAGGCCAGCGAAACGGTGACCGTGGCCGGCAAGCACTGCGAATCCGGCGACGTGCTGCTTAGGGATGCGGCCCTGCCGCCCGCCACCAGTGGCGACATCCTGGCGGTGCTGGCCACCGGCGCCTACAACGCATCGATGGGGTCGAACTACAACCGCATCCCCCGGCCGGCGGCGGTGCTGGTGCACGACGGCCAGGCCGACCTGGTGCAGCGGCGCGAGCAGCCGGACGAGCTACTGCGCTACGACGTGCTGCCGGCCCGGCTCACGCCGGTACCCTGAAGCGAAGGTGTGGATGGCGGTGTGGGTGGGTCCTGGATCGGTGCACATCCCGGTGTACTGGCCGGCGTGCTGCTCAGCCTTCCGGATCTGCGCCTGATCCTCGATCTGGCCCTGGCTGCGGGGCTGGGTTGGCTGCTGCTGGGCCGGGTGAGCGAACCGCGCACCCTCTGGCTGCTGCGCGGTTACCTGTTGCTGGTGACCCTGGCCTGGGCGGTGCAGCGCTTCGCCAACCTGCCGCTCACCACCACCCTGCTCGACGCCCTGGTGCTGGCCTGCAGCCTGGCCCTGGCCATCCTCTGGCAGGGGGAGCTGCGCCGCCTGATGGAGCTGCTGGGCACCGGCCGGCTGGGGGTGCTGTTCGGCAGCCGCAACGGCGACCAGCTGGCCTCGGGCGCGGTGGGTCTGCTCAGTGAAGCTGCAGGTCGGCTCTCCCAGCTGCGCCGGGGGGCGCTGATCGTGGTGGATCTGGGCAGCGACCTGCGCCCGGAGGACTTCCTCAACCCCGGCCTGGCGATCGATGCCCAGCTGTCGGTGGACCTGCTGCTCAACCTGTTCGCCGCCGATACCCCCCTGCACGACGGGGCCGTGCTGGTGCGCGGCAACCGCATCCTGGCGGCGGGGGTGATCCTGCCCCTCTCCCGCCAGGGGAGCAACCGTTACGGCACCCGCCACCTGGCGGCCCTGGGGCTCACCGAGCGCCACGACCGCTGCCTGGCGATCGTGGTGTCTGAGGAGACGGGCACCCTCTCCCTGGCGAGCCAGGGGCGGCTGGAACGGCCGATCACCAGCAGCCGTCTTCATGATCTGCTCAGCGCCGCCTTGGCCCGCCCCACTGGGCGTAGCGTGGGCAAGGATTCGCCGGAGGCCCGCGGATGAGTCGCGCCCTGGCGACCGACACCCATGAGAACGGTCTTGACTTGAACGGTCCTGACTTGAGCTCCGCACCCCTGGCTGAGCTGGATCAGCCTGTCCGCGCCTTCGAGGGCGAGCCCGAACGCCGGCCGCGGCTGCTGCCCGCCGGGCTCGACACCAGCCGTCTGCCCGGGCATGTGGCCCTGATCATGGATGGCAACGGCCGCTGGGCCCGCGGCCGCGGCCTGCCGCGGGTGATGGGTCATCGCCAGGGGGTGGAGGCGCTCAAGCGCACCCTGCGCCTCTGCAGCGACTGGGGCATCGGCACCCTCACCGCCTACGCCTTCTCCACCGAGAACTGGAACCGGCCTGGGGAGGAGGTGAGCTTTCTGATGACCCTGTTCGAGCGGGTGCTGGCACGGGAGCTGCAGGGGCTGGAGCGGGAGCAGGTGCGCATCCGTTTCCTCGGCGACCTCAGCCCGCTGCCGGCCGGGCTGCAGCGGCTGATCGCCGATGCCACCGCCCGCACGGCCGGCAACACCGGCATCCGCTTCAACGTGTGCACCAACTACGGCGGCCGGGCCGAGCTGGTGGGGGCGGCGCGGCGGCTGGCGGAGCGGGTGGCCCGCGGGGAACTCGACCCTGCGGCGATCGACGAGCGACACTTCGCCGCCGAACTGCACACCGCCGGCGAAGCCGACCCCGACCTGCTGATCCGCACCAGCGGCGAGCAGCGGCTGAGCAACTTCCTGCTCTGGCAGCTGGCCTACGCCGAACTGCACATCACCGATGTGCTCTGGCCCGATTTCGACGAGGCCGCCCTGCTCTGTGCTCTGCGGGACTACCAGAGCCGTCAGCGCCGGTTCGGCGGCATCGAGGCCCTGCCCTGAGAATTGAGGCCCTGCCCTGAGCTCCGCCACCAACCCAGCTGTCTCCTCTGCCTGTGACCGCCACCCCGCAAGCTCCCGCCCCCCCGCACGTGCCCACTCGCCACGACTGGAGCCGCGCCGAGATCCAGGCGCTGCTGGAGCTGCCCCTGCTGGAGCTGCTCTGGCGGGCCCAGGCGGTGCACCGTGAGGCCAATCCCGGCTACCGGGTGCAGTTGGCCTCGCTGCTGAGCGTCAAGACCGGCGGCTGTGAGGAGGACTGCGCCTACTGCCCCCAGTCGATGCACCACAGCAGCGATGTGGCCGGCCGGCCGGAGCTCGATGTGGAGCCGGTGCTGGCCCGCGCGCGGGCGGCCAGGGAGGCCGGCGCCCACCGCTTCTGCATGGGCTGGGCCTGGCGGGAGATCCGCGATGGGGCCCCGTTCGAGGCGATGCTGCAGATGGTGCGGGGTGTGCGGGAGCTGGGCCTGGAGGCCTGCGTGACCGCCGGCATGCTCACCGACCGCCAGGCCGAGCGCCTGGCCGAGGCCGGCCTCACCTCCTACAACCACAACCTCGACACCAGCCCCGAGCACTACGACCGGATCATCACCACCCGCACCTACCAGGAGCGGGTGGAGACCCTGCAGCGGGTGCGCCAGGCCGGCATCTCGATGTGCTGCGGCGGCATCATCGGCATGGGCGAGGGCACCGAGGATCGGGCCAGCCTGCTGCAGGTGCTCGCCAACCTCGATCCCCACCCCGAGAGCGTGCCGATCAACGCCCTGGTGGCGGTGGAGGGCACGCCCCTGGAGGAGCAGCCGGCCGTGGATCCGCTGGAGCTGGTGCGGATGGTGGCCGTCGCTCGCATCCTCATGCCCCACTCCCGCGTGCGCCTGAGCGCTGGCCGCGAACAGCTCAGCCGCGAGGCCCAGATCCTCTGCCTGCTGGCAGGCGCCGATTCGATCTTCTACGGCGACACGCTGCTCACCACCGGCAACCCGGATGTGGCGGCCGACCGCGAGCTGTTGGCGGCGGCCGGGGTGCAGGCCTGGCAGTGACCGTTCTGGTGGCGGCGTTTTATCGCTTCGCGGCGCTGGATGAGCGGCCGGCGTTGCGCAAGGATCTGCAGGAACTGGCTGCGGCCGGCGCGGTGCGCGGCACGATCCTGCTGGCGGCTGAGGGGGTGAACGGCACGATCGCCGGACCGGAGGCCGGCGTGATGGCGGTGCTGGCACGCCTGCGCCGGGTGCCCGGGCTGGAGCGGCTGAAGGCCAAGTTCAGCCACACCCAGGAGCAGGCCTTCCACCAGCTCAAGGTGCGGCTCAAGCGCGAGATCGTCACCCTCGGCCAGCCAGGGGTGCGCCCCTACCTGGCCACGGCGGTGGGTACCCACGTGCCGCCCGAGCAGTGGGATGCCCTGATCGCCCAGCCGGACACCCTGCTGATCGACACCCGCAACACCTACGAGGTGGCGATCGGCACGTTTGCCGGCGCGATCGATCCGGGCACCGCCAGCTTCCGCGATTTTCCTTTCTGGGTGGAGCGCGAGCTGGGGCCGCTGGTGGCCGAGCGCCAGCCCCGGGCGATCGCCCTGTTCTGCACCGGCGGCATCCGCTGCGAGAAGGCCACGGCCTATCTGCAGCAGCAGGGATTTGAAGGGGTGCACCACCTGCAGGGCGGCATCCTGCGCTATCTGGAGGAGAGGCCCGAGGCGGGCAGCAGCTGGCGCGGCGAATGTTTTGTGTTCGACCAGCGGGTGGCGCTGAACCACCGGCTCGAGCCTGGGGAGCACAGCCTCTGCCACGCCTGCGGCCTGCCCCTCTCCCCCGCCGATCGCCAATTGCCCGGCTATGAGCCGGGCGTGAGCTGCCGCCACTGCATCGATCGCTTCAGCGATGGCGACCGGGCCCGCTTTCGCGAACGCCAGCGGCAGATGCAGATGCAGATGCAGCGGAGCTCGCGGCCCAACGGTGGCTGAGCCCACGCCCGTTCTCTACAGCTTCCGCCGCTGCCCCTACGCGATCCGGGCCCGGCTGGCCCTGGCGGCGGCAGGCCTGGTGCCCGGCCGTGATCTGGAGCTGCGCGAGGTGAGCCTGCGCGCCAAACCGCCGGAGCTGCTGGCGGCCTCGGCCAAGGGCACGGTGCCCGTGCTCACCGTTGCGGGCGATGGTGCCGCTCCACCCACGGTGCTCGACGAGAGCCTGGCGATCATGCATTGGGCCCTGGAGCGCAGCGATCCAAGTGGCTTGCTGGCGGGCTGGAGCGCCGCCGAGCGCGCCCGGATGGCGGAGCTGATCGCCCAGAACGATGGCCCCTTTAAGCACCACCTCGACCGCTTCAAGTACTCCGACCGCTACGCCGGGGAGGGTGAGCGCGAGGCGGGCCTCACCATCCTGCGGGGCTGGTGTGCACGGTTGGCGGGCGGCGGCTGGCTGTTGGGAGATCGGCCGTCCCTGGCCGACTGGGCCCTGCTGCCCTTCGTGCGCCAGTTCTGCCTGGCCGATCCGGCGGGCTTTGCTGCCGAGCCGGGCCTGGGGCCGCTGCACGCCTGGCTGGAGCGGTTTCTGGCGGGCCCGGAGCTGGAGGCGGTGCTGGCCCCGCCCTGGGCGGAGCGCAGCCCCTGGCGCTCCCCCGGCTGGCTGTATCACCTGGCCCTGCGGCCGGAGTGGCAGCAGGCCCGCGCCGCGGGCGAATACCGCCACTCCACCCGCGGTCGCTCCCTGGAGGAGGTGGGCTTCATCCACCTCAGCGCTGCCCACCAGGTGGAGGCCACCGCCGCGCGCTTCTATGCAGACCTGCCCGCCGGCGCGCTGCAGCTGCTGGTGGTGGATCCCCAGCGCCTGGCCGCCGCCGGCCTGGCGGTGCGCTGGGAGCCGGCCCCCGTCAGCGGCGAGCTGTTCCCCCACTTGTTCGGGGCGCTGCCCCTGCAGGCGGTGCTGCTGGCCGAGCCGTTTGTTCCCCCATCAGCCGGCCTACAAATCGTGCAGGGATAGGCCTGCCCAGCCTGCATTGGCCAACATGGGAGCCCGGCCCAACCCCTGATGCTCAGTCCTTCCCGTGGCCCGGAACGGCTGGTGCGCCTGGGCCAGTGGCTGATCGCCCTGCTGTTCGCCTACTTCCTGATCCAGGTGGGCGGCTCCCTGATCGCCGACCTGCCCCTGCTCTCCCGCCGGCCGCCCCAGGAGCGCTTCCTCGACACCGCCCGGGTGGGCCAGCTTGAGCGGCAGCTGCAGCCCCTGCAGCAGCGCCGCGACCAGCTGCAGGGCGAGATCGAGCGGCTCACCGAGCGCCAGCTGCTGGCCGGTGAGGCCACCGCCCGCGAGCAGACCAGCTTCGACAACTGGCGCGCGGCCCGCTCGGCCACGGAGCAGTCGCAGCAGAACCCGGAGGTGATCGCCAGGGCCCGCCAGCTCGACGGGCTGCTGCGCCAGGAGCAGCAGCTCCGCGCCCAGCGCAGCCAGCTGGAGGCCAACCTGCAGCGGGCCCAGGGCGAGCTGGCCGCTCCCCAGGGGCAGCTGGAGCAGCTGCGCCGCCAGGCGCGCCAGCGCTCCGAGCTGCTGGCCTTCGGGATCCGGCTGGCGTTTGTGGGGCCGCTGCTGCTGCTGGCCCTCTGGCAGTTCCGCCGCTACCGGGGCAGCGACCAGTGGCCCTTCGTGTGGGGCTTTCTGCTGTTCGGCCTGTTCGCCTTCTTCGTGGAGTTGGTGCCCTACCTGCCCAGCTTCGGCGCCTACATCCGCTATGGCGTGGGCGCCCTGCTCACTCTGGTGGTGGGCCGCTCCCTGATCCGCTGGCTGAACGCCTACCTGCTGCGCAAACAGCAGGAGCAGGCCGCGCCCCAGCAGCAGCGCCAGCGCCAGATCCGCTACGAGAAGGCCCTGCTGACCCTGGGCCGCCACCAGTGCCCCAGCTGCGAACGCAGCCTGCCGCGCCAGGAGGGCGCCCTGCCCAACTACTGCATGCACTGCGGCCTGCAGCTGCAGCGCCACTGCGGCGGCTGCGGCAGCCAGCACCTGGCCTGCTTCCCCTATTGCCCCAGCTGCGGCCTCGCGGCTGAGGTGGCCGAGGCTGAACCGGGGGTGGACCCAGCGGCGGTTCCATCGCCTTGATCAACCCTTCAGCCACCCCCACCCTGGCCCAGCTTGAGCAGGAGGCTCGCCGGCGGGGGCTGCTGCTGCGCCTGCAGGTGGGCCGGCCGGCGGGGCTGGCCTGGGGGCTGCGGGTGGGGGTGGCCCGGCGCCGCGATGGCGCCGATGGGGCCTCGCCGCTGCAGTTGCTCGGGGAGCTCAAGGGCTGGGCCCTGCCCACCAGCAGCGGCCTGCGCCTCGACACGATGCGGGTGCAGGGCAGGGACACGGCAGCCGTGGGTCCGCTGATCTGGGCGGCCACCTTCGCCTGGGCCCTGGAGGTCACCCCCTGCCGCCAGGCCACCCTGCTGGCGATCCGCGACCAGGAGGCCCAGCACCGGCTGCTGGTGCGCTACTTCCGCCAGCTGGGCTTTCGGCCGCTGCGCGAGCTGGGCGCCGGCGCGGCCGACCTGGCACCGCGCCTGCTCTGGGGCGGCGCCGGACTGCTGATGCGCGGCGACTGCACCGAGGGCCTGGCCCGCACCGCCCGGCGGCTGGCAGGGCGAGAGCCTTTGCGGCCTTGACTAAGGTTGAACCATGCAGCTGTCGGTCCACGAGGCGAAGACCCGCCTCTTCGAGCTGCTGAAGGCCGTGGCAAGGGGCGAGCTGGTATCGATACCAATGCCTTTGCGATGGTGCGCACCGATGATCCCCTCCTGCCCCTGGAGGCGAGGGAGAGGATTGGTGGGGCCGATCGCGCCGAATTGAGTGTGATCTCGCTCTACGAAATCGGCCAGAATGTGTGTCTGGGCAAATGGCCGGAGATGGTTCCCTTCGCCGCGGGCCTGTTGGATCGCGCCGATGCCGACGGTTTCGATCTCCTGCCCTTTCACGGTCTGCTGCCCTGTCTGCAGCGCTGCTCGACTGGGACCACAGGGACCCTTTCGACCTGATGATCGCGGTGGTGGCTCGTCAGGAGGACCTGCTCCCCATCTCGGCGGATGCCGCCTTCGATGGCCTCGGGGTCGAGCATTTCTGGGGCTGAGGGCCCAACAGTTCCATGCTGTGCGGAGTTGTCTGCTGCTCCATGACTGCTGATCGGCGCCGCCTGCGCCCGCTGCTGCCCTGAGCCGATGGGTTTCGATCCCCGCACCGGCGCCGGCGGCCGATCGCCCTCCCGGGGGGTGGTGACCAGCAATGTGGACACCCTGCTGGCCGAGAACGACGCCCTGCGCCGCGAGGTGCGCCGCCTGCGCCTGCAGCTGCAGACCCTGCAGATGGAGAGACAGCAGGGGCGACAGACCGTGACCGGCGGCGCGGCAGCCCGGGTGGAGCACTGGGGGATCGCCATGGCCCGCCATCCCCGTTGGAAGGCCTTGCCCGTGGGGCCGCCCGGGGGACTGCGGGGGCTGGTGGAGGAGCGCGGCTCGCAGGCGCTGCCGGCGGAACTGGCCGAGGCCCTGCGCGGTCCCCACAGCCGGGTGCGCTGGGCCGTGCGCGCCGCCTTCGCCCTCCACGGCCAGCGGGCGCCGGAGTGGCTGAACGAGGCCCCGCTGCGGCTGGTGGACGACCTGCTGCGCCTCACGGCGCGCCCCGTGGATCAGCGCACGGCCGCCCTGCGCCTGCTGGGGCTGGAGCCCGGGGCCTCGCTGGCGGCGATCAAGCGGGCCTACCGGCGCCTGGCCAAGGCCCACCATCCCGACCTGGGCGGCGACGTGGAGGCCTTCCACCGCCTCGACGCGGCCTACCGGCTGCTGATCGGCTCAGAAGCGCAGGTTTAGACCCAGGCCCGTGGCCAGGATCGGGGCGGCGTTGCGGCCATCGGGGGACAGGATCAGCTGCAGCACCGGCTGCAGACTCAGGTGCTGGTTCAGCTGCCAGCTGTAGTTGAGCTCCAGCACGGCCTCATGGGGGTTGCGGCCGGATACCAGCTGGGGATTGAGGCGGCTGCGGCCATAGCCGATGGCCAGCACGTCCCGGGGACGGCCGGGCAGCGGCCCCTGGCTCAGCCAGCCGCCTGCCAGAAACAGGGGCACCTTGTTGCTGGAGTGCTCCTGGCCGGCGTTCACCCCCAGCCACAGCCGGTTGTCGAGGCCCAGCGGCAGGGGGACGGCCGCAGTGAGGCTGCCCGTGAACGCGGCTGTGCTGCCGCCAGCGTGGTCGGAGAGCACCGCCAGGCCGCCCAGCTGCAGCAGGGGCGGCGGCAGCAGGCGCGGCACCGGGCCACCCGGGTGGGCCAGCAGCGTGTGGGCCTGTCTCCAGCCCGGCAGGCGCTGGTAGCGCCACTGCAGCAGCTGGGCGCTGCCCCGCATCTCCGCCAGTCCGGGGTTCACGCCGAACAGCCCGGCCAGCTCGTCCACCGGATCGAGCCAGAACCCGCCCAGCTGCCAGCTGCCCCACTGCCCGTCGGCACCCGGCGTCCAGCTCACCTGCAGGCCGGGGGCCACGGCCGGATTGATCGGCAAGCCGGTCACGTTCAGGTTGAGGCTGTTGTCCAGCGCCGAATGCACGTAGGCGTTCAGCACAGGCGCTGTGACCCAGTCCGGGTCGAGCGCGAACAGTCCGGCCTTCAGGGCCAGCCCACCCGTGCCGGGGCGGCGCTCCACACTCGCCTCGGTGAGCCAGAGGCCGTTGGGGCTGGCGGTGGCCTGCAGGGGGAAGGCGGCACCGATCTGCTGCCACCAGTTGGGCTGACCGCTGAACAGGCCCAGTTCCAGGTGGCCCCGCCAGTGGTCGCCCTCCCGCCATTCGGCCAGGGGCTTGCGCAGGCCCGGGCCCAGCTGCAGATCCAGGGTGAGCTGCTGCATCCAGCTGGCGCTCTGCTCAAGGCCGCCACGGGGATTGGCCAGGGGCTGGGCCTGGAGGCGCAGCTGCAGGTCCAGCCATTCCGGTGGCTTGATCCAGCCATTCAGAGAGAACGCATTGGCGAAAGCAACATTCGCAGAAGACGAATGGGTTTCCAGAGAAGAAGACTTGGTTTCGCCACGGTGTTCCTGCGCCGCTGGTTGAGCTGGAGATGCTTCGATCGCGTTTGCTGGTTCACCGTGAATCGGTTCAGCGTGAATGGGTTGACTGGGGCTTGGCAGGGGAATGCAAGCCAGGCAGGCAACAGCGAGCCGCTTTGCCCCGCTCCAGCAAAGCTCTTGGCCGCCCCTGCCATGGCCACGCGACATAGGACGACCTGAATGGCCAATCAATGCCGCCGATTGTAGGTGTGGCAGCGCTTGCGACTGATGCGGGGCTGGATTATGCTGACTTGATTGGCAACTTCTCAATGAATGGATCGGAACTGATCAATTTCATGGTCACCACTTTTGCCTTGATGAATCCCCTCGGGGTGCTGCCGATATTCATTGCTCTCACAGCACGGGAGAACCGCGATGTTCAGCGCCTCGTGGCCCTGTTCGTGTCACTCACGGTGCTGGCGCTGCTGGTGGTCTTTCTGTTCGTTGGTGAGAGCATCCTGCAGTTTCTCGGTGTTTCGATGGATGCATTCCGCATCGCCGGCGGCATTCTCCTGTTGCTGATGGGATTGAAGATTGTGTCTGGGGATGCCGGCGATTCGGACATTCAGGACTCAGGGGCTACAGCTGCAGTGAGCGAACTACAAGATGCGGAAACGGTGTTTCAGAAGATTGTGATTCCCCTGGCCATGCCCTTGCTGGTTGGGCCCGGAGTGATTGCCAACGTGGTGTTGTATGCCGCTAAGGATCGTGCCGATCATGACGGTGGCGCAATGCTGTTGGGCTCGTTTTTGCTCTCGGTGGTTGTGTTGGCGATCTTTCTGGCTGGTCGTTGGTTGAAAGCCGTTGTGGGCCCGATCGGGCTCAACATCCTGATGCGTGTGATGGGTTTGATGGTGGCCGCGATGGGCGTTCAGTTCATGGTCACCGGGGTGAGTCAGATCTTCATCACCCAGCTGGCCCCGGCGATTCGCTAAGCAGCAGGGTTGGCGTGGTAGCTGCTGCGCACCAGCGGACCGCTGCGCACCTGCTGGAAACCCAGCTCGCGGGCGATGGCGCCGATGCGGTCAAAGTCGTGTGGGCTCCAGTAGCGGGCCACGGGAATGTGGGCCAGCGAAGGCCGCAAGTATTGCCCCAGGGTGAGGCGCTGGCAATCCACCACCCGCAGGTCGCGCAGCGTCTGCACCACCTCCTCCTCGCTCTCCCCCAGCCCCAGCATCAGGCCGCTCTTGGTGGGGATCGCCGGCGCCAGCTCCCGGGCCGCCGCCAGCAGGCCCAGGGAGCGGCGGTAGGTGGCGCCGCGGCGCACCTCCCCCTGCAGCCGCTCCACCGTTTCCAGATTGTGGTTGAAGCACACCGGCCCAGCGGCCAGCACGGCGGCCAGCCGCTGGCGCTGGGCGGCGACGCCCGCCTGTTCCTGCCGCTGCCCGCCCCAGAAGTCTGGGGTGAGCACCTCGATCGCTGTGCCCGGGCTGCGCCGGCGGATGGCGGCCATGGCGGCGGTGAACAGGCCGGCGCCGTGGTCGGCCAGGTCGTCGCGGGCCACGGCGGTGAGCACCACGTAGGAAAGGCCCAGCACCGCCACCGCCTCGGCCACCCGCTCGGCCTCGGCGCCGTCGAGGGGCATCGGTGCCTGGCCCTTGTCCACCTGGCAGAAGGCGCAGCTGCGGGTGCAGATCGAGCCCCCCAGCAGGAAGGTGGCCGTCCCGGCGGCGTAGCACTCCGCCCGGTTCGGGCAGCGGCCCTCCTCACAGATCGTGTGCAGCCGCTGCTGCGTCACCACCGCCTGTACTGCCGCCAGGTCGGACGCCCGGCCCACCGGCCGCTGCAGCCAGGCCGGCAGCCGTTCGGCCGGGGCGATGGCGCTGTAGCGGCTGGTGGGTTGGCTGGGCATCACACGTTGGACAGTCGGCCGCCAGGATCGGCCCATTCTCAGTCGAGCCAGCGCAGATCGCGGCGCAGCTCCCGGGCCATGCGACTGTCGCCGGCGAGCAGCTCCTGAAGTTCCCTGGACGAGAGCACCAGGGCATCACAGCTGAGGGGAAGGAGCTCCAGCGGCCAGTGGCGCAGGCGCTGGTGCTGGGGGCCCTCGGCGTCCTCGTCGATCAGCAGCAGATCGAGATCGCTGCCCACGCCGGCGTCGCCCCGCCCGTAGCTGCCGAACACCCCCACGCGCCTGAGGCTCGCGCGGGCGCGGCGCTGTTCCTCGGCCCAGGTGCGCACCTCCTGGAGCACCTGGTCAGGCCTGGGCCAGCGCAGCACGGATTGCGTCAACAAGCGCACGGGCATGGCCGAGGGCGTCCTGGCTTTGCAACCGGCCGAAGTGATCGGTCGGAGCACCTTCAGGCAGGCTATCGGGATAGCGGGTGGGGATGTAGAGGGCGTCAAGCACCCGGAGCCGATCCTCCAGATCTGCCACCTCCACGGCCAGGGACTGGGCCAGCTCGGCTGGCAGGTCGCGGAAGGAGCGCCCGAGGCCATGGCCCCAGCTCTGCTGGCCATGGCGGAGGTGCAGCGCCTTGAGGGCCTTCTCCACGGCCTGATGGCAGGCGAAACAGGCCCACTCATGGTGGCCGGCACCGGCACTGAGCTGGGCCTGGGCCAGGTCGGCCTCGGCCTGATGCAGCCAGTCTGCTGAGCGATTCATCGCTGCAGTCTGGGCCAGCTGGACGGACAGTTCCAGATCACCGGTTCCAGCCTGCAACCCTGCCGATCACTCCACCGGCCGGCGACCCTCGAGGGCGCGGGCCAAGGTGATCTCGTCCGCGTATTCCAGCTCGCTGCCCATCGGCAGGCCGTAGGCGATGCGAGTCACCGGCGCGAAGGGCCGCAGCAGGCGCGCCAGGTAGAGGCTGGTGGTGTCGCCCTCCACGCTGGGGGTGAGGGCCAGGATCACCTCCTCCACGGCCACCCCGCCCTCGGCGGCCACCCGCTGCACCAGCGGCTGGATCTGCAGCAGCTCGGGGCCGATGCCGTCCATCGGCGAGATCAGGCCGCCCAGCACGTGGTAACTGCCCTTGAACTCGCGGGTGCGCTCCATGGCCAGCAGGTCGCGGGAGTCGGCCACCACGCAGATCTGGCCAGTCTGGCGCTCCGGGTTGCGGCAGATCTCGCAGAGCGGCTCGGCGGAGAGGTGGAAGCAGCGCCGGCACTGGCCCACCTGGCTGCGGGCGGCCAGCAGGGCGTCGGCGAAGTTGCGGATCTGGTCCTCCGGCTGGCGCAGCAGGTGCAGGGCCAGGCGCTGGGCCGTGCGAGGGCCGATGCCGGGCAGCCGCTCGAACTGCTCGATCAACCGGGCCAGGGGACGGGTGTAGCCGCTCAGGACCGTGCTGCCTCTGGCGGGAATGTAGGCGCGGCGCCCAGCAGAATGGGCGCCAGCTCCCCGCCCGCCGCGCCCGTGACCGCAACGCCCGTCCGTTTCCTGCCGCCGGCAGGTCTGTTGCGCAGCCTGGTGGCGCTGGCGCTGGCCCTGCTGGTCACGGCCTGCAGCGGCACCACCGCCGGCCTGAACGGCTACCAGAGTCCGGACGGCCGCTATGCCTTCCTCTATCCCACCGGCTGGATCCGCGCCCAGGTGAGCGGCGGCCCCTCGGTGGTGTTCCACGACCTGATCAACAGCGACGAGACCCTCAGCCTGGTGATCTCGGAGGTGACCCCCGACAGCGATCTCACCAGCCTGGG
The DNA here is from genome assembly GCA_040399225.1 of Prochlorococcaceae cyanobacterium. Taxonomy (GTDB): domain Bacteria; phylum Cyanobacteriota; class Cyanobacteriia; order PCC-6307; family Cyanobiaceae; genus NIES-981. The sequence continues at coordinate 24,673 of JBBASN010000002.1, read as the reverse complement.
CAGTCCGGTGGCGGTGGGCGAGGCCCTGCGCCGCAACGTGATCGCCCCCGAGGGCAGCGGCCGGCAGGCCGAGCTGGTGCAGGCCGATGAGCGCCAGCAGGGCGGCCGCACCTTCTACGACCTGGAGTACGCCGTGCACCTGCAGGACCGCGACCGCCACGAGCTGGCCACGGTGGTGGTGGACCGGGGCCGCCTGTACACCTTTGCCGCCAGCACCAATGAAATCCGCTGGCCCCGGGTGAAGGAGCTGTTTGGCCAGGTGGTGACCTCGTTCAACCTGTTGGTGTGACTTGAGCGCGCAAGCGGCCATCCCCGCTCCCGTTGATGTGGTGGTGATCGGCGGCGGCCTGGCGGGGGGGCTGCTGGCCCTGGAGCTGGCGGCTGCATCCTGCAAGACACCGGGTGGACTGACCGTGCAGCTTGTGGATGCCGCGAGCCCGCACCAGGCCAGCCAGTGGAGCTACGGGGCGATCGCCCCCTTCGCCGGGGGCCACTGGGCCCGGCTGCAGCGCCGCTATGGCGATCTGGGCTGGCGGCACCGCTGGTTCCGCCCCTGGGGACCGGGCGCGCCCCTGGGCGGCCGGCTGCCCCTGCCCTGCAGCCGGGTGGAAGCCGCCGTGTTGCGCCGGCAGCTGCCCGGGGCCCTGGAGCGGGCGGGGGTGCGCCTGCGCCAGGGCCGGGTGGAGCGCCTGCTGCCGCCCGCCGCCGCCGGCCAGCCCTGGCAGCTGCAACTGGCGGGCGAGCCCGAACCCCTGGCGGCCTGCCAGGTGGTGCTGGCCGCAGGGGCCGGTAGCCGAGAGCTCTGGCCGCACCTGCCCGAGCGCCTCCGGGTGAGCTGGGCGGGGGTGCTGGAGCTGGAGCCCCAGCACGGCGGCTGGCCCTGGGCCGGGCCGCTGGCGATGCGACTGCCGGCCCGCTTCCAGCGTCTGGCCCTGGAGGCCGGAGCCGCCGGCCTGGCCGCCGAGGCCTGGCAGGTGGATCCGGGCCTGCTGCCCTGGGGCGATCACTGGCTGGCGGGGCAGATCAGCCTGGTGCGCCCAGGCCTGGCGGCCGGCGATCCCCCCGACCCTGGCCTGCAGGAGCGGCGGCTGCGCCAGGCCCTGGCGCCCTTGCTGCCGGCGCTGGCCCACTGCCCGGGCCGCTTTCAGCAGGTGCCGGTGAGCTTCTGCACGGACGGCCAGCCCCTGGTGGGCCCGGTGGTCGGGGCGCCGCCGGGCCTGTGGAGCTTTGTGGGCTTCAGTGCCGCCTTTCTGGCGGTGCCGCGGCTGGCGCCCCAGCTGGCCCGGGCAGTGCTGCAGGCGGCCGCCCAGATGCCCAATCTGTAGTACTGGTCACCAACGCAGGTGCCCCAGATGTGCTTGGTCTTTCTCTTGCAGCAGAGGGGGCTCACGCCGGCCATCCCCTCGCCCATGGCCCTTGAGAAAACGCGGCAGAGCTGCTACGGTTTTAAGAGATTTTTGGTGCACCAGCGGCAGACTTTCGACGAAGTCAGAAGTGCCAACTTTGATCAGTATTGGGGTTTTGGTTTTCCGGTCCCCGTCTGATTTGCCGGGTTGGTAATCTTTTGAGGTCATCTTTTCTGTCTCTAAAGGCAGTCAGTTGCTTCCCAGGCCCAAGAGGCCGCGTGACGCGGTTGAGACGCTTCCCTCGGGTTGCAGTCCCTGCGCACGTGCACTCGGCTGGTTGACTTCGGTCCCGCCAGTGCCTCCACGCCACCCGTGTGTCTTCCCACCGTGCAGGGACCCGAACCAGCGCTGCTATCCCGCCCGCGGCGCCGCCGTCCCCGCCGTGATCTTTCCTGTCCCCGCCATCCCCAGCAGGGGTTGTGCAGTGTGTCGGCCAAGCGCTTTCTGGCGGCCGGCCCGGACGGCGAGATCAAGGCCGGCCCCGTGCAGCGCGAGCGCTTCCTGCAGTGGGCCGAGCGGCAGGGCCTCACCCCCCTGGCCGACGACTGGATTGAGGCCTTCCACTGCCCCGCCTGCAACAGCGTGCTGTTCTGGCGCCTCCGGCGCGGTCCCGGCGGCGATCTCAGCCTGCACCCCCTGCCCCCTGGCGTCCTGACCCAGCTGCAGAGGCGAGGGGCCCAGCGCTGAGCCTGATCCCCAACCTGCTGGCAATATGCATGCCTCTGAGCGCGACCAAGCACCCTTGAGCACCACTTCCAGCCCTGACTCGGCGACGGACCCATCCCGATCCCAACCCCTGCCCACCAGGCGCAAGGAGCTGGTGATCCTCACCACGGCTGGCTGGGCTCTGTTCACGGTGTTCGTGCTCACGGTGATCGGTGGGCTGCTGCCCCTTCAGCCCCGCAACCTCGCCTGGAGCCAGAACATCTCCAGGCTGATCGTGGATGCCGGCTCCCTCGCCCTGGTGGGTCTCTGCCTGGTGCGCTACGGCTCCTACCTGCGCTCCCTCGATCTTCCCAGCCGCAAATCCCGGGCCACCAGCCAGCGTGATTCTGGTCGCAGCTCCAGGGAGGCAGCGTCGTCCACCCGGATCCGATCCGCCAAGTCCCCATCATCCAGCTCATCCGGCAACCTCCTGTCCAGGCTGGGAGCCAGGATCTTCAGCGGTGCTGCACCATCGGCGTCCCGGCGCGATCCCTTTGCCGTGGATCAGCTGGTGAAGGACAAGCTCGCCATGGAGCGCAACAAGCTCTGGGTGCAGCGCATGGCGATCGCCGGTGCCCTGGGAATGCTGTTGCTCGCGCCGCTGCAGGTGGTGATGTTCATCCAGGGGGCAGCGGCCCTTGATCTTCAATTCACCCAGGCCACGCTGCAGCAGCGCCAGCAGTTTGAGCAGCTGGAGGGGGCTCTGCGGGATGCGCCGGCCGAGCGCCTGCGCCAGGGCTGGTTGCAGTTGAAACGGCTGGATCCAGCCACTGCCCCGGCCACCCTGCCCGCTCCCGCCGCCCAGCTTGACGACCTGATCGCCGAGGCCAACCGCAACCGCGACAGCTCGCTGCAAGATCTGCGCCGCCAGGCCAGCGGCGCCCGGTTTGCCCTCGGCCGCGACAGCCTGCGCGTGCTGCTGGCCTCTCTGGTGTACGGCTGGGCCTTCTGGGCCTTCTTCCGCCGCGCCTGATGGGCTCCAAGCTTCTGCGGTCCCTTCCCCCTCAGTGGCGTCCCGGGCACTGGCTTCCTGTTGTGGATCAGAAGCTGCGCCGCCATGCCGGCAACCGCCGCTCTCTCTGGTTGCTGCTGGCCTGCCTGCTGTTCACCTGGAGTGCCCTGCAGCTCTACTGGGCCGATGTGGATCTCAAGTTCCAGCTGCTCAATCTGCTGATCTGGTTCGGCTGCACGATCGCCCTGGAGGACCAGCTGCCCCTGCTCTGGCCGCGGCCATCCCGGGCCTCCCAGCTGCTGGGTGGCGCGCTGATCGGCTACACCCTCTGGCGCGGCGGCTGGCTGCTCAACCAGCAGGACCGCTTCATTTACCTGATGGTGCCCCTGCTGGTGGGGGGACTGGCCCTGCTCAATCGTCCCTTCTCCCGCCTGCGCATCTTTCTGGTGCCGGGGGTGATCGGCCTGTTGTTTCCCCTGGGCTATCGCATCTCAGCTCTGCATCCCTACCTGGAGCGCCCCACCGCCCAGCTCAGTTGGCTGCTGCTCACCGCCCTCGGCTTTGAGCCCGCCCTCAGCGGCCGCGAGGTGATGCTCAGCACCGGCGGCGTGTCGATCACGGGCACCTGCACCGGCATCGACCAGATCGTGGTGAGCCTGGTGGTGGTGCTCATCTTCCTGATGGTGTTTCCCCTGCGCAGCTGGCTGCACCGCCTTCTGGCCGTGGCGATCGCCCTGGTGTCAGCTGTGCTGGTGAATGCGGTGCGCATTGCCCTGCTGGCCCTGCTGGTGGCCGTGCCCGAGGACTGGGGCGAGCAGGGCTTCGACTTCTTCCATGATTCCTACGGCAGCCTGGTGTTCTCCCTGATCGCCGTGTTCATCCTGGGCTGGGGGTACACCAAGCTGATCGACCGGGAGCTCGCCAGCAGGGGCCTGGCGGCTGGCTCCCCAGGATCCCCCTCAAGCCCCAACGAGCTGGTCTGACCGTTGCTCCGCCACATCAGCCCCACCCCTTCACGCCTCCAGACCCGCCTGGTGCTGGGCGCTCTCTCCAGCCTGGCGCTGCTGGCCACGCTCCAGCCTCTCCTGCTGCCCCGCCAGCCCCGGCTGCCCCAGCTGCCCGTCGATCTCCCCTTGCCGCAAGGCTGGCGGGTTCTCTCCAGCTCCAGCTCAAGCCCCTCCCCCGCCCTGCCGAAACCGCGCCAGCCCCGGGGCTATCGGCCCCTGTTCAGCCCCCTGGCCGTCGGCACGGGCACGGTCCTTGAGGGTCCGGCTGGTGCCCAGGTGCGGCTCACGCCCATGGCCAGTTGGGCCGCCTCCGCGCTGGATCCCGCCAGTCTTTCCCCAGCTCAGGCTGGCTCCGGCTCCTCGAGTCCCGCGAGCTGCCTCACAGCCAGGGGCACCTTGCAGTCAGACCGGGATGCGCTCACCGAGCTGCCGCTGAAGCCCGAGCCCCTGCCCCGAGCTCAGAAGGCTCTCGCCACCCTGCTACCCACCCCGGATCGCAGTTTCAACTGCCTGCTGGTCAGCACCAACCGTCCCCAGCTGTTGAAGCAGTCCGCCAGCAGCCAGCCCCTCTGGCCTGCCCTTAGCCGTGCGGTGCGCTGGCCGCCCCCCCCGGGCCACTGACTCTCAGGCTGCTTGCTCAGGCTGCTTTGTTCAAGCCCCAGGTTCCTCAGTCCCCGTTGCCCCGTCCGCTCGCCCCCACCTCCGGCTCGCCGCGCAGTGCCACCCAGGAGATCCCCCCCCCACCGCAGAGCGAGATCCGCCCGGTGGTGGTGATCCCCCTCTACAAGCTGGAGCTGTCAGCTCTGGAGTGGGCGAGCTTTGCCTCGATCACCTCGGTGCTGGCCCTCCACCCAATCGCCATCCTGGCTCCGCGGCGCCTCGCCCCCCTGCTCGGCGACTGGCTGGCGGCCCGGCTTGATCTCGCCGCTCTGCATCTGCAGCTCCATCTGGTGGACGATCACTGGCTGGCCGATGTGCCCGCCTACAACCACCTGATGCTGCAGCCCTGGTTCTACGAGCACTACCAGGGATACAGCCATCTGTTGATCGCCCAGCTCGACAGCTATGTGTTCCGGGACGAGCTCCTGCTCTGGTGCCGCCAGCCCTACGCCTATCTCGGGGCGCCGATCTACCCCGAGGGTGCGGCCTACGGCGAGGCGGGCTGCCAGGCCGTGGGCTGTGGCGGGTTTTCCCTGCGTGCGCTGGCGGCCTTCCGCCAGGCCTTTGCCCGCAATCCCCGGCTGGTGGGACTGGCCGACCTGCCCAGCGTGATCCGCGGCTACAACCTGCGCGGCGCCGGGGTGCGGTTGCTGCGCCTGCTGCGGCTGCTGCTCAGCGGCGACTGCCGGCTGCGCCAGCGCCACAACCTTTTGCAGCGGCGGCTTGGCCTGAACGAAGACGTGATCTTTGGAGCGGTGTTGCCCAGGCTGCTGCCCTGGTTCACGGTTCCCGACTACGCCACGGCCTGCCGCTTCTGCCTGGATCGCTACGTGGAGCGCGATCTGGCCGCCCAGGCAGGCCTGCCCTTTGGAGCCCACGGCTGGTTCAAGGAGCCCGCCGCCGTTGCTGTCTGGCGCGCCCACATCCCTGCGCTGCAGGCCTGACCCTCCACCAGAATCCAGCCCATCACCCACCCAGCCACCCTGCCGTTCAGTCCGCGCTGCTTTCGGGGCATCCGCCACATCGCCACCCTGGTGGGCCGCCGCAATGCCCTGCGGCTGCTGGGGGCCCGGCTGGCCGGCGCCCGCACCGCCCCGCTGGACACCCCGGCCGGGGAGCTGCTGGTGCGCAGCTGGGGCACCGATGTGCTGATGGTGGCCGACGTCCTCTTCCGCGGCGACTACGCCTTTCCCTTCCCCCTGCTGGAGGATCACCGGCCAGGGGAGCGCCCGCCGCTGATCGTGGATGCCGGTGCCAACGTGGGCAGCGCCACCCGCTATTTCCTGCAGCGCTTTCCGGCCGCCACGGTGGTGGCCATCGAACCCGACCCCGGCAACTTCGCCCTGCTGGAGGCCAACTGCTCAGCCCATCCCCGGGCGGTGCTGATCAACCGGGCCCTCTGGCCCGAGTCCACCCGCCTGGCGCTCGACCATTCCCTCGCTGCCGAGTGCGCTGTGCGCACCCACCTGCCCACCAGCCCCAGCTCCCCAACCAGTTCATCCACCTGCTCCCCAGCCACCTGTCACACCCTCACCATGCAGGAGCTGATCGCCAGCCACGGCCCGGTGGATCTGCTCAAGCTGGACATCGAGGGAGCAGAGGCCCAGCTGTTCGCGCCGGGGCGGGACCTGAGCTGGCTGGAGCAGGTGGCCTCGATCGTGATCGAGCTGCACGACCGCTACGAGCCGGGCTGCTCCCGGCACTTCTGGGCAGCGGTGGGCGATTTCCCTGTTGAGGCCTGTCGCGGCGAGAATCTCTATGTCTCGCGCCGCGGGGCCTGAGGCCCGGCCCGTGCCGCGCCTGCGTCACGACCTACCGCGGCTCTGGCGGCACCTCAACCGCCGGCGCCGCTGGCAGCTGGCGGGGGTGCTGGCCCTGCTGCTGCTCAGTTCCCTGGCGGAGATGTTCAGCCTGGGGGCGGCGCTGCCGTTTCTGGCCGTGCTGGCTGAACCCCAGCGGCTCTGGGGCACGGCGAAGGTGCAGGTGCTGGCGGGTTGGCTGGGCTGGCAGCAGCCCGGGGATCTGGTGCTGCCGTTCTGCCTGCTGTTCGCCCTGGCGGCCCTACTGGCCGGCCTGTTGCGGCTGCTGGCGCTCTGGGCCTCCAGCGGCCTGGTGCAGGCCATCGGTTCCGACCTGAGCGCGGAGCTCTACCGCCGCACCCTGCACCAGCCCTACGCCCTGCTGCTGCAGCGGCGCAGCAGCGACCTGATCAGCGCCGTGGCCAATGAGGTGGACCAGGTGGTGAATGGGCTGGGCGGCCTGTTGCAGCTGTGCAGCGGCGGCCTGGTGGGCCTGGCCCTAGCCGGGGTGCTGCTGGTGCTCAATCCCCGGGTCACGCTGGTGATGGCGGCCGTGCTGGCGGGGGGCTACGGCCTGCTGCTGCTGCTCAGCCGCCGCCGCCTGCAGCGGCTGGGGGCGGCGATGCGCGCCGATGAGGCGGAGCGGATCCGCTGCCTGCAGGAGGGGCTGGGCTCGATCCGGGATGTGATTCTCGACGGCAGCCAGGCCACCTACAGCCGCGTCTACGGCCAGGCCGACCGGCGCCTGCGCCGCCACCGAGGCCAGGGGGAGGTGATCGCCCTGGCGCCCCGCTACGTGATGGAGGGGGTGGGCCTGGCGTTGATCGCCCTGGCCTCCCTCCAGCTCACCGCCAGCCGCACCGGCGTGCTGGGCGCCCTACCCCTGCTCGGTGCCCTAGCCCTCGGCGCCCAGCGCCTGCTGCCCACCCTGCAGCTGATCTACGCCAACTGGACGGGCCTGCGCCTGCACCAGCCCGCCCTGCACTCCGTGCTGGCCTACCTCGACCCGCCGATCCCCGCCCCCCACCCCGAGCCAACCCAACCTCCACCAGCCCCGCCCCAGAACCCGGCCCCGCCCCAGAACCCAGCCCCGCCCTTCCAGGCAGCCCTGCAGTTGCGCGATGCCAGCTACCGCTACGCCCCGGAGCAGCCCTGGGTGTTGCGCCACGCGGAGCTCACCATCCGCCCCGGCGAGCGGGTGGGCATCGTCGGCCGCACCGGCAGTGGCAAGAGCACCCTGGTCGACCTGCTGATGGGCCTGCTCGAGCCCACGGCCGGCGAGCTGCTGGTGGATGGGGAGCCCCTGCGCGGCGAGCGACTGCGGCGCTGGCGCAGTGGCATCGCCCACGTGCCCCAGAGCGTGTTCCTGCTCGACGGCACCATCGCCGAGAACATCGCCTTCGGCTTGCCGGCCCGCCAGGTTGACTGGCCCCGCCTGGAGGCGGCGGCTGAGCGGGCCCTGCTGGCGGATGTGCTGCGCAGCCTGCCCCAGGGCCTGCACACGCCGGTGGGGGAGCGGGGCGTGCGCCTGAGCGGTGGCCAGCGCCAGCGCATCGGCCTGGCCCGGGCCCTCTACCGGCAGGCGGCGGTGCTGGTGCTCGACGAGGCCACCAGCGCCCTCGACACCGCCACTGAAGCCCAGGTGCTGGCGTCCATCGCCGCCCTCGGTGCCCAGGTCACCGTGCTGATGATCGCCCACCGCGCCAGCAGCCTGGTGGGCTGCCAGCGCCTGATCCGCATCGCCCACGGCCAGGCCCACCCCGAGCGCCAACCATGAGCTCCAACCATGAGCTCCAACCATGAGCTCCAACCATGAGCCGCCGCGAGCTCGACCACCGACGCGCCACCACCCCACCCCACACCACATCTGGTGTCATTAGCCTCTCAAAAGCGAACATCAGCCTGAGGGCCCAGGCATGACTTCCCCCTGCGCCGCCGGGCATCCCAGCCCGACGAGCCGCTGAGCCTCCGGTCGCCAACGAGCTCACGCTCAACCGGGCGCCTCACGGGCTGGAGCCCCAGGGAGATGGTGCTGACACCTCTCAGATATCGGTTTCAGATCCGGTTTACGCGGGTTGCTCAGCTCGATGCTGGCGTGCACCTCGCCCATGGCGTCGCGGCGTGATGGGACGAGGCCTCAACGCTATCGGCAGCGTTCCAGCCTGGACTCCGTGAAACCGCGGAACCCTGCGGCCCCTCACAGCCGCCACCGCCGCTCCAGACTGCCGCGACTTCAAGCCGATGGGTTTGGCCATCAGTTACACACTTTCGCTTGCGGACGCTTCGCCAGAGGAAGCGCGCCGCAGGATCGTCGCCCTGCATCAGGGTGCAGCGCGGCTGGGACTGCCGGAGCTGGGGCCCTTGATTGAATTGCAAGGCGAGGGCATCTGCCGCACGGATGCTGATGATCCCCTGTTCTGCGTCAAACAGGGCGCCATGACAGTCGAGGACTACGACGCCTTTTTCAGGAACCGCCAGGCGATCCCCAGTTGCCGCCAGCTGGTTGGTTTTACTGCCTTCCCGGGTGAAGGAAGCCATCACTGCTCCTTCGGGCTGGCCATCCATGCCGAGGGATCGCAACAGTGGCACTGGTATGACTTCTGTAAAACCCAGTACGCCAGCAGCCCAGAAAACGGTGGCCTGGCTCATTTTATTCGCTGCCATCAGCGGGTACTGGCATTGTTGGATCTGTGTGATGAGCTGGGCATCCTGGCCGATGCCTGTGACCCCTCGGGCTATCGCGATCACCGCAATCTTGAGCAACTTGTGTCTTGCGTGAGCGACGCCAACGTGTTCACCGCTGCCGCCATCGGCGGCCTGAAGGATGCGCTCGAAACGCACGGCTACAGCGCTGAGGCGCCCATCCTCAAGCGTGCTGACTTTGAGCATCTCGAGGCGCAGGGACGCCTGCAACCCCCGCCACCAGCCAGCCCCAACTGAACGGCGCTCCAGCAGCCGCTGCAGCCTCCGCCGCGAACAAGGCCCTGCTCCCACCAGGCCCCGCCCGGGTCGCAGCCCCGCCCCAACCCCCATCACCCTGTTCGCCAGCCAGCGCCCTTGTCGTGCCATGGCTTGGGCGTCATGGCTTGGGCGTCATGGGGCGGTGGCATTACAATGTGGTGCATGAATAACCGTTCGCTCACCATTCGCCTGGACGAGGAGCTGGAGCAGGGGCTGGATGCTGCCTGCGCCCAAACCGGCCGGTCCCGCGGCGAAATCGTGCGCGATGCGCT
>JBBASN010000002.1:0-14811 GCA_040399225.1 Prochlorococcaceae cyanobacterium | reverse complement strand
CTCAGCTCCTGCGCTTCTCAGCTCCTGCCCTGTAGCCGAAGGCTTCCGTTCGGCATGGCTCCAGCAAGCCCTCGCTACGCTGAACCCAGTGCAGGCCTGGCAGGATGACCCTCACCACCAGCCCAGCCACAGCTCACGGCCCATGGGCAGCCAGCTTGGATGCCCTGGCGCCTCTGCGCCTGCCTCCGGATCTGCATCTCACACCGGAGCAGTTCGAACTGGTGTGCGCCGAGAACCGTGATGCAGTGCTTGAGCTGGCCGCCGATGGCCGTGTCATTGCGATGACGCCCACCGGCAGCGAGACCGGAGCCCGCAATGGTGAGCTGCTCTTTCTGCTCAAGCTCTACACCAAGCGTGTGGGGGGATGGAAAGTCTTTGACAGTTCAACGGGTTTTCTGCTGCCCGATGGCTCGGTGCTCAGCCCCGACGCGTCCCTGGTAGGCCTGGATCGCTGGCAGGCCCTCAGCACGGCAGAGCGCCGCAGCTTCGCGCCGCTCTGCCCCGACCTGGTGGTGGAACTCGCCAGCCCCAGCGACGAAGGGCCCCGGGGCGTGAGTGCCTTGCGCCAAAAAATGGCCTGCTATCAGGCCAACGGCGCCCGGCTGGGTTGGTTGCTGCTGCCCCATCAGCAGGCCGTGGACGTGTGGCCCGCCAGTGGCGCCCCGCAACGCCTGGAGCAGATTGATGTGCTGGAGGCCACGCCGGACTTTCCCGGGTTGCAGTTGCAGCTGGCCGAGATCTGGGCGGGTTAAGCGCAAGGGGGGGCACCCTGGGCGGCTCCGTCCTGCTGCTGCGGATGATGCTGCTGCTGATGTGGATGGTGGTCCGGCTGGCGATGCCGATCCTGATCGAGCGGATGAGCGCCTGAACCCAACCCACACCACATCTGGTGTGGGCAACATCGCAAAAGCGAACCAATCCCTGAGCGCGCCAGAGCGATTTCCCCCTGAGCCGCCATAAGCACCAGGCTGCGCACGGCCCGCCTCCCCGACATCATTCGCCAGGCCATCGAGTACTCCCTCGACGACATCGAGGATCTGCGCTGCGGCGTGGCAGCCCTGAAGGACCCTGCCGACCCTTTTCTCGACTGGGTTGAGGTGCGCGTAGCCGCAGGCTTCTCGCGAAGCGAGTAGCGCTGCTCGCTGCGGATGCTGGTCGCTGAGTAACAGCCGCTCAGCCGCCAAGGCACTCGCCGCGATCCCCAAGGCCGATCGCCTGCGGCTGGTTGAGTCGATCGACCTGCTCTGGGACATCCCTGCTGCCGGCTCTGCCCTCAAGGGTGAATTTGGAGGATTGCGCCGCTTACGGGTGGGCCACTACCGTCTGGTCTACGAATGGCAGCGCAGCGACCTGGTGATCCTGGTGGTGCGCATCGACCATCGCCGTGAGGTTGATCGCTGACACGTCTCAGATCTGGTCTGGTGCCTTCCCAGGCTGCCGCGAGTTGTGAGCTGCCCGCTTCACCAGGGCATGGGGGGTGGTCGGATGGCGTGGGTCGGGTTCCAGTTCCTGGCGCGAGGGATGGATGGTGAGGTCCATGTCCTCCATGGGAACCGCCCCCTGCAGGACGTCATCGCCAAGCACCAGTGCGCCGACGAAGCAGAGGCTGTCCTGGAAGGTCACCTTCACTGGTCCGACGTAGGGAACGCGCATCGTGCGGCCATCGGCCACAGTGACATCCCGTTCCGATTGCTGCTCCAGCTTCAGCGCCACCGCCATGGCTTCCGGGATGCAGAGCATCAAGGCGCCGCTGTCTGCGAGCGCCTGGGTGGTGATCGGTTTCAGATCCGGTTCGCGCGGATTGCTCAGCTCGATGCTGGCGTGGACGTAGCCCATGGCGTCGCGGCGTGATGGGACGTGGCCTCAACGCTATCGGCGGCGAACCAGCCTGGACTCCGTGAAATCACGGAAGCCTGCGGCCCAGCTCACGCCAGCAGCGCAGGCTGTGTCACCCTCCGCCAACTCAACCGCCGCTGCGGCCCTCTCAGCGACACCACCACCGCCCAGATCCAGGCCTTGCCAGCGAATCAGTTGGAAGCCCTGGCCGTAGGCGAAGCCTTCTCCGCAGGAGTGGCCCTGCTCGATTTCACGGGCCCGGCCGCAGTCGCCTTAGCATGTGCTGATCATGCACAGACCATCGTGGCAGCCGGAAAGAGTTCGCAGCATCCCCCAGAGCGAGCCACAGAGCGGGTGGCCGTGTTGATGACACCCACAGAAAAGGCTGCCTATGCCGATCGGGCCCACAGCCTTGGCCTTTCACTCGGGCAGTTTTTCCGTGAGGCGGGGGCGGCATACACCCACCGCAACGCTGAATCGGAAACGCGCTCCCTCGCGCAAGCGGAAGCCCTGGAAGCAGCCCTCATGCAGCTGGAACTCAGCACCAGCCGCACCGAGCAAACCCTGGATGCGGCCCTGGCCGAGGTGAGAGCGGCCCTGGGCGCTCAGCCATGAGCGTCACAGACCGGATGCTCTCGGCTCTCACCACCGTGATCCGGATGAACGACAAGGTGGAAGAGATGGCCGGGCTGATGAAGGAGCAGCAACGCCGCCTCGACAACCTCCAGGGCCGGGTGATCCGTCTGGAAACGGTGCTCGAACTGGCCCTGCACCGATCGTCAGGGGCTTCCGGTCTGCTGCTGGAAGCGGATGGCCACCCAGCTGACTCCTGACCGCAGCAATCCCCGAACGCCTGGCAGCCGCCCCTCAGCAGGTGGTACACCCCCAGCTCCTGCCCTGATCCCGCTCCCGGAACCCACACCACATCTGGTGTCGCCAAGACCTCAAAAGCGAACAATGGCCTGAGGCGCCAGGAGTGACGTCACCCTGAGCCACCAGGAACCCCAGCCCGAACGAGCCGCTGAGCCCCCTGCTGCCAACGGGGCTGCACACGCACCAGGCCTCTCACGGGCTTCACCCCTTCCTCTTCCACCGGCAAGCCGACTGCCATTTCTGGCTAAGCTGGCCAGGAATGGCAGTCGATGGACGTGCAGGTGAACATGCTCGATGCCAAGAGCCAGCTGTCGCGGCTGGTGAAGGCAGCCCTGGCCGGGGAAGAGGTGATCATTGCCAGCCATGGCAAGGCCCAGGTGAAGTTGGTGCCGTGTGCGTCGGCCGCCGGTTTGAAGCAGTTGGGCGCTCTGGCAGCAGCCTCGCCCGAGCATCTGGCCAGCCAGGTGGACGCCGCCTTCACTGAGGCGGTGGATCAGCAGGTGGCGGACCTGTTCAACAGCTGATGAGGCTGTTGCTCGACACCCAGGTGATGCTCTGGTGGCTCCTCGACGATCCACGGCTGGGCATGCAAACACGAGCTTTGTTGGCCGTCAGCCCCTGCCTGCTGTCGGTCGCCAGCATCTGGGAGGTGGCGATCAAGCACCGCCTCGGCAAGTTGGATGTATCACCGGCCGTCTTCCGCGATCAGAGTCTTGCCTCCGGTGCTGTGCTCCTGCCGGTACTTGATGTGCATGTGATTGAAACCGCCCAGCTGCCCCTCGTGCATCACGACCCTTTTGATCGCCTGTTGATTGCCCAGGCGCGGGTTGAGGGGCTGATGGCCGTCTCATCCGATGGTCACTGGCCTGGCTACGACGTGTCCCTGCACCGCGTCTGAGCACCTTCCTCCCTGAGCCGCCATGGCGCCGGCCGACCAAGCCTGGTGTAGCTACGATAAGAGTTGTAGCTACGATAAAAATAGTTAGGGTTGATGGGATGATGACACCTGCTGGCAGCAATGCAGCAAGTACGGCCGATCGGGTGCCGCCAGGTGAACCGTTCACCTATTGGCGAGAACCCGACGGTGACTTTCTGGGTTTTCTGAATGCATACCCTGATCATTGGATGCAAGGTGATGATCTCGTAGATGTGAAAGACCAGTTGCTAGATCTTTATCATGAGTTTTGAAAAGACGACCTGCCCGGAATCCGCAAGGTCGGCTCACTTGTGATGGCTTGAAACGAACTGACCTGATCAGAGATTTGGATCAATCTGGTTGCGTGCCAGCGCTGCTGCCGTTGAATACCGATCGCGTGGACCTACCGCGTCGTCCAGAACGGGCCAGGGTTCTGGCTGCAGGAGCGCCGTGAAGGTCCTACGCTGCATCCAAGGCTCGAAGCCCTGAATGATTGGGGGCTGACCCCTTGCCGTGATCCAGCAGCTGGGGGCCAACTTCCAGCATGCCGAGCTGGACATCCGCGCCCGGCCGGGGGTGCTGACCCTGCTGGCCGAGCTGAAGTCCACGGCGATCGTGCACTCGGCGGCCCAGCCCAGCACCTACGCGGTGGGCACGCTCAATCTGCTGGAGGCCACGCGCCAGAGCTGCCCCGAGAGCCCGTTCGTGCACCTCTCCACCAACAAGGTGTAGGGCGACCGGCCCAGCAGCATCCCCCTGAAGGAACTGGAGTGCCGCTCGGCCCGAGCACCCCAGCTCAACCCGCTCACGCCGCTGATCCTCAATGCCCGCGCCTGGTTCACCGGCCAGCCGCCGCAGCTGCTGGGCGATTGGGCGTTGGCGGTAGGCGGCTCCGCGGTGCTGCTGCTGCTGGTGTGGATGGTGTATCGGCTGGCGATGCCGATCCTGATCGAGCGGATGAGTGCCTGAGGCACGGGAACGAGCCCGAACTCAGGATCTCTGCAGTACTGTTTCTGGTACTAGGCTGGAATGTCCAGCGATCGCTGTGCCATGGATCAGCGGAACGCCCTCACCTCAGCTGAGCTCAAACGCCGTGGGATCGCAGCGATTGAGCAGGCGCTGCAGCATGGCCCTGTCCATTTGTTGAAGCGCAACCGATCGGCTGCTGTGGTGCTGAGTGAACAGCACTATCGCCAGTTGCAGTTGCAGGCATCACGCGCTCCTGGGGCCGAAGCATCGGCGTTGCAGTGGCTGCTGGCCCTGCCGCCATCCACGACTCCGCGCAGTAAGGCTGAGATCGATGCGGAGCTGGCAACAGAGCGAAACTGGTGATTGCCTTCCTGGATGCCAGCGCCCTGATCTATCTGGTGGATGGTGAGGCCCCATGGGCCACAGCCACCCAGGCAACCCTGCAGCAGCTTGCCGCCCAGTCACCTGATCTCGCCCTGGCCGTGAGCCGCCTCAGCCTGCTGGAGTGTCGGGTGGTTCCGTTGCGGCGGAGCGATCAAGCCAGCCTGGATCGTTTTGAGGCGTTGTTTGCCCAGCCGGATCTGCTGGTTGTGGAGATCAGCGCCTCTGTGGTGGAGCTGGCGACGCAGTTGCGCGCCAACCATGGGCTGCGCACACCCGATGCATTGCAGGCGGCTTGCTGCCTGCAACTGGGGCCTGATGCCGTGATGATCACGGGTGATGCCAGCTTTCAACGCGTCCAGGCGTTGCAGGTGCGCCTGATTGCCTGCTCCTGATGGCCCGACCTGGCGACCTGGCTGGCCGCCAACACCTGACCTGAACCACCAGCGCCTGAGGACCTGCCCCCGCAGATCCTGATCGAGCGGATGCGCCTGAACCCAGGCCGCTTGTCAATTGGAGCTATGCTTGCCTCAAATGACGCCGCCCTGAGGGGGTCGCCCATGGCTGTCGCTGCTCCAGCTGGCTTCCAGGAGAGTGACCTCGTGCCGTCGTTCTGGCAGCGCATCTCCGAGCTGGTCAGCCTGGATGAGCAGCAGCGCCTGGCGGCGATCGAGCAAGGCTGGAGCAGCAGCTGGCTTGTGGCCCTGCGTCAGCACCTGCACCTCAAGCCAGCGGAGCTGGAGCCGTTGATCGCCCTCTCGGAGGCAACGATGGCGCGGCGGTGCCGAGAGGGGTCGATGCTCGATCTGGTGGCGTCCGAGCGGCTGGATCGGCTGATGGAGGTGATCAGCCTGGCCTATGGGGTGTTTGAGCAACCAGCAAGCACAGAAGCTTGGCTCAAGGCACCGCATCCACTGCTGCACCAGGCGTCCCCGCTCCAACACTGCCGCACGGCGATCGGGGCCGGCCAGGTGCGGCGGCTGTTGCGGGCTCTGGAGCAGGGCGCACCGGTGTGATGCGCGCGTGGCGGCTGAGCAAGTCCCGCTTCGCCGGCGATCTCACGGGCCAGGGTGCTGCCCGCGATGGGCAGCGGTGGAACCAGCCCGGCCAGCGTGCGCTCTACCTGGGGCTGACGCCCGAGATCACGGTGCTGGAGGTGCTGGTGCATCTCAACGGTGTGCTCAGCGCCCCGCTGGTGCTGTGCAGGTACGAGGTGCCAGACACGCCGGGCCTGATCAATGAGCCCGATCCCACAGCTCTGCCGGAGGGCTGGAACGCCATCCCCCACGGCCAGGCCAGCGCTGGTTTTGGTGGCAACTGGCTGCGGACCGGGCTGCAGCTGGGGCTGGTGCTGCCTTCCGTGGTGGTGCCCCAGGCCCGCAACCTGATGCTCAACCCGTTGCACCCAGCCATGGCGCAGGTGGCACTGGTGCATCGGGAGCCGTTCCAGCTGGATCAACGGCTGATCTGAGCGACGTTCTGGTCAACGTCGACACCCTGAGCAAGCGGTTCTGCCGCAGAGCAGCGCCGATGTGCAGCTGCGGCCGGACGAGTTCTGGGCGGTGAAAAATGTGAGCTTCTCTGACACCCCACACACCACATCTGGTGTCGCCAATGCCCCAAAAGCGAACAATGGCCTGAGGCGCCAGGATTGACTTCCCCCTGAGCCACCCGGCTCCCCAGCCCGAACGAACTGCTCAGCCTCTACTGGCTGGCCGAGTGCCACCAAGCAGGTGAAGCGGCCGTGACCCCCCGGCTGCTCCTCAACCGCCGCTGCGGCCCCCTCACAGGCGCCACCACCGCCCAGATCCAGGCCCTGCCCCTGCAGCAACTGGAAGTCCTGGCCGTAGGCGAAGCCTTCTCCGCAGGATTGGCCCTGCTGCTGGTCACGGGCATCCGCCAGTTCCGGCGGATGGAGAAGCGGTTTGCGGATGTGATCTGAGCGGGTGTCACCCGAGCCCCACCCCACACCACCAACCCAACCCAGTTGGCTTTGTCCTGATCAGTGCGCCATACTGACAAAGCCAACACTCCCAGCATGTTCGAGGTGGCCGCCATGGCTGTTCAGGACTCGGGACCTGCATCTGGGCTGGCGGGCGATCCCCAGGCGCACGCGCTGTTGCGGCGCGTGAACCAGCTGGTGCTGAGCAAGCTGGCCTTGCCAGGGGGGGCTGTGCAGACCATGAGCCATCGGCCGCTTCCCGTGGTCCTTGACGACCTCAGCCTGCTCACGGAGCTCGTGATCGAGGCCTGGCGCCTGGAACCCACGCCGCCACCTCGGCAGGCGCTGCTGCGGTTGCGGGGCGAGCAGGCCCTCTCCCAGCTGCTCCAATCCAGCGGCGGCAGCCTCAGTTCGGCAGAGGTGCAGCAACTGCTCGGGCTGAGTGGTGAAGGCGTGCGCAAGCGGCGCGATCGGAAGCGGTTGCTCGGTTGGCGCCATGGCAAACACACCGTGTATCCGGCCTTTCAGTTCGACCTGGCCAGTGGGCGGGTGTGGCCAGCCCTGGAAGCGGTGTTGCCCCTGCTCGACACCGACAGCGGCCCGGCCCAGGTGCGCTTTCTGCTGAGCCCTGACCCTGAGCTGGGCGACACCCCGGCCGCTCTGCTGTGTCGAGCAGAACCGCTGGCCTTGGAGGAGGTGAGCCGCCAGGCGCGCCAGTTTGGCTGCCAACTGGCCCGCTGAGGTGCCCCTGCCGCTGCCGCCGCCGCATCAGGCTCAAGGGCTGCGGCTGCTGCGAATTGCTGCCGGTCGTCAGTGGATTCGGATCCATCGCTGCCACCACCCCAGTGCGCTGCACTGGGGACGCCAGGGGCAGGGCCGCTGGAATGCACCGGATGCCGCCTTTGGCGTGCTCTATGTGGCGGGCGATCTGGAGACGGCTTTTGCCGAAACCTTTGGCCATCAGGTGATGGCCAGCCACCTGCCAGCGGCCGTGAAGTTCCTCAGCCGCCAGGAACTGGAAGAACGCTGCATCGCCAGGATCACGGCTCGCCGTGATCTGCAGGTGTTGGATCTCAGGGGTCCGGCCTTGGCCCGCTTAAACCTGGATGCCCAGCTGCTCAGCAGCCGCGAGCAGTTGTCAGTGTGCCAGGCCTGGTCGCGCTGGTGGCACGATGCCGCTGAGCAACCCGATGGGCTGCTCTATCCCTCGCGCCTGTTGCCCCGTGGCACCAACCTGGCGCTCTACGAGCGCTGCGCCGATGCCTGGCAGGAGGAGCACCTCGGGGATCTGATGCATTGGCCTACCACCACCCCAGAACCCGCCGTGTTGGAGATCCTCGATGCCCACGGCTGGGGCTTGGTGGGATGAGCAAGCACCTTGCACCAGGAGCCCTTCCAGCTGGATCAACGCCTGAGCTGAGCGACGTTCTGATCAACGTCGACAACGTGAGCAAGCGGTTCTGCCGCAGCCTCAAGCGTTCGCTCTGGACTGGCCTGCAGGCCCTGCTCCTGATCACGGGCATCCGCCAGTTCCGGCGCATGGAAAAGCGCTTTGCAGATGTGATCTGACGTCGGAGCACGCCAGTAAGGCATTCCTGCCTTACGCTGGCTGTGTTGGCGCCGTCTCGCCATGACAAAACGATCCGCTGTATCGCTCACGGTGACCAGCAAGGGCCAGGTGACCCTGCGCAAGGAGCTGTTGGCCCATCTCGGCATTCAGCCAGGCCAGCGCGTGGATGTGGAGGTGCTGCCGGGAGGGCGGCTGGAGCTCCATGCCGAGCAGGCCACCGGCAGCATCCATGGCTTCATCGGCCTGCTGGCAGGGCGCAGCGCCCGCCGGGCGAGCCTGGAGGAGTTGAACGAGGCTGCGGCCTCCGGCTGGTCAGGCCTTCGCGCCAGCAACCTTCCCACCACAAACCTGCCCACCACCAACCCGTGAGGATCACCGCCGACACCAATGTGCTGGTGCGGGCCCTGGTGCAGGACGATCCTGAGCAGGCCAGGGCAGCAACCGATCTGCTGGAGCAGGCAGAGCTGATCGCGATCCCCGTGCCGGTGCTGTGCGAGTTGGTGTGGGTGTTGCGGCGGGTGTATGGCTTCGCGGCGAGCGACTGCGCCACTTCCATCGAAGCGCTGATGGGCAGCAGCGGCGTGGCTGTGGATCGGCAGGCTGTTCGTGCCGGGCTGAAGCTTCTCTCGTCGGGGGGCGACTTTGCTGATGGGGTGATCGCCTATGGCGGCCGAGCGCTGGGCAGCGAGCAGCTGGCCACGTTTGATCGGGAGGCAGCGCGGCTGCTGTCTGCCGCTGGCGAGCCGGTGCTCCTGCTTTGAGCACCACACCACCCACACCCCATCGGGTGTCCCCAACCCCGGATGCCCTGATCAGGCAATGCCGCTAGGCTGAAATCCCGCATTTCGGAGCAATGCAAGGCCCCCGGCGCGAGGGGCTCACGGTGTCGACCCGAGGCCAGATCACATTGCCCGCCGAAATGCGCAGGCACATAGGCATCGAACCGGGTGGCGCGGTGATCGTGGAAGACTGCGGCGGTGAGCTGCGACTCAAGCCAGCGGCCGTGCTGGAGGTGGAGTTGTACAGCGATGAGGACATCGCCGAATGGGATCAGGCTGATGCACTCTCAGATCAGGAACGGCACCAGATCCTGGAGCGTCTCAAAACCTGCTGATGCGTGTGTTTCTGGATGCGAATGTGCTCTTCACCGCTGCCCACAACCCCAACGGCAAGGCTGCGTTGGTGATCACGCTGGGAGCAGAGGGACTGTTCCAGCTCGCAACCAGCGCCTACCCCAAGGAAGAAGCGCGGCGCAACCTCGAACGCAAAGGACGCTGAGATTGAGCGACAAGAGATCGCCGATTTGGTGGAGGATGCACTTGAGCTGGAAGCTGGGAGCGCCACGGCTTTGGCTGCTCGCCTGCAGGTGAGCCCCTCCTCCGTTCGACGTTGGCGCCGAGGGCGCGTGCTGCCCTCGATTGCCCATCAACAGCGCTTGAGGTGCTTGTTTGCGGCCCAGTAAGCCCTGCTATTGATGTTTCTGAACCGTTGACGCTGCCGGATCAGCTGAGGAGCATCCAACCCTTCAATGGATCCCAGATCTGGTGGTTGAGGGAGACGGCTACACCATGGAATTCATGGGCCGCCTCCCGGCAGAACCGATCAAGCAGCAGCCTCCTGCCACCAACAAGGGCCTGCTTCCTCCTGGCCCCGCACGGGTCAACCCGGTGACCATCGCCGCTCGGCCCAGCTGCTGGTGGTGTGGATGGTGGTGTGGCTGGCGATGCCGATCCTGATCGAGCGGATGACTGCCTGAGACGGTCTGCTCGTACGTTGATCTGACGTACAATCAGAGTCTCACCGGCGTGATCCATGGCTGACATTGCTCAAGGGCTCGGCTCAGATGAGCGGGCTGTGGTGCGGATGAATTTCCGCACCAAGCCGCGGATCAAGGCCACCATTCAAAGAGCGGCTGCCTTGGCAGGCCTGGATGACTCTGCCTTCACGATGCAGGCGGCCTACCAGGCTGCCCGTGATGTGATCAACGCCTATGAGCGAACGGAACTGCAGGGGGTTGACCACGCCGCCTTCTTCGCGGCCCTGGACCAGCCGGCACCAGCCACCCCGGCCTTGAGGGCAGCCTTCCAGCGGCATCAGCGCACGATCGTCTCCCATTGAGCGACTCAGCCGATCAGGGAGGTCTTACGCAGCCGCCCTATGCGATCGAACCCTTTGATCCGGAGCGCCATGACCGCAGCGGCTTCAGCTGCGGAGTGGAGGCTGTTGACAACTATTTCAAGAAAACAGCCAACAAGCTGGCGCAAGCCGGCAATGTGCGTCTGTTTGTGATGGTGAGTGCGGATCAGGCCTTGATCGGCTCCTACGCGATCAATGGACACGCCGTGGATTATCGCGATCTGCCCAGGCGCTTTGCCCGCTCCAGGCCAGGCCACGGTTCCATTCCTGCTGCTTTCATCGCCATGATCGGCCGTGATCAGCGCTACAGCGGTGCAGGGTTTGGCGGTGACCTGCTGGTGGATGCGCTTCGGCGAATCGCATATGCGGCCGATTCCCTTGGAATCGCTGTGGCCCTTTTGGATGTGCTGGATTGCGGCAACCCCCAGCGCACGGCGCGCCGTCAGGCGCTGTATGAGAGCTACGGCTTTCAACCGTTGCCCTCTAACCCAACCAGGCTCTTCCTGGCCCTTTCCACGATCCGCGATCTGATCCAGGAACGTTGATCCATGCCCACTGCCTGCTTTCGGCGATGCCGATCCTGATCGAGCGGATGAGTGCCTGAGGCTCTCCATGGAGTTCAGCCAACACGCCCTCGACAAATGCGCGCTCTATGGCGTCAACCCTGAGCTTGTGCAAGACGCCCTTGCAAGCGGCGAGACCTTTCTCGATCTCAACCGGGGCGGCAGCCGGGCACGGGTGTTCGAATTCCTGGAACGCCCCTGGGTTGCTGTGCTCACCCCGGATGACGCCAGGGTGATTACGGTGTATCCAACCGATCAACGCACCGTGGAGGCCCGTCGGGCCGGAGGACGATGGCTTTTTCTGAACCGTTGACCCTGCCGGATCAGCTGCGGAGCATGCGCCAGTCGGTGGATTCAGACACCGGCGCGATCCTGTTTCGCCATCCCACCCTCCAGGGCATCCCCGATCTGGTGGTGGAGGGAGATGGTTACACCATGGAGTTCATCGGCCCTACCTTGCTCTGCCTCGACATCATCGATCCAGGAGCCCTGGGCCGCCTGCTGGCAGAACCCATCAAGCAGCAGCTTCCTGTGGGCCTTGGCCACTGACCCTCCAGAGCCCAACCGACCTGGCCGCCTGGCTGGCCGCCCACACCTGAGCTGAACCACCCACGGCCTGAGCCCCCGGCAGCGGGGGCTTTTTGCTGCCGGCCCCCCCCCCCCCCCCCCCTCCATGCCCACCCCAACCCTCCTCGTCACCGGTTCCTCAGGCCTGATCGGCTCGGAGGTGTGCGTGCACTTCGCCCAGCGCGGCTGGCGCGTGGTGGGGGTGGACAACAACCAGCGGGCGGTGTTCTTCGGGCCGCAGGGCGACACCCGCTGGAACCAGAAGCGCCTGCAGGAGCAGCTGGGGGACAACTTCCAGCACGCCGAGCTGGACATCCGCGACCGGCCGGGGGTGCTGGCCCAGCTGGCCGAGCTGAAGCCCACGGCGATCGTGCATACGGCGGCCCAGCCCAGCCACGACCGCGCGGCGGCGATCCCCTTCGACGACTTCGACACCAACGCGGTGGGCACCCTGAACCTGCTCGAGGCCGCCCGCCAAGCCTGCCCGGAGGCGCCCTTCGTGCATATGAGCACGAACAAGGTGTATGGCGACCGGCCCAACAGCATCCCTTTGAAGGAACTGGAGAGCCGCTGGGACTACGACGATCCGGCCTACAGCAACGGCATCAGCGAAAGCTTCCCGATCGACCAGAGCAAGCACTCGCTGTTCGGCGCGTCGAAGGTGGCGGCGGATGTGATGGTGCAGGAATACGGCCGCTACTTCGGCATACCCAGCTGCTGCCTGCGGGTGGGGGTGCCTCACGGGGCCGAACCACAGCGGCGTGGAGCTGCACGGCTTTCTCAGCTATCTGGTGAAGTGCAACCTGGAGGGGCGGCTGTATAAGGTGTTCGGCTACAAGGGCAAGCAGGTGCGCGACAACATCCACTCCCACGATGTGGCGCGCTTCATCGAGGCGTTCATTACCGAGCCCAGGGTGGCGGAGGTGTACAACCTCGGTGGCGGCCGCGCCAATTCCTGCTCGATCTGGGAGGCGTTCCAGATCGCCGAGCAGCATTCCGGCAAGACCCAGGTGTTCGAGTACGTGGATGAGAACCGCATCGGCGATCACATCTGCTACATCAGTGATCTGACCAAGATGCGCGAGCACTACCCCCAGTGGGTCATCAGCATCAGTCTCAACGACACGATCGGCCAGATCGTGCGCAACTGGCAGACCCGCGGCGTCACCATGTAAGTGAGAGCCCTGAAGGGGATGAGGATCTATCAGTTCATCCCGCTGGCGCCGCTGCCGGTGATGGCGCGGCTGATCCGTTCTGCCCGGCCAGGCACCATTCCCGTGCTCGATCTGGAGGATGGCCTGCTGGATCCGCACCAGCCAGCCCACACGCCACAGCGCCGCCGTGCTGCCCGGGAGGTGCTGCTCCAGCTATGCAGCAGCTTCATGGCGGCGGAGGGGCTGAACAGACCCCTGGCCCTGCGCCTCAATGTCTATGGCAGCGCCGATTTTGAAGCCGATCTGCCGGTAGCCCGGGCCGTTGCCTCGGCCTTCACCCTGGCGGGCCTGCTGCTGCCGAAGGTGAGCGGTGCCGATGGCCTGAAGGCCGCCGATCGGGTGCTGCGGGCTGCTGGCTTGCCCGCCCCTTGCGTGCTGCCGATCCTGGAAACCCAGACAGCCCTGCTTCAGGCCAGCGAGATCACTGCGGCGGCCGCCCGCATCGGCGCAACGGCCGTGTGCTTCGGCCATCACGACTACTGCCTGGATGCAGGTCTGTGGCCCTTTCCTGAGCCGGACGCTGCGTCCTACTGGCTGCCGGTTGAAACCGTGGCCAGGGCAGCGCTGGCTGCCGGCCTCCGCTATGTGCACCCGCCCACCAGCGGCCTGCGCGACCGCGGGATGCTGGCAGCCCTGCTCGCGCGGCTGGAGAGCATCGCCAGCGGCAGTTGTGATCTGTTTTCAGCTGGCCTGAGCCAGACCGCAGCCTTGCGCCACCTTCAAGCCCTTGGCATCCCTGCAGCGGGTTCGCCGCAGACGCCATCCGTGAAGCCTCCCATCTCATCTCAGCAAGCCAGGAGCAGAGCGGAGCAGCTCTGCACCCAGTTTGAGAGCAGCAGGCGAGCCGAACACGCCTTCGCGGCCCATGGCGAGGCCGGCCGCTTCATCTCCCCCCATGAGTACCTGGCGGGGGTGCGTTATCTCAAGGCCGGGGCTGATGGCTGAGTTCACGCTGGGGGTGCTGGGTGGCTGCCTGAGCCATCAGCGCGGTGTGCCGCCGTCCCAGCTGTATCACCGCCGGCTGGCCAGGCAGCTGCGGGCCAGGGGTGCGGGACCGTTGCGGGTGAGGATCGCCCGCGATTTCGAGCAATCCCACGTCGAGAGACTGGAGCAGCTGCTGCATACAGCACACCTCGATGGGGTGCTGGTGCACGTGCGCAGTGAATTCACCCGCAAGGCCTCGCTGATCACCATCCAGGTGCGCGCGGATGGCATTCACTACTACTGGCACCCCTTCCTGCTGCGCCAGCGCCAGTACGGCTGGGCCGAGGTGGAAGCCCAGCAGTTCAGCACCTGCCGCGAGATGTACCGTCGCCTTCGCTCGCCCGCAACGCCCCCGCCAACCACTGGCCCAACTGGGCTGCCAGCGGATTCAGCGGCGTCTCTGCCTGGTGCCACGCGGCTGGCTGGGATCCCGATTCGCGATGCCTTTTATGCCGCCGGTGCGCTGGTGGGGCTGCATCGCTGGGCGATCAACGATGAGCTCCGGATGCTGCGCGATCTCTCCAGCCGCTGCCAGCAGTTGAAGCTGCCCCTGCTGGTGCTGGGGCCTGGCCGGCGGCCGTGCAATGGCTGGCTCGACCAGCTCTGCCAACGCTGCGATCGTCAGTTGCAAACGGAGTTGGTGCAGTGGAACCTGCCTTATTGCAGCCTCCCGGATACCGAGAATCGGGCGGGTGTTCCCCTCTATGGTGCTGATGGCTTTCATTTCACACCAGCTGGGCATGGCTACGTGGCTGATCGTCTTTTGGAGGGGATTTCTGGGCTGATGAACAATGCCATCGTCCATACTTCTCGGTCACATGTTAAATCCACAGCCCATTCATTCCTTAATATCTGCAAGC
>JBBASN010000001.1:0-55041 GCA_040399225.1 Prochlorococcaceae cyanobacterium | reverse complement strand
CAGCAGAACTACGCCAGCCCCCGCGAGGCCACCGGCAAGATCGTCTGCGCCAACTGCCACCTGGCCAAGAAGGCCACCAGGGTGGAGGTGCCCCAGGCCGTGTTCCCCGACACGGTGTTCAAGGCCGTGGTGGAGATCCCCTACGACACCTCCGTGCAGCAGATTGCCGGTGACGGCAGCGCCACCGGTCTGAACGTGGGCGCCGTGGTGATGCTGCCCGACGGCTTCACCCTCGCCCCTCAGGACCGCCTCAGTGAGGAGCTCAAGGAGGAGACCGCCGGCATCTACTACACCCAGTACTCCGACGACCAGCCCAACATTCTGTTGGTGGGCCCCCTGCCGGGCGATGACCACCAGGAGATCGTGTTCCCCGTGCTCTCGCCCGATCCCGGCACCGACAGCAACATCCATTTCGGCAAGTACCAGCTGCATGTGGGCGGCAACCGCGGCCGCGGCCAGGTGTACCCCACCGGTGAGAAGAGCAACAACACCGCGTACAACGCCCCTGCGGCCGGCAGCGTGACAGCCATCACGGCCGGCGATGGCGGTGCAACGGTGGTGGAGATCACCGCCGAGGATGGCAGCACGGTCAGCGAAACCGTCCCGGCTGGTCCCAGCCTGCTCGTGGCGGTGGGTGACAGCGTCGCCGCCGGCGCCCCGCTTACCAACGACCCCAATGTGGGCGGCTTCGGCCAGATTGACGCCGAGATCGTGCTGCAGAACCCGGTTCGCATCTACGGTCTGCTCGCCTTCTTTGCTGCCATCGCCCTGGCCCAGATCATGCTGGTGCTTAAGAAGCGTCAGGTGGAGAAAGTGCAGGCCGCCGAAGGCATCGTCTGATCACGGCCCAAACCGGGCCACTGCGGCTGATCTCCTGATCCAAGCGATTTGACTCCCCTGTTCGCCTTCACATCCCCGGGGCCCCTGGTTTTCCAGCTGGGCCCCTTTGCACTGCGCTGGTATGGGCTGCTGATCGCCCTGGCGGTGCTCGCCGGCCTGACCCTGGCCACACGGCTGGGGAACGCCAGGGGCATTGAGCCTGCCCTGATCGCCGATCTGCTGCCCCTGCTGGTGCTGGGTGCCGTGATCGGTGCCCGGATCTACTACGTGGCCCTGGAATGGCGCCAGTACGCCGCCAATCCGATCGAGGCGCTGGCGATCTGGCGCGGCGGCATCGCCATCCACGGCGCCCTGATCGGTGGGGTTCTCACCACGATCCTCTATTGCCGGTGGCGACGCCAGCCCTTCTGGCCCCTGCTCGATGTGCTCGTGCCGGCGGTGGCCCTGGGACAGGCCATCGGCCGCTGGGGCAACTTCTTCAACTCCGAGGCCTTCGGTGTGCCCACCGATCTGCCCTGGAAACTGAGGATCCCTGCCGCCAACCGGCCGCCGGAATTTCTGGAACAGCTCTACTTCCACCCCACTTTTCTCTACGAATCCCTCTGGAATGTTGGGGTCTGTGTGCTGTTACTGGTGTTGTTCCGCCAGGCCAGCCGGGGACAGATCCAGCTGCCGGCCGGGGCCCTCAGCTGCGTGTACCTGATGGCCTACAGCAGCGGCCGGGTGTGGATCGAGGGTCTGCGCATCGACCCCCTCTGCCTGTTCGCCGAGCCGCCCTTCTGTGAAGGTGGCCTGCGCATGGCCCAGCTGGTGAGTCTGCTGCTGATCGCCCTGGGGGGCCTGGGCCTGTGGTGGCTGCTGGGACGGCGCCGCGCCCTGCCAGACCCGGTTGGAGTGGTTCGTTGACCACCCCACGCCTCTGGATCGTGGGTGCCGGGCCTGGTGCACCCGACCTGCTCACCCTCAGGGCGGCCCGCTTGATTGAGCAGGCCGAGGTGCTGGTGTACACCGACTCCCTGGTTAATCCCCAGATCGCCGCGCTGGCCCCCGAAGGCTGCGAACGGATCCGTACCAGCACCCTCACCCTTGAGGAGGTGCTGGCGGTGGTTCAGGAGCGGGTCACTGCCGGCAAACGGGTGGTGCGCCTGCACGACGGCGACCCCTGCCTCTACGGCGCCCTGGCCGAGCAGATCTGCCGCCTGGCCGATGCGAGCATCGGCGTGGAGGTGGTGCCCGGCATCAGCGCCTACCAGGCCACCGCCGCTGCCCTCGGCGCCGAGCTCACCATCCCCGGGCTGGTGCAGACGATCGTGCTCAGCCGCGCCGGCGGCCGCACCGGCGTGCCGGAAACCGAATCGCTGGAGCGGCTGGCCGCCCTGCGCGCCTCCCTCTGCCTCTACCTCTCCGCGCGCCACGTCGACGATGTGCAGGCCGAGCTGCTGCGCCACTATCCCGCCGACACTCCCGTGGCCATTGGCTACCGGGTGAGCTGGCCTGACCAGTGGATCACGGTGGTATCCCTGAGCCAGATGGCCAAGGTGAGCCGCGAGCGCAACCTGATCCGCACCACCCTCTATGTGGTGAGCCCGGCCCTGGCTGCCCCCGAGCAGGCCCGCTCCAAGCTCTACTCCGCCAGCCACAACCACCTGTTCCGGGGTGGTGTACCGGAAGACGACGTGCCGGCTCAGCCAACCTCCCCGTAGAGCTCCCGCGCCAGCCGTTTCCGGTCGAATCCACAGCCGAGACGATCGGCAATCGCCTCCAGATCCCGGGCAGCATTGCCCAGGCAGCAAGTGCCGCCCGGCGAGGGAGTGACGTTGAACACCAGGCCCGGCAGAGCGGGGATGCTGGCCTCGCCAAGCATCAGTTTGCGGTTGGCCTTGTCGATCAGCTGGGGCCGCACACCGCCATAGCCCTCGGCGAAACGGAGATCGCCCAGCTGCATGCCGGGCACAATCTTGCGGGCATCGGCCAGAAATAGACGCCGCCGCAGCCAGGGCACCTCGAACAGCAGGTTCTTGAGGATGTAGTTGCGGATGTCGGCGATGCGAAAGAGCTGCCAGAACACCGCCAGCACCGCCCAATCCAGCCGCAGCACCTTGAGAAACTCCCAGAAGGAGGCGGGCTTGTAGCGCTCCAGCAGAGGTAGCAGAAGAGCCGTAGGCCCGAAGCGGGTCTTCCCGGGCGCGCGCACGTCTGGGTCGCCGTGGATGGCGGCGAAGGGCAGCTTGTCGTTCTGCACCGTGTACACCTTGCCCTTGAGGAGATCGGGCGTGAAGTAGAAGCTGCCGGCCACCGGCAGGCAGGAGTACTCCAGGCCGAAGCCCATCCGCTGGGCCATCAGCAGGCTGTGGGCGCCGGCGTTCACCACCACGTGGCGGGCCAGGATCTCCTGGGGGGCCAGTGCCATGCCGTCGGAAGTCCACCCAGCGCTGCAGCCGGGGGTGGGGGCCAGGGTCACCCGGAAGAGGTCGCCTTCCGGCACGATCTCCCGCACGGTGGTGCCCAGATGCAGATCCAGCCGGCGGCATCCTGAGTCGGCGTGAGCATCGTCTGTGATGGCGTTGCTCGCGGCAATCGCCGCGCGGGCCTGATCCACAAACGACTGGGAGAGCGCCTCGTAATCCACAGCGGTGTACGTGCTGCGGATGCCGATGGCCAGCAGTTCCTCAGGGCGCAGCTGGCCATCGACCAGCGCCACAGCCGGCTCCCACGCGGCGATCTGCTCCTTCTCCAGCAGCTCCATGGCCGGAAAGTGGGGAGAAAAGCGTTCAAAGCGCTCCCGCAGGAAGGCGCACTCCTGCTCGCCCACGGCCAGCACCATCTTGGGGGTGCGGAACACACAGTGCTCGCGCACCGCCGGATCCAGCAGCTCGGCGTAGTGCACGATCATCTCGGCCGTGCGCTTCACCTTCAGGGCCTTCTCGAGGGTGTAGTTGGTCTCGATATCACCGCAGTGGATGGTCTGGCTGTTGTTGGTGGCCCTGGAGTTCACCCGCGCCAGCGCGTCGTAGCGCTCCACAAGGGCGAGGCGGGCCAGATCCGTGTAGCGGGCCAACTCGAACAGCAGAGCCGTGCCACACACGCCTCCCCCCACGATCAGCACGTCCACCTGTTGGCTGGCCTGGCTGTGCGCCTGCCCATCCCCGGGCCGATCCCCCCGCAGCAGGGGCGAACCATCGACGGTGGACTGGGCGATGCTCACGGGGTGGGCGCTGAAGCGACAGGGCTGAGGCTGCCATGGTGACTGATCACCCCTCCCCAGGCTCCAGGCTCCCGGCTTCGCCGGGGGGCACGCCTGGGGAAGGGCGGCGATGTTTTAAAGTCGACCTACAGCGCAAACGACCGGCTCACTCAAGGCCATCAGGCTGCGCTGTCCTTTGCTCCAGGTTTCCCTACCGGCAAAGCAGATTCGGGCGATTAGCACAGCGGTAGCGCACTTCCTTCACACGGAAGGGGTCACTGGTTCGAATCCAGTATCGCCCATTGATTGAATCAGGTATAGCTGGCTTGATTGAGCCAGTCCAAACAGCCTGATTGAAGTAATCCGATCCAGCTAAGCCGTCATTGGACCATTGCTCCATTGGCTGTTCTCATTGATCCAGAGGCTGTTCCGGTTGAGCCAATAGACGGCTCAGGCCTGGGACCTGGGGCTTGGCAGGTTGCGCAGATTGACAGGCCCCCCGGAAACGTCGCCATCGCTGGCGGTGCGAGGGCGATGTTGCGCAACTGTTGTGTTGCGCAGGAATTCCTGCGACCGTTGCGGGACAGGGGCACAATGCCGGCACAACGCACCTTCCGTGCCACTTGTCTGAGTCGTGCCCGTGAGCGCCGAGCTGATTCCCCAGTTGCAACGCCTTGGCCAGCGCCTGGCGCAGGCCCGCCAGGCCCAGGGCATCAGTCTGGATCAGCAGGCCGAACGCCTGCACATGGGCCCTGAGCAACTGCGGGCCCTGGAGGAGGGGAACCGGGAGGAGCTGCCCGAGGCCGTGTTCGTGGTGGCCCAGGCCCGCCGGGTGGCGGCAAGCCTTGGCGTGAACATCGACGACGACATCGCCGCCCTGCGCGCCAATCAGGCCTTCCAGGCCCGCCCGCCCCAGCCCGGTCCCGCTCCATCTGCCCCTCAGCCCCGGCGCCCCGCCGTGCAGGCCGATGCACCTCCGGTCTCCACCCCCTCGCGGCCACCGCTCCGGCTGCTCGGCCTTGGTGCAGCCCTGGTCGCCGCCGCGGGGCTGGCCTGGGGTTTGCAGCGCAGCCTCAGCGGCGGCCGGCCCAGCCCCCCGCTCCAGCCTCCCGCCGCCTCCGAACAGCCCAGCCGGACGGAGCAGCCCCAGGCCGAGCTGGTGCTGCGCAGCGCCGAACCCAGCTGGGTGGAGGTGCGCTCCGCCAGCGGCGAGGTGCTCCTGCGGGGCACCCTGGAGGGCGAGCAGCGCTTCCCCCTCAGCGGCGAGCTGCGGGTGCTGGCCGGTCGCCCTGATCTGGTGAGCGCATCCAGCGGAGGAGCTCCGGCCAGGCCGCTCGGCCCGATCGAAGCCGTGACCTGGTACCGCTTCAGCCCGGATCTCAGCCCAGCAGCGCAGCCGGCTCCCGCACCCTGAGTTCCACGCCGCTGGCCTCCAGCACCACCTCGGCGCAGGCACGCAGGCTCCAGCGCTCCAGGCTCAGATCCGGAGCAGGCTCCCCGCTCGCCGGCAGGCGGGGCTGCAGCTCCAGTTCCAGCACCTGGGCGTCAGCGCCATCCCCCGGCCGCACGCGGATGGCCTCGATCACGGCGGCGGGGCGGCGGTCGAGGGCGGCGGCCAGGCGCAGGAGCAGGGCCATGCCGGCCACACAACGGCGCTGCTCGCGGCCGGTGATCAGCTGCCACGACTCGTGCCGCTTCTTGGGCAGGCTGCGGCGGTGATAACGGGCGATGGCCGCCACCATCAGATGCTCGGTCTGGGAATAGCCGAGCAGTTCGCCGTTGCGGATCAGGTACCAGGTGTGTTTGTGATAGGCCGAGATGTTGATGCTCTTGCCACAGGTGTGCAGCTGGGCCGCGGCCCAGAGCAGCTGGCGTCCCTCACCGTCGTCGTCGTGGAGCACCCCCCGGGTCTGGTCGTAGAGGCTGAGGGCATGGCCGGCCACCCGGTCCGCCCGCTCCAGATCCACGCCGAACTGGCGGGCCAGGTGCAGCACGGTGCGCTCGCGGATCGAGCTCTGAAAGGAGAAGCGGTCACCGAGCAGCTGGTTGCGCAGCATCCAGTCCACGATCAGCCCCTCGCGCAGGGCCCGGTCGCACACCAGCAGATCGCGGGCGCCGAGCATGGCCATGGTGGTCTGCAGGATCAGGGCACCTGGCACGATGATCTCGGCGCGGCGCTCGTTGATCGCCGTCAGGCCGCGGCGCTGCTCCGGGGTCATCAGCAACAACCGCGCCACCAGCTGGTCGATCCGCTCCTTGCTGAGGCGGTAGCCCTGCAGCTTCAGCGGCGGGGTGGGATCCTCCGCCGCAGCCAGGGCGGCCAGGGCCATGGCCGTGCCGCTTGTGCCCACCAGCTGGATCGTTTCTCCAGCTCTCAGGGCCTTTTTCAACTCGGCCACGGCCGGATCCATGGCCCCCTGGATATAGGCCTGCAGGAACCCGCGGCGCTCGGGCGGCAGGGGATCGGGCTGGCAAAACTCCCGCTGCAGGCGCACGGCGCCGATGCGGGTGCTGGTGAGCACCCGGGCGTCGGAGCCATCGGCCAGCACGAGCTCGGTGGAGCCACCACCGATGTCGATGATGGCGTGGGGGCGCTCGCCGAAGGCCATGCCCGAGAGCACCCCCAGATAGATCAGCCGGGCCTCCTCCGGCCCGCTCACCAGATCCACCTCCAGGCCGAGCTGCTCCTGGAGGGTCTGCAGAAACTGGCCGCCGTTGGGCGCCTCGCGCACGGCGCTGGTGGCGGCGGTCACGATCTGCTCCACACTGTGGCTCTCCGCCAGCTGGCAGTCGTGGCGGAGGGTGCGGAAGGCCCGTTCCATGGCCTCGGCGCTGAGGTCGCCGCTCACCGGGTCGCGCTCCCCGAGCCGGGTGGTGGCCTTCTCAGCCAGGAGCACGCCAAAACTGCGCAGCTGCTCGTCCACCTCAGCGATCAGCAGGTGGATCGAGTTGGTGCCGATGTCGATGGCCGCCACCCGCCGCCGGCCGGCCTGCAGGGGAGTGGGGGCCTGGGCCATGGGAACGGCGGTGAGCCTGGCGGCGCCACTTTGCCACCCCTGGCGCCCCCTAGCCTGGGCCGCAACGGGATGCAGCGATGCAGGGCACAGCACGCAGGGCAGCGCAACCGGCCCGCTGGCGCGCCTGGCTGGAGCTGGTGCGCTGGCACAAACCCTCCGGCCGGCTGATCCTGCTGATTCCGGCCGGCTGGAGCCTGTGGCTGTTGCCCCAGAGCCCGCCGCCCCTGGCCCTGGTGGGCTGGATCGTGCTGGGCGGCCTGGCGGTGAGCGCGGCCGGCTGCATCGCCAACGACCTCTGGGACCGGCGCATCGACCCCCAGGTGGAGCGCACCAGCGGCCGGCCGCTGGCCAGCGGTCGGCTGGGGGTGACAGAGGCCCTGGCCCTGCTGCTGCTCTGCCTGCTGGCCGCCCTGGCGGTGGTGCTGATCGGCCTGCCGGCAGCGCAGCGGGGGCTCTGCCTGCTGCTGGCCCTGGCCTGCCTGCCCCTGGTGCTGCTCTACCCCTCCGCCAAGCGCTGGTTCGGCTACCCCCAGCTGGTGCTGGCCCTGTGCTGGGGCTTCGCCGTGCTGATTCCCTGGGCAGCCGCCACGGGCAACCTGGCCGGCGGCTGGCCCCTGCTGCTCACCTGGCTGGCCACCGTGCTCTGGACCTTCGGCTTCGACACGGTGTATGCG
Organism: Prochlorococcaceae cyanobacterium; assembly: GCA_040399225.1. Taxonomy (GTDB): domain Bacteria; phylum Cyanobacteriota; class Cyanobacteriia; order PCC-6307; family Cyanobiaceae; genus NIES-981. Next base: position 47,326 of record JBBASN010000001.1, on the reverse strand, counting down.
ATGGCCGACCGCGACGACGACCGCCGCATCGGCGTGCGCAGCAGCGCCCTCAGCCTGGGCCCGCGGGCGCCGCTGGTGGTGACCCTCTGTTACGCCGGCACGGCAGCCTGCCTGGCCCTGGCCGCCGCCCTGCGCGGCCTCCAGCCCCTGGGCTGGCTGCTGGGGCTGGTGGCGGCGACCGCCATGGTGCGCCAGGGCTGGCTGCTGCACGGACTGGAGCGCAGCCGGCAGGCTTCCCCCGGCAACTACGGGCGCCACTTCAGCCGCCAGGTGCAGCTGGGCGGCCTGCTGCTGCTGGCCCTGGTGCTGGGGCGCTGGCCATGAGCAGTCCGCTCGCCTGGCCCCAGCCGCTGCAGGCCGGCGACCGGGTGCGCCTGGCCGCCGCCAGCTCCGCACTCGACGACCCAGGTGCCGTCGCCAGGCTGGAGGCGGGCCGGGCCGTGCTGGAGCGCTGGGGGCTGGAGCTGGACAGCCGCCCGATCCACGACCGCAGCTGGGGCTACCTGGCCGGGCGCGATGAGGAGCGGCGGGGCGATCTGCTGGGGGCCGACCGGGATGGGGCCGCCCTGATCGCCTGCGTGCGCGGCGGCTGGGGGTCGGCCCGGCTGCTGGAGCGTCCCCTGGCCCTGCCGCCCCGCTGGCTGCTGGGCTTCAGCGACGTGACCTCCCTGCTCTGGGCCCAGCTGGCCCAGGGCCATGGCGGCGGCCTGCACGGCCCCCTGCTCACCACCCTGGCGGCCGAGCCGGCCTGGAGCCAGGAGCGCCTGCGCCAGCTGCTGTTCGGCGAGATGCCAGCAGCCCTGGAGGGGGAGTGCTGGCGGGGAGGGGTTGCCGAGGGGCCGCTGCTGGTGGCCAATCTCACCGTGGCCACCCACCTGCTGGGCACGGCCCACCTGCCCGCCCTCACTGGGGCGATCCTGGTGCTGGAGGACGTGGGCGAAGCGCCCTACCGCATCGATCGCATGCTCACCCACTGGCGTCTGAGCGGCGCCCTGGGCCAGCTGGCAGCCATCGCCTTCGGTGCCTTCAGCGACTGCGACGACGAGGACAACAACGACGATGATGAGGATGCAGACGTCGGCCGGGAATCCCCTCAGGCCCCTGCAGCTGGTGCCGCCCACCGCCGCCTGAACCAGGTGCTGCGGGAGCGCACGCTGGATCTGGACATCCCCGTGCTGGCCGGCCTGCCCCTCGGACACCGCTGCGGCAATGCCGCCCTGCCCCTGGGTGCCAGGGCCCGGCTGGACGCGGACGCGGGCCGGCTGGAGCTGGTGGCCTGGCCGCCCGGCATCCACTGAATCCGGCGGGGTCTCAGCTGCGGGCCGCCAGCACCGCCGCTGCGATGGTGAGGTCGAAGGGAGTGGTGAGCTTGATGTTGGAGGGCGGTGCTTCCAGCACCTGCACCGGCCAGGCCAGCCGCTCGAACAGGGCCGCATCGTCGGTGACACTCCAGCCCTCGGCGCTGGCGGTGGCGTGGGCCTGGCGCAGCCGCTCCACCGGGAACCCCTGGGGGGTCTGGGCGGCCCAGAGCGCGCTGCGGTCCGGGGTGGCGGTGATCGTGCCCGCGCCGTCCACCTGCTTGATGGTGTCGGTCACGGGGGCGGCCGCGATCACGGCCCGGCCGGCCAGCACGGCCTCGGCGCAGCGGCTGAGCAGGGCCGGATCCACCAGGCAGCGGGCGCCGTCGTGGATCAACACGCCGGCCGCATCGGCGGGCAGGGCGGCCAGGCCCCGACTCACCGACTCCTGGCGGGTGTCACCGCCCAGGATCCAGCGCACGGGCTTGGCGGGCGCCGCCGCGGCCACCAGGGCGGCGATCGGCTCGGCGTCCACCGACTGGCCCACAATGCCGATCCACCGGATCGCTTCACAGGCCAGGGCCGCCTCCAGGGTCCAGGCCAGCACAGGCCGTCCGGCCACCTCCAGCAGCAGCTTGTTGCCGGCAGCGCCCATGCGGCGGCCGCTGCCGGCGGCGGCGATCAGCAGATGCACAAACAGGGCCGCGCTGCGGGCGCGTTGGAACAAGCTCCATACAATCAGCCCGCCGAGCCCGATCCCTTGCGATGCGCGCCCTGTTCCTGATTCCGGGCGAGAGCAGCCGCCAGCTCCAGGCCTTCGCCGCCGTGGCTGCCGTGGCCGACCAGCTGGGAGCGGAGGTGCAGGTGGTCTGCCCTCCGGCTGTCATGGCACTCTGGGGCCTGCACCCAGCCGGCGTGCGGACCATCCCCTTCCCCTTTGAGGCCGCCACCCTGGCCGACTGGGCCAACCTGCTGGGCTCGGTGCGCGAGCCCGACTTCCAGCTCTGCATCAATTGCGCCAGCGGCCGCCAGGTGGACCTGATGCTGTCGATGAGCCATATCCCCACCCGGGTGGCCGCCGGCGGCTTCTCCGCCACCGACACCGTGCAGCCGGCGCAAGGGGTCTGGGAAGCGCAGGCCTGGGAGGCTTTTCTGCGGCCGATCGGCGTACGGCTCGATGCCGACGCCTTCCGCCTCAGCCTGGCCAGGGCCGACCTGGATGCCGCCGCCGCCGAGCTGCCCGGCGGCGACGGCCCCCTGCTGCTGCTCGCGCCGGCCGGCGACCCGGCCGACTGGCCAGCCAACCAGTGGCAGGCCCTGCCCGAGCGCATCCGCCAGCGCCTGCCTGGCCTGCGCACCCTGGCGGCGGGCGGGGGTCCCGCCCGGGCCCGGGCCGCCCGGCTGGCCTCGGCCGATGTGGTGCTGGCCAGCGAGGCCAGCTCCATCGAGTTGGCCCTGATGCTCGGCCTGCCGCTGGTGGCCCTGGGCCGCAGCGCCTCGGAACTGCCCAGCCGGGAGGGTGTGCGGGGCGTGGGCAGGCCCGATCAGCTGGCCGGCCTGGACAGCGACGCCGTGCTGCAGGCCCTCGGGCTGGGGTGATGCTGGGCGGGCCATACGATCACACCCCCCCTTCCTGCATCGATGCCCCCAGCCACCCCCCTCGCCGGCCAGGTCGCCCTCGTCACCGGGGCCAGCCGGGGCATCGGCGCGGCCATCGCCGCCGAACTCGCCCGCGCCGGCGCCACGGTGGTGGTGAACTACGCCAGCTCCCCGGACGCCGCCCAGGCCGTGGTGGCGGCGATCCAGGCAGCTGGCGGCCAGGCCTGGGCCCACCAAGCCAACGTGGCCGACGAGGAGCAGGTGGAGGCGATGGTGAAGGCTGTTCTGGAGAAGGAGGGCCGCCTCGATGTGTTGGTGAACAACGCCGGCATCACCCGCGACGGCCTGCTGATGCGCATGAAGAGCGCCGACTGGCAGAGCGTGATCGACCTCAACCTCACCGGCGTGTTCCTCTGCACCCGCGCCGTGAGCCGCGCGATGCTCAAGGCCCGCAGCGGCCGGATCGTCAACATCACCTCGGTGGTGGGCCTGATGGGCAATCCCGGCCAGGCCAACTACAGCGCCGCCAAGGCCGGCGTGATCGGTCTCACCCGCAGCAGCGCCGCCGAGTTCGCCAGCCGCGGTGTCACGGTGAACGCCGTGGCGCCCGGTTTCATCGACAGCGACATGACCGCTGAGCTCGATAAGGAGCCGATCCTCAAGGTCATCCCCCTGGGCCGCATGGGGCAACCCGCGGAAGTGGCCAGCGCCGTGCGCTTCCTGGCCGCCGACCCCGCCGCCGCCTACATGACCGGCCAGGTGCTGCAAGTGGATGGCGGCATGGTGATGCGCTGAACAGGCCACTGGCTCAACCAGCCACTGATCCAGCCACTGATCAAGAGCTGCCCGGGCTCTCCACCGGCTTGCCGAGCTCCTCACGCAGCTGGCGGATGCGCTGCAACAGCCGCAGCCGCCGGCTGCGGGCCGTGAGGGTGAGGAACAGGCGCAGCGGCACGTAGATCAGCGCCATCCCCACGCCCAGCAGCGTGATCAACACGAACACCATGGCGTTGGCACTGGTGGTGGGATCGAGCAGCACCACCTCGCTGGGCGCATCCAGGGCTTGGCTGAGCAGGTCGTCCATCGGCGGCCCCGGGGCCTTGCACTGTTCGCCGAACCCTATCGACGAGAGCGGGATTCGGCTTTCCCCACCGCTGATCCTGCAGCCGCCATGGGAGCCTGGGACCCCAGAGATCTCCCTTTCCCGATGGCCAAGCTGGTCAGCTTTTCCGATGAGTCGCGCGCGGCCCTGGAGCGGGGCGTGAACGCCCTGGCCAACGCCGTGAAGGTGACCATCGGGCCCAAGGGCCGCAACGTGGTCCTCGAGCGCTCCTTCGGCGCACCCGACATTGTCAACGACGGGGTGACCATCGCCAAGGAGATCGAACTGGAGGATCCGTTCGAGAACGTGGGCGCCAAACTGATCCAGCAGGTGGCCAGCAAGACCAAAGACACCGCTGGCGACGGCACAACCACGGCCACCGTGCTGGCCCAGGCCCTGGTGCACGAGGGGCTGCGCAACGTGGCCGCCGGTGCCAACCCGGTGGGTCTGCGCCGGGGCATGGAGCAGGCAACCGCCCAGGTGGTGGCAGGGATCGCCGCCCGCGCCCAGGCCGTGAGCGGCGATGCCATCCGCCAGGTGGCCACAGTGAGCGCCGGCAACGAGGAGGAGATCGGCCGGATGATCGCCGAGGCCATGGAGAGGGTGAGCGCCGATGGGGTGATCACCGTGGAGGAATCCAACTCCCTGGCCACCGAGCTGGAGATCACCGAGGGCATGGCCTTCGACCGCGGCTACGTGTCGCCGTACTTCATCACCGACCAGGAGCGGCGCGAGTGCGTCTTTGAAAATGCCCTGATCCTGATCACCGACCGCAAGATCAGTGCGATCACCGACCTGGTGCCCGTGCTGGAGGCCGTGAGCAAGGCGGGTCGGGCCCTGTTGATCATCGCCGAGGACGTGGACGGCGAGGCCCTGGCGACCCTGGTGGTGAACAAGAACCGCGGCGTGCTGCAGGTGGCCGCCGTCAAGGCCCCGGGCTTCGGCGACCGCCGCAAGGCCAGCCTGCAGGACATCGCCATCCTCACCGGCGCCGCCGTGGTGAGCGAGGACCAGGCGATGACCCTGGACAAGGTGACCCTGGCCGACCTGGGCCACGCCCGCCGCATCAGTATCACCAAGGACGACACCACGATCGTGGCCAGCGGCGACCACCAGCAGGCCGTGGCCGACCGGGTGGCCTCGATCAAGCGGGAGCTGGAGCGCACCGACTCGGACTACGACCGCGAAAAGCTGCAGGAGCGCATCGCCAAGCTGGCCGGTGGCGTGGCGGTGATCAAGGTGGGTGCCCCCACCGAAACCGAACTGAAGAACCGCAAGCTGCGGATCGAGGACGCCCTCAATGCCACCCGCGCGGCCGTGGAGGAGGGCATCGTGGCCGGCGGTGGCACCACCCTTCTCGAACTGGCTGAGGGGCTCAGTGAGCTGGCGGCTGGTTGCCAGGGCGATGAGCGCACCGGCGTGGAGATTGTGCAGCGGGCCCTGGCGGCCCCCTTGCATCAGATCGCCGCCAACGCCGGCGCCAACGGTGCCGTGGTGAGTGCCGAGATCCTGCGGCACGGGAAGGGCTTCAATGCCCTCACCGGCCAGTACGAGGACCTCCTGGCGGCCGGCATCCTCGATGCCGCCAAGGTGACCCGCCTGGCTCTCCAGGACGCCGTGTCGATCGCCGCGCTGCTGGTCACCACCGAGGCCGTGATCGCCGACAAGCCGGAACCGCCAGCCCCTGCCCCGGGCGGCGACATGGATGGCATGGGCGGCATGGGCATGCCCGGGATGATGTGACCCTGGCCTGGGGGACAGCGCCAGCTGCGCAGGTCCCTCTCGGGATGCCCCCTTCAGAGGGAGCGCACGAGGGCAGCGTGGATACGGCAGACACTGAGGGCCTCCCGGGGGGGGTTGCCGCACAGGCGCCCCAACTCCCGGTTCAGCGCCTGGATCTGACCCAGGTGAAAACTGGAGAGAGGCATCCCCAGCAGCATGGTGCTCATCAACACCATCCCTGGGCCTGCCCACAACCGGGTGCGTTCCATGGGTCCTCCCTGCCAGCACAACACACCTACCACTGTGTGCGCTCCCTGAACTGGTACCCGCCTGGCTTCTGAAAAATTTTCGCTGCCGCTGGCCGGACCGTCGGCCGACTCAGGCCAGGGCCTGGCAATAGGCGGCCACCTGCAGGTCGATGCCGGTGATCGCCGTGCCCACCACAACGGCATCAGCGCCCTTCTCCAGTGCCTGGCGGGCCTGCTCGGCCGAGGCCACACCGCCCTCGCAGATCAGGGCCACCCCGGGTGGCAGGTCCCGGCGCAGCGCCTCCAGCAACTGCCATCCAGGCGGCTTCTCATGGGCCGTGGCCTCGGTGTAGCCATAGAGCGTGGTGCCCACCCAGCTGCAGCCCAGCTCGGCCGCCCGCAACCCATTGGCCAGGCTGTCCACATCCGCCATCAGCACGGCCCCCAGCTCCTTGCGGGCGCGGGCGATCAGCGCCCCCAGGTCGGCCCCACCCGGCCGCAGCCGCTCGGTGGCATCGAGGGCCACCACGTCGGCACCGGCTGCCCAAACGGCGCGGATCTCCTCCCAACCCGGGGTGATGTACACAGGACTGTCGGCAAAACTGCGCTTCCACAGGCCCACGATCAGGGCCTCCGGGCAGCGGCGGCGCACCGCACCGATGTGCTCCGGGCTCTCCAGCCGCACGCCACTGGCACCGTTGCGCAGGCTGGCCTCCGCCATCGCGGCGATCACCCCGGGATCGCGCAGGGGAGATGCCTCAGGGGCCTGCACAGACACGATCAGGCCCCTGGGGAAGATCTGGGACATGGCTGGTACGCAGTGGCAGAAGGAACAGGAGCGCTGAATCGGGAATGTTCTGGCCTGGAGGGTGAGGGCCGAGACGTGGGGTTCAGCTCAGTTTGCGGTTGAGCAGGGGGCGGATCAGCAGGAACAGCCCTGCGGCCAGCCCCGCCAGCACCAGCAGGCAGACACCGGCACTGAGCTCTCCATAGGGGGCCTCCAGCACGACGGCACTGAAGGAGAGCTGGCCTGCATAGGCCGCGCGGATCGGCTCGATGGCAAACGTGAGCGGATTGAGGGCCGCCAGCCAGCCCAGCCAGGTGGGCATGAAGGAGAGGGGGGCCAGGGCCGTGCTGGCGAAGAGCAGCGGCAGGTTGGCCACGAAGATCACAGCGATCAGCTCGATGTGGCCCGGCAGGGCGAAGGCCAGGCCCAGGCTCAGGGCAGTGACCGCGAACACCAGCAGCAGCAGGGTGCCCAGCACCACCAGCAGGCCAGCCCCCCCGGGCCAGCCATAGCCCAGCAGGGCGGCGGTGACCATGATCGCCAGGCTCTGGATCAAGCTGATGGCGGTGATGTAAAGCACCGAGGCCAGCACGATCGAGCTGCGCGAGCGCAGCGGCGCCACCAGCAGGCGGTTGAGAAAGCCGAATTCCCGGTCGAACATCACCGGCAGGCCGGCGTTGAGGGCGCCGCTGAAGGCGGTGAACACGATCACGCCGGCACCGAGGAAACGGCCGTAGCTCATACCGCCGGGCAACATGCCTACCGGAGCATTGGCGAACAGGGCACCGAACAGCACCAGCCAGATGAGGGGCTGCAGCACACCGGCCACCAGGGTGGAGGGGCGGCGCTGCAGTTGTACGAACAGGCGCCGGGTGAGGGCCAGGGTTTCCTGGCTGATTTCAGCGGCGGCAGACGCGGATGTCATGACGGCAGGGGGTGGAAGGCAGACAGGGCAACAGAGCGGGCAGACCAGAGGAATGGGCGGACCGCAACCAAGGGGCAGGCCGGCGCGCGGGCGTCAACGCATGCTCTGCTTGCGCTCCGCCTTGGCGTCGCGGCTGCCCGCCACGGCCAGTTCGGCATCCATCAAGGTGCGGCCGGTGGCCTGGAGATACACATCGTCGAGGCTGGGGCGGCTCTGGGCGAGGGCAAACACCGGCAGGTCGGCCCCGGCCAGCTGGCGGCGCAGCAGGTCCACCGCTCCGGCGTCCTCCACCACCAGGTTGAGGGAATAGCCCTGGGCCCGATTCACCACAACCTGGCGCACTCCCGGGCAGTCCTGAAGGAGCCGCTGCACCCGGTGGGCCTCCTCGGCATCGCTGAACTCGCGCACCCTCAGGGTCACCCGGTCGCCCCCGAGGTCATTCTTGAGAGCATCGGGACTGCCCTCGGCGATCACCCGACCGGCGTCAATGATTGCCAGCCGGTCGGCCAGGGCGTCCACCTCCTCGAGGTAGTGGCTGCTGAGCAGCACGGTGGTGCCGGCCTCGCACAGCTCGCGCAACACCCGCCAGATGGCCGCCCGGCTCTCGATGTCCAGCCCCACGGTGGGCTCGTCCAGCACCAGCAGTCGGGGGCTGTGCAACAGGCCGCAGGCCAGGTCGAGGCGGCGGCGCATGCCGCCGGAGTAGCCACCGCAGCGGCGATCGATCCAGTCGTCCATGCCCAGCAGCTCGATCAGCTCGGCGCTGCGGCGCTGCCGCAGGCCGCGATCGAGGTGGTACAGATCCCCCTGGAGCTGGAGCAGCTCCCGGCCGGTGAGAATCTTGTCGATGGCCACCTCCTGGGCCACGTAGCCCAGCAGGGACCGCACGCGGCGAGGGTCCTGCAAGGCATCGACCCCCGCCACCCGCACGCTGCCGCCATCGGGGGCCAGCAGGGTGCAGAGGATGCGCAGGGTGGTGGTCTTGCCGGCCCCGTTGGGTCCAAGCAAGCCGTAGAGGCAGCCTTCAGGCACGCTCAGCTGGACGCCGTCGAGGGCCTGAACAGTGCCCTCTCCGCGGCCATAGGACTTGCGCAGATCGTGGATCTGGATCAATGGCTCACCCATCAGAGCCGGGGCCCCAGGTTTCAGGGGGTCAATGTAGGCAGCGCAGCCGGCGGCAGGGAGAGAGCCTGGGCCAGAGGCAGCCGTGCCAGCAGCAGCAGCAGGCAGATGCCGAACAGGTAGAGGATCGACCAGCGGAACAGGGCCCTGGCCCGCTGGGGGTTCTCGGGTTCACCGGCCAGGGCGCCGCTGAGCTGGAGAAGGCGGCCATTGAAGGGCAGCACCAGCAGGCCGTAGAGCAGTCCGCCGGCGGGCAGCACCAGCGGAGCGAAGAGACTGAGGACCGCGGTGGCCCAGGCGTAGCGGCGGATGGCCCGGCCGGTGAAGGCCACCCCCTTGACCACCGGCAGCATCGGGATGCCCACCGAGCGGTAGTCGTCGCGCAGCAACAGGGCGAGGGCCCAGAAGTGGGCGGGGGTCCACACCATCACCAGGGCGAACAGCCACCAGCCCCCCCAGCCCAGCTGGCCGGTGCTGGCGGCGGCGCCCACCAGGGGAGGGATGGCGCCGGCCACTCCGCCGATCACGATGTTCTGGGAGGTGCGGGGCTTGAGCAGGGCGGTGTAGAGCAGCACGTAGCTGCACAGGCCCAGCAGGGCCAGGCTGGCCGCCAGGGCATTCACCGCCAGCACCAGCACCAGCACGGCCACGGTGGTGAGCAGGGCAGCCAGGCCAAGGGCCTGGCCCTGATCCAGCCGGCCGGAAGGCAGGGCCCGGCGGCTGGTGCGCTGCATGCGCCCGTCGAGGTCCTGCTCCCACACGCAGTTGAGAACGCCGGCCGCCGCGGCCGCCAGGCTGCCGCCCAAGAGGGTGGCCAGCACGGTGCCGGCCTGCACGGGCCCCGAACCCAAGGGATCACTCACGGCCATGCCAGCCAGGGTGGTGGCCAGCAACAAAGGAATCAGACGGGGCTTGGCCACCTCCAGCCAGGCGGGCAGGCGTACCGAGGGCCGCACCGGCGGGGGCTGGCTGGCCAGCAGCAGGGCACCGGCCTGGGATGGAGCACTAACCATGACGGAGTACCGGAGGGGCAGGAGCAGGCGGCAGGGCGAGACAGCGGCCGAGGCTGGCTCCGAGCAGGGCGACAAGCAGCGCCGCCACCGCCTGGTGGGCGATGGTCACCGCCGGCACCGTCAGCCCCAGACGCAGGGTGATGACGCCCAGGGCCACCTGAGCGGCCACCAGCAGGGCTGCAGCCAGGGCCGCCCAGCGCAGCCAGCGCTGGCCTGAGGGCAGGGCCCAGCTGGCTGGCAGCAGGAGCAGCACCAGCAGCGCCGCAGGCCTAGCCACCAGCCGATGGCGCCAGAGGAGCTGGCAGCCGTCACCGTCCGTGAGGCAACGCTCTGCAGCCCAGGTGCTGGCCAGGGAGCCGCCGAGGAGGCACTGGCCGAACATCAGGGCGAGGGCCAGTGCAAGCAGCGGCAGCCACCAGCGGGGCAGGGCAGGAGCCCGGGCCGACCCGGCAACCACCAGGCCCTGGTGGACCCCACTGAGCAGAACCACCAGGGTGAGCGCCGTGGCCAGGTGGGCCGTGACCAGGGGAGCGGCCAGCAGGCGGGTCACCGTGAGGGCACCGAGCCCGCCCTGCACGGCCACCAGCACCAGGGCTGCGAGGGAAGCCAAAGGCAACCAGGGAGGCAGCCGGCGCCGGGCCAGGCCACTGGCCGCAGTGAGCACCAGCAGGGCCACGCCCACCACGAAGGCATCAAGGCGGTGGAACCACTCCAGGAACACCTGCAGGTTGAACTGACCACCAGGCAGCAGGGAGCCGTAACAGAGCGGCCAATCTGGACAGGCCAGTCCGGCCTGCATCACCCGGGTGGCACCGCCGATCACCACCAGAGCCACCAGGGCCACCACCAGATGGGCAGTGAGGGTGGCCAGATGGCGCAGGATCGGCACCGATCGGGACAATGACGTATCAACAGCATGAAGCTGGGCCCCATGGCCGGGGGAGGTGAGGACGGCGGACGCCGGTCGTGACACGAAACCCCGGAAATCGATTTGCACCGTAGCCAGATCGGGCTGGAGTCAGAGCGCCCGCAACAGGTTGGCGATCTTGATATCAAGACAGAGAACAATTGGCGGATCACGGTTCAGTGCAAACCTGCCGATGTCCCCAGATGGAGACAGGCCGGCAGCAGCCGGGGCCAATGTGAGCCGTTTCACATCCAAAGCTGAACCGGGTTCGCAGGACTGCATCACCCCCCATAGGGTGGTGCAACGCTCGAGATGAACTGTGCGAATCCGCACTGCTGCCACCACCGGCCTAGCCACAACGGCCCTTGTGGTGACAGGACTGGTGATCGGCACCCGGGTGAATCTCCTGCCGGAGGACGCCAGCACCAACGCCTACGCCTACGACAGCCTGTTTCAGGTTCTCTTCAGCATTGGCACGATGCTGTTTCTCGGCATCCTGATCGTGTTGGTCTACAGCCTGGTGCGCTTCCGTCGACGCCCGGGCGAACTGGCCGATGGCCCGGCCATCGAAGGCAATCTGCCCCTCGAGATCGTGTGGACAGCCATTCCTGCTGTGGTGATTCTCTTCGTGGGCATCTACAGCTACGACATCTACGAGCGCATGGGCGGTATGGCCTCCTTGGACCATGGCGCCATGGATCATGCAGCCATGGATCACGCAGCCATGGCCGGTGATGCCGTGGCCACGGATCTGGAACGCCGACCGCGCATTTGGGGGGGTATCGGTCCTGCGGCCGTGCTCAATGACTCTGCCCAGCCCAGTGCGGCAGCCCCCATCACGGTGGACCTCACGGCGATGCAGTTTGCCTTCATCTTCCAGTATCCGGATGCCGGCATCACCAGTGGTGAACTGCATGTGCCCCTCGGTCAACCCGTGGAGTTGCGCATGGAGGCCCGGGATGTGATCCATGCCTTCTGGGTGCCCCAGTTCCGGCTCAAGCAGGACGTAATACCCGGCCAGCCCACCCTGCTGTCATTCACGGCAACCCGGCCCGGCACCTACCCCCTGATCTGCGCCGAGCTGTGCGGGCCTTACCACGGTGGGATGCGCTCCAATGTGGTGGTGCACGAGCCGGACGACTACCAGGCCTGGTTGGCCCAGAACAGTCCCGCCACATCAGCCTGAGCCCACAGCCGCCACCTTCGATTCAACCGCCCATCGATGCCGCGTCCGCCCGCACTCCAGCCATGACCGTCGCCACCCCCCGGGATCTGGAACCCCAGCTGCAGGAACCCCTCCAGCCCAGGGGCTGGCTGCGCTACTTCAGCTTCAGCGTCGATCACAAGGTGATCGGCCTGCAATACCTGGTGTGTGGCTTTCTCTTCTATCTGGTGGGCGGGCTGCTGGCAGGCGCCATCCGCACCGAGCTGGCCACACCCCTTTCGGACTTCATGCCTCGTGACACCTACAACGAGGCGCTCACCCTGCATGGCACGGTGATGATCTTCCTCTGGATTGTGCCGGTGGTGAACGGGGCCTTCGGCAACTATCTGATCCCCTTCTACGTGGGGGCCCGCGACATGGCCTTCCCCAGGCTCAACGCGGTGGCTTTCTGGATGATTCCCCCCGCGGGCCTGCTGTTGATCAGCAGCTATTTCCTGGCCGATGCCGCCGCCCAGTCTGGCTGGACTGCCTACCCACCCCTGAGCCTCACCACCCCGGCAGCCGGCCAGGTGGTGTGGATTCTGAGTGTGCTTCTGCTGGGCGGCAGCTCGATCTTCGGGGCCATCAATTTCATCGCCACCGTGCTCAAGCTTCGTCGGCCTGGCCTGAAGATGATGCAGCTGCCGATGTACTGCTGGGCAATGCTCGGCACCAGCCTGCTGGTGGTGCTCTCCACCCCGGTTCTGGCAGGGGTGCTGATTCTGCTGAGCTTCGACATCATTGCCCACACCGGCTTCTTCAACCCGGCCCTGGGCGGCAACGTGGTGGTGTATCAGCACCTTTTCTGGTTCTATTCCCACCCCGCCGTTTACATCATGGTGCTGCCGGCCTTCGGTCTTGTGAGCGAGATCCTGCCGGTGCACTCCCGCAAGCCCCTGTTCGGCTACACCACGATGGTGTATTCCATCATGGGCATTGTGTTCCTGGGGTTGATCGTGTGGGCCCACCACATGTTCACCAGCGGCACACCGCCCTGGATGCGCCTGTTCTTCACGATCGCCACCTCCTTCATCGCCGTGCCTACGGGCATCAAATTCTTTAACTGGCTGGCCACCTTGTGGGGCGGCAAGATCGCCCTGAATTCAGCCATGTTGTTTTCCTGTGGCTTCATCCTCAACTTCGTGTTCGGCGGCATCACCGGTATCACCCTGGCCCAGGTGCCCTTCGACATCCACGTCCACGACACGTACTACGTGGTGGGCCATTTCCACTACATCGTGTATGGCGGCACGGTGTTCGTGATCTTCGCCTCCCTCTACCACTGGTATCCCAAATTCACAGGTCGGCTGCTCAATGAAGACCTGGGCCGCTTGCACTTCCTGCTCACCTTCATCGGCTTCAACCTCTGCTTCCTGCCCCAGCACTGGCTCGGCCTCAACGGCATGCCCCGCCGCGTGGCCGAATACGACCCCACCTTCACCACCCTCAACCAGGTGAGCAGTGTGGGGGCATTGATCATGGCGATCAGTACCTTGCCACTCCTGATCAACGTGGTGGTCACGGCCATCAACGGCCAGGAGGCCGGTGATAACCCCTGGAACGCCCTCACCCCCGAATGGCTCACCAGTTCACCGCCGCCAGTGGAGAACTGGAAGGGCGAAGCCCCCCTGGTCACCGAGCCCTACGGCTATGGGCGAGCCCCCGAGACCAGCGAACCCACCCTGGAGCCGGCCCGATGACCAGCACCACTCCAGCAACCACGGCTGAGGCCATCAGCGCGGCCACCACCGCCAGTCAGGACCACCAGCACGAGCACCCGGATCTGCGTCTGTTCGGACTGGCCACTTTCCTGGTGGCCGATGGCATGACCTTCGCCGGTTTCTTCGCTGCCTACCTCACCTTCCGGGCGGTGAATCCCCTGCCTGAGGGCAGCAGCTACGAGCTCGAGCTGCTGCTGCCCACGATCAACACCGTGCTGCTGCTGGTGAGCAGCTTCACCTTCCACCGGGCAGGCAAGGAGTGCAGGGCCAACAAGCTCACCGCTGCCCGCAACTGGCTGCTGCTTACCGGCGCCCTGGGGCTGGCTTTCCTCGCGGGCCAGATGGTGGAGTACTTCACCTTGCCCTTCGGGCTCACTGACAACCTCTTCGCCAGCACCTTCTACGCCCTCACAGGCTTCCACGGTCTGCACGTCACCCTCGGGGCGATCTGCATCGCCATCGTGGCCCTGCAGACCCGACCGGGTGGAACGATCACCGCCGAGAACCACTTCGGGCTGGAGGCGGCTGAGCTCTACTGGCACTTTGTGGATGGCATTTGGGTGGTGCTCTACGGGATCATCTACCTGCTGTGAAAACGGAGAACCCGCAACACAATCCAGGCCCGTTCCGGTCAACGTTCCCAAGCCTTCTACCCCATCCAGACCCTTGCCGTTGGCCTGAACCGATGGGCACAATCTGATCAGGCACTCGCGCAAGAGTCATCACCATGGCCTCAGGCAACGGCCCGGGACAGACCGAGATGCTGGAAGGCAAAGCCCTGCTGGATCGGGCCAGGGCTCTGAGCAACAGGCCTGAGGACGAAATCGCCAGGGCCTGTGGCTACGTGGGTCCCAGTGGCCGGGTGTTGCGCAAGAGCTTCTACCGGGCCCTGGTGGCCGCCAAGGGCTATGCCCTGCCCTCAGCTGCCTCCTCACCAGGCCATGGTGGCCCGAAAGGACGCCAGGCAGACTTCCGCACCCGCGTGCATGGCAACGGCAACCTGTTGATCGGCAGTGCCTACACCCGCCGCCTGGGACTGCAGCCCGGGCAGGAATTCCGGATCGAGATCCACCAGGACACCCGTTCCATCTGGCTGATGCCTCTCGATTCCAGCACTGCTCAACACCCTGAGGCGTGATCTGCAGGATCGGGCCAGGCAGGGCTGCACTGCAGCCAGATCTCAGTCCGGGATCTCAGTCGTCGTGGAAGCTGGCACTGAAGCTGAGCAGGTCGATCCCGCTGAACAGAAAACTTACCCCCACCAGGATGCCGATCACACTGATCAGGCCGGCTTTGCCCATGCTCAGGATCAGCACCCCCAGCACGAGGGTCACGATTCCGTTGAGCAGGCCCCAGCCCCAGCCCCGGATCTGGCGGTGGCTGAGCGATACCCCCAGCGCCACAAGGCCCTCCAGCACGAACACCAGGCCGATGGCCAGGGCCAGGCTGGCCACGGGCAGGACGGCAGTGGCCAGCCCGGCGCCGAGTTGCTGAATCATGCTGGCGCCCGCCACCAGGAAGAGGGTGGAGACCACAAGCCGCCAGAACACGAGCCAGCGACCCAGCAACCGGGCCCGCATCAGGTTGTTGATCCAGCCCACGATCCCTCCCACCAGGAAGCCGAGGGCCACCACGGCGGTGGCCCACACCGAAGCCACCACGGGGAAGATCAGCGCCATCACGCCCAGCACCAGCATCAACACCCCTTCAAACAGGGTGAACGCGCGCAGACTGGACGTGCTGGCCACGGGCGTGAAAGGCAGCTGCTCGCACCCTAGGCAGGGTGTTCCAGCAGGCCAGCCGCCTGGCAGGCAAGCGTTACGGTGCGAGGCCCCAGTCGCCCTGCTTCAGGACCAGCCGTGCTCCGCCAGCCAGGCGCGATCGAGGGGCTGGGCCGGCTCGCCCCCTCGGCTGGCCAGCAGCCGCTCGGTGTACTTGGCCAGCAGGTCGGCCTCCAGATTCACCGCATCACCGGGCCGCAGGCGGTGCAGGGTGGTCTCAGCCCAGGTGTGGGGAATCACGGCGATCCAGAACTGGCTGCCGTCGGCGCTGCAGCCCGCAACCGTGAGGCTGATGCCATCCACGGCCACGCTGGCCTTCTCACACACATAGCGGCCGTAGGCCGGATCGCGCCAGGCCAGCTCCAACCGCCAGCTCTCGCCGCCCTGCCGCTCGGCGACGCGCACCTCTCCGAGTCCATCCACATGGCCGCTCACCAGGTGGCCACCGAGCCGGTCGGCCAGGCGCAGGGCCGGCTCCAGGTTCACGGCGGCGCGCCCGCGGGCCTTGGCCGCCAGGGTGCTGCGGCCCAGGGTCTCGGCACTCACGTCGGCCCGGAAGCCATCGGCCAGCCGCTCGGCCACGGTGAGACAGACCCCATCCACAGCCACGCTGTCCCCCAGGGCCAGCTCCGCCGGTGGCCAGCCGGAACTGCTCCAGCGCAGCCGCACTCCGCCCTCCGCCGGTTCAATCGTGCCGGTGGCCCGCACCAGACCGGTGAACATTTGCCCCTCCGTTTCGGCTCAGCAGCCCAAAGCCCTGGCCATAATCGTGCAAGGGGCTTCGCAACACCATGGTGGAAATGCGCGTTGCCGGTATTGCCCTCGATGCGGCCAGCCGCAGCCCGATCGTGCTGCTGCGCGACCCGGGCAGCCGGCGCCAGGTGCCGATCTGGATCGACCAGGCCCAAGCCCAGAACATCCTGGCGGGCCTCGGTGACGACAAGCCGCCACGGCCCCTCAGCCACGACCTAATGGTGGCCCTGCTGGAGGCGGGAGACCTGCAGCTGGAGCGGGTGATCATCCACGCCATCGAGGAGAGCACCTTCCGGGCCGTGATCAAACTCAGCCGCGGCGAGGGCAAGCCAGGCCTGGAACTCGATGCTCGCCCCAGTGACGCCATCGCCCTGGCCGTGCGCACCGGCAGCTCGATCTGGATGCTGGAGGAGGTGGTGGCCGATGCCTCGATGCCGGTGGATGCCGAGGCCGACGCCGAGGACGCCGCCGACTTCCGCCGCTTTCTCGACTCGGTGAGCCCGGCCGAGCTGGTGCGCCACCTCAGCAAGGCCCACCCCGAACCCGAGCCCCAGCCAGGCAACGGCGACGCCGGGGAGGAGGGGCCCGGCGAGAGCGACCCGGGCGAGCCCCCCAGTGCCCCCGCTGGCTGAGCGCGATTACGGCACCGGCCCGCCGGTATCGGTGTTCACGCTGGGCACGATGCGGGCCCTCGGCAGTGCCGCCCAGATGGACGCGGTGCTGCGGGCGGCCCTGGCCACGGGCATCAACCATCTGGAAACCGCGCCGGCCTACGGCCCCGCCGAGAGCTTCCTCGGCCAGGCCCTCGCCGGCCTTGCTGCCGAGGGCCTGGGCCCCGAGGGCGGCTGGCGGATCACCAGCAAACTGCTGCCCGGCGCCGCGCTGCAGAGCGGCCAGGCCCAGTTGCGCGCCATCCTCCAGCGCCTGGGTGTGGCCCAGCTCACCACCCTGGCGGTGCACGGCCTCAACCGCCCCGAACACCTGCAATGGGCCACCCGCGGCCCCGGCGCCGAGCTGCTGGCCTGGGCCAGCGGCGAGGGGCTGGTGGGCCAGGTGGGCTTCTCCAGCCACGGCAGCACGGAGCTGATCGAGGCCGCCCTGGCCACGGGCCGTTTCCAGGTGTGCAGCCTGCACCTGCACCTGTTCGACCAGACGCGCCTGCCCCTGGCCCGCGCTGCCCTGGGCGAGGGCATCGGCGTGCTGGCCATCTCCCCGGCCGACAAGGGCGGCCGCCTCTACGACCCTCCGCCCGAGCTGCTGGCCGACTGCGCCCCGTTCCACCCCCTGGAGCTGGCCTACCGCTTCCTGCTCGATCAGGGGAT
Organism: Prochlorococcaceae cyanobacterium; assembly: GCA_040399225.1. Classification (GTDB taxonomy): domain Bacteria; phylum Cyanobacteriota; class Cyanobacteriia; order PCC-6307; family Cyanobiaceae; genus NIES-981. The sequence continues at coordinate 29,822 of JBBASN010000001.1, read as the reverse complement.
CTCCACCCTGAGCCTGGGGGCCGAGCAGCCGGGCGATCTGGCCTGGGCCGCCGCCCTTGCCGCTCCCGAGGCCCAGCGCCCCTGGCTCAGCACTGAGCATCACCAGACCCTGACGCGGCTCACGACTGCCGGCCAGGAGCGCCTGGGAACCGAGCGCTGCGGCCAGTGCCGGGCCTGCCTGCCCTGCCCCAACGGCGTGCCGATCCCCGAGCTGCTGCGCCTGCGCAACCTGGCCATCGGCCATGGCATGCACACCTATGCCGAGGAGCGCTACAACCTGATCGGCCGGGCCGGCCACTGGTGGGAGGAGCTGAATGCCGAGGCCTGCAGCCACTGCGGCGCCTGCCTGCCCCGCTGCCCCCACCAGCTGCCGATCCCCCACCTCTTGGCCGACACCCACCGCCGCCTGGCCGCCGCGCCGCGCCGACGGCTCTGGGGCTGAACAGGAGGTCGGTCCGACTAGTCCGGCAGGCCGCTGGCATCCCACACGGTCTGCAGGGCCAGGCGCTGGGGCACCGTGAGCGGCGGCAGGCTCCAGCAGCGCTCCAGCACCTGCTGGTCGGGCAGCAGCAGCGCGGCCAGTGGTTCGGGAAAGCGGCGCACCTGGGGCTCCAGCACGGCGCGGGACAGGGGCGGCACCCAACCTGCCTGCAGCAGCGCCGCCAGCAGTGGCGGCTCCAGGGCGGCCGCGATCCAGTCGAGGGGGAGGGGCGCCGAGGCGCCCGTGGGACGCAGCAGCAGCTGCCAGCTGAGGGGGGCGCCGCTGGCGGGCAGCACCACCTGCAGGCGCTGATCACGGCGCAGCAGGGGAATCAGTCGCCGCAGCGGCAGCACCGCGGCCTCGGCCTCACCACTGAGCAGCAGGCTGAGGCCATCGCGGTCGTCGTAGGCCAGGGCCTGGCGCCGCAGGGCCGCGATGCGATCGAAATCCCGGCCCATCAGCTCGATGCACAGCCGGGGGCTCGAGGGCAGCACCAGCTTGCCGGTGAGGCTGGGATCGAGCAACAGGTCCCAACCCTCCTGGGCCCGGGCGGCCAGGGAGGGGCGGGAGCGCAGCACCAGCACCCAGGGGCTGAAGGCCCAGGGAAAGGCCAGGGCCGGCCCATCCGCCGGGCCGAACAGGCGGCTGATCGGCTCCGCCCAGTTGGCCAGCCGCCCCAGCAGGTCGGGGGCCTGCAGCGGCTGCCAGCGGCTGCTGGGCACGCTGGTGGCCCAACCGTCGGCGAGGCTCACCAGCCCATGCGTCCCTGGGGACCTGGAGCTGGTCTGCAGCTGCTCCAGCACGGCGACGGGCGAATCCAGAGAGCGGCCCCGCCAGGGGGCAGGCAGCCGTCGCCACCAGGCCTGCGGCAGCTCGCCCGCCACCATCAGCAGGTCCTCCGCCTGGCCCTGGCGGCAGCCCGTCAGCCCCGCCGGCAGGGCCAGCAGAGCACTGGCGCCCAGGCCCAGCTGCAGCAAGCGGCGGCGGCCCAGGGACGGGGGGGAGGCGATCATTCCGAGACCCTAGGCACCGACCCAGGACCGGACCACTGCCCGGCCAGCAGCAGCGCGCAGGCCCGGTCACAGGCCTGGGCCAGGACCTGGGGGTCCCGGCCCAGCCGCTGCCACAGCCAGGCCAGCCCTCCGGCCCCCACCCCCTCCTTGACGTAGCCGCGCTCGTAGTCCTGCAGGGCCGGGCTGCTGCAGTGGTGAAAGCGCAGGCCGGCCACCTCCAGCCGGGGCCGCACCTGCCAGTACCCGCCGATCAGGGCCAGCAGCCGCTGCAGGTCGCTGTCGGGCTCCTCAGCCACCCATGCCGTGGTGGCGATCGGCGCCGCGGCGGCCAGCCTGGCCCGGGCCGCGGGCGGGGCCAGGGCCAGGGCCAGGGCCAGCACCGCCGCCATCTGGCTGCCCCCCGCCAGCAGCAGCGGCACCCCCCGCGCCGCCGCCCCCAGCAGCAGGCCGGTGGCCAGGGCCTGCATCGGATCGCCCACCGCCGCCAGCACCCGCTGGGGACTGGCGGCGGTGGGCAGGTCCGCCAGGTCCGCCGCCGCCAGCCCGCGCCGGACTAGCTCGGCCTTCAGCCCGTGGGCACTGGTGCGCAGGCTGCCGCTCACCAGGCCGTCGGCGGGCAGTCCCAACCCCCGCAACACCGCCAGGGCCGTGGTGGTCCCTCCCGGCACGCACTCGGCCAGCACCAGCGGTTCGGCGGGCGTGAGCCGCTCCCCCCAGGCCCGGCCACGGCGCAGCAGGGCCTCCACCCGCGCGGGGTCCATGGCCCGCCCGGAACTGAGGCAGCGCGCCGGCCCGGCACTCTCAGCGGCGGGCAGGCGCAGATGGGGCACCGCCGGCGCCACCGCGCAGCCCAGATCCAGCACCAGGGAGCGCTCCAGCCAGCCCAGTTCCCGCAGCACCACATGGCTGATTAGGGCCGGACTCACCCCCGCCGGCAGCGGCGGCAGGGCATGGGGCCGGGGAGCTCCAGGCCCGGCCAGCAAGAGCTCGGCGTCGGCCGCCGCCGTGCCCCGGCGCGAGGCGGGCGTGGCTCCGGCCGCCGAGATGCCCGGCACGGCCGCCGTCTCGGTGGCAGCCAGCAGCAGCAGCAGGCGGCTGCGCGGCCAGGGCACGGGATCGGCAACGGCCGCTGCAGCCATCGCCCCGGCCCTCCCCTCAGAGCGGATCCACCGCCACCAGGGCCCGCAGCGCCGCAGGCGGCTCACTGATCGGCGCCTTGAGGCGGGGAAAGATCCAGTAGGCCACGGCGTGCAGGGCCAGCACCACGATCAGGTTCTGCACCCACACCAGCAGCACGGCCGCCACCTGCACCTGGGCCAGCTCCACGCCCGCCGCCAGGCCCAGCAGCCCGGCCAGCCGCTCCAGCAACCCGGCCGCGGCGGAGGTGATCACCACCCAGAGGTTCTCTCCCACCATCAGTGAGAGCACGGCCACCCGCACCAGAAAACCCAGGGTGCCGATGATGCTGCCAACCCCCCAGCTCAGCCACCAGCTCCAGCGCCGACGCCAGCACCAACCCAGCCACAGGGCGAGCAGTCCGTAGGGAAACACCACCAGCGGCCCCCGGATCGGCCCCATCAGCACCACCAGCAGCAGGGCGGTGACCACCATTCCCTCCCAAGCGCAGCGCCAGCCATGGCGCAACTGCAGCAGGGCCAGCGGCAGGGGCAGGGCCAGCCGGAACAAGGGACTGCCCACCGGCAGGTAGTAGAGGGCGACCCACAGCAGGCCGGTGGCAGCCGCCAGGTAAGCGGTGTCCATCAGCTGGCGCGTCTGCCGGGGGCTGAGCGGCGCGGCCATTAGCGGGGGGCTGGGGCCGGCCGGGCTGCGGGGGCAGGCAAGGGGGCCTGAGACGGGGAGGGGGGCTGCGGGGAGGGGGGCTGCGGGGCTGGAACCGGCTCGCCGGGAGCGTTGGCTGCGGGAACCCGCTCGATCGTTTCCACTTCAAAGCTCACCCCAGCCGCCCGCAGGGCCTCCGTCACCGCTTCGGCGGGGGCCGCCGGGTCGGCGGCGGGCAGGCGCAGGATCAAGCGGTAGGGCGCCGGGGCCAGGGCTGCAGGTCGGGGAGGCGCAGGCCTAGCGGCAGGCGTGGCGGAGGACGGCGTGCCGGTGGGAGTTGTTGGAGCTCTGGGACCGGGGGTGCTGTTGGCCTGGGGTTGCTGGGCTGGGGGGGAAACGCCGGGACCGGAGAAGCTGTCGCTCAGTTGCTGGCCGAAGGGGGTGCCACTGCAGGCCGCCAGGGGCAGGGCCAGCAGCAGGGCCAGACAGGGCAGCAGCGGGCGAGGGGCGGCCATCAGTTGTCGGCAGCCTTGATCACCCGCACGGCACTGGCGCGCAGGCGACCGGTCTTGGTGGTGGCGGGAGCCTTGCGGGCAGCGGGTGTCTTGGCCGCAGGCTTGCGGGCGGTCGTGCCCGCTTTGGCGGGGGTCTTGCGGCCCTTGGTCTTGCCGCTCGCCGCCTTGGCCGCCAGCAACTCCACGGCCTGCTCCAGGGTGATCGTGTCGGCCGTGGTGCCCTCCGGCAGGGAGGCATTCACCTTGCCCTGCTTCACATAGAGACCATAGGGGCCATCAAACAACTGGATCGCCTCGTCGTCGCCATCGGGGGTGCCAAGATCTTTCAGGGCCGTGCGGCCACCGCGGCCCTTCTTGGGCATGGCCAGCAGCTCCAGGGCCCGGTCCAGGCCCACCAGCAGCACGTCGTCGTCGGCCTTGAGGGAGCGGTAGTCCTTCTCGCCCTTGCCCTTGTGGTGCACCACATAGGGCCCGAAGCGGCCCAGGCCGGCATCGATACGGCCGCCATCGGGGTGTTCGCCCAACTGGCGCGGCAACTGCAGCAGCCCCAGGGCATCCTCGAGCTTGAGCTCCTCGGGCTTGACGCCCTTGGGCAGCGAGGCCCGCTTGGGCTTGGGGTTGTCGTCGCTCACCTGGCCCCGCTGCACGTAGGGGCCGTACTGGCCAAACAGCAGATACACCGCCTCGCCGGTTTCCGGGTCTTCCCCCAGCGCCTCGGGCCCCTCGGCCTTCTGCTTGAGAATCAGCTCAGCCTTCTCGGCATCAAGGTCACCCGGGGTGATCTCCTGGGGCAGGGTGGCCTTGAGCAGCTCTTCGCTGCCGTCGTCGGCGACGCGCTTGGTTTCCAGGTAGGCGCCGAAGCGGCCGATGCGCACCACGCAGGTCAACCCTTCCAGCTCCACCGTGCGCGAGGCACCGGGGTCGATGTCGCCCTCCCGCTGGGCCACCTGGGTTTCCAGGCCTTTTTCGCCCTTGTAGAAGCTCTCCAGGTAGGGCAGCCACTGCACCTGGCCGTGGGAGATCTCATCGAGCGTGTTCTCCATCCGGGCGGTGAAGCTGGTGTCCACCAAGTCCGGGAAGTGCTCCTCCAGCAGGGCCGTCACCGCAAAGGCCGTGAAGCTGGGGGTGAGGGCATTGCCGGCCAGGGTGGCGTAGCCCCGGTCCACGATCGTGCCGATGATCGAAGCGTAGGTGGAGGGGCGGCCGATGCCCTCCTTCTCCAGCATCTTCACCAGGGCGGCCTCGCTGTAGCGGGCGGGGGGCTGGGTCTGGTGACCGAGGGCCTCCACCTCCTGGCAGCCGGGCTGGTCGCCGCTCTTGAGGGCCGGCAGCAGCACCTCCTGGCCCTCCAGCGCCGCATCAGGATCGTCGGAGCCCTCCACATAGGCGCGGAAGAAGCCGGGAAAATCGATGCGCTTGCCGCTGGCGCGGAAGCTGGCCAGCCCCAGCGCGCCGCCATCCACCTCCAGATCCACGCTGAGCATGGTGAGTTTGGCGTCGGCCATCTGGGAGGCCACGGTGCGCTTCCAGATCAGCTCGTAGAGGGCCAGGTCGCGGCCGTCGAGGCCGGTGGCACTGGGATCGCGAAAGCTCTCGCCGGCGGGACGGATCGCCTCGTGGGCCTCCTGGGCGTTGCGGGCCTTGGTGGAGAACTGGCGCGGGCTGGGGCTCAGGTACTCCTTGCCGTATTTGGCGCCCACGCAGCTGCGGGCGGCGCTGATCGCCTGCTCGCTGAGGTGCACCGAATCGGTGCGCATGTAGGTGATGAAGCCGCGCTCGTAGAGGCCCTGGGCCGTGCGCATCGTTTCCCGGGCCGAGAGCCGCAGCTTGCGGTTGGCCTCCTGCTGCAGGGTGCTGGTGGTGAAGGGCGCCACCGGCTTGCGCACCGTGGGCTTCTCCTCGACGGCCGCCACCCGCCAGGGGGCGGCGAGCACCGCCTCGCGCAGCTGGCGGGCTTCGGCCTCGGCCAGCAGACGCACCTTGCTGCCGGCCTTGAGGCCACCGGTGCTCTCGTCGAAGTCGGAGCCTCCGGCGATCTTCACGCCGCCCAACTGGCTGAGCTTGGCCTCAAAGGCGCTGCCGGCCTGCTCCAGCCGGGCCTTGAGGTCCCAGTAGCTGCCGCTCCGGAAGGCCCGGCGGGCCCGCTCGCGCTGCACAAGCAGGCGCACCGCCACTGACTGGACGCGGCCGGCGCTCAGCCCCCACGCCACCTTCTTCCACAGCAGCGGCGAGAGGGTGTAGCCCACCAGCCGATCGAGGATGCGGCGGGTCTCCTGGGCGTGCACCAGCTCCATATCGAGCTCGCGGGTCTGCTCCAGGGCCCGGCCGATCGCCTCCTTGGTGATCTCGTGGAACACCATCCGCTTCACCGGCACCTTGGGGCCCAGCAGCTGCAGCAGGTGCCAGCTGATCGATTCCCCTTCCCGGTCTTCGTCCGTGGCCAGCAGCAGCTGGTCGGCGCCCTTGAGGGCGTCCTTCAGTTCCTTCACCACCTTCTTCTTGTCCTTCGGCACCACGTAGAGGGGCTCGAAGTTGTTGGCGGTGTTGACGCCGAGGTTGGCCCATTTCTCCCCCTTGTGGGCCGCCGGGATCTCGCTGGCGTTGTTGGGCAGGTCCCGCACATGGCCCATCGAGGCCTCCACCCGGAAGTCCTTGGGCAGGAAGCCGCGGATGGTGCGGGCCTTGGTGGGGCTCTCGACGATGACCAGGGTGTGACCCACAGGCAGGTGGACGACCGCTTCCCTCTTTATCGCACCACCTGTCCAGTGGGTGGAAACAGCACGGCTACAGTCACCCCCAGCAAACCTGGCTCAAGCCGCTGTGATGTCCCTGCCCGGCGCCCTGCTCACCGCGGTCAATCCCGCGGTCGACGCCATCGGCAGCGGGGCAGGCGTGGCCAACCTGGCCAGCCAGCTCAATGCCGGCACGATCGCCCCGGAGGCAGCGGTGCTGGTGGCCCTGCTGGCCTGCCTGCTGGTGGATCTGGCCGGCGAGAAGGCCGCCAGCCGCTGGGTGCCGCCCTTCAGCTACGCCGGCCTGGGCGGGGCCCTGGTGCTGCTGGCCCTGCAGTGGAACGATCCGGCCCTGGCCCCATCGTTTCTGGGCAGCTTCCTGGCCGACAACCTGGCAATCGCCTTCCGGGCGGTGGTGGCCGCCTCCACCCTGATCACGCTGATGCTCAGCTGGCGCTACGTGGAGCAGAGCGGCACGCCGGTGGGTGAATACGCGGCGATCCTGCTGGCCGCCACCCTCGGGGCCATGTTCCTGTGTGGCTCCACCGACCTGGTGAGCATCTTCGTGTCGCTGGAAACCCTCTCGGTGGCCAGCTACCTGCTCTCGGGCTACATGAAGCGGGACGCCCGCAGCTCCGAGGCAGCGCTCAAATATCTGCTGGTGGGCTCGGCCGCCGCTGCCGTGTTCCTCTACGGCGCCTCCCTGCTCTATGGCCTCACGGGCGGATCCACCAGCCTGGAGGCGGTGGGTGTGGCCCTGCAGACCAGCGCCAGCCCGATCGCCGCCCTCGCGCTGGTGTTCGTGCTGGCCACCGTGGCCTTCAAGATCGCCGCCGTGCCCTTCCACCAGTGGACCCCCGACGTATATGAGGGTTCGCCCACGCCGGTGGTGGCCTTCCTTTCGGTGGGATCCAAGGCTGCCGGCTTCGCCTTGGCCCTGCGCATCCTGGTGGGCTGTTTCGGCAGCTTCGACACCCAGTGGAAGCTGCTGTTCACCGTGCTGGCGGTGCTCTCGATGGTGCTGGGCAACGTGGTGGCCCTGGCCCAGACCTCGATGAAGCGGATGCTGGCCTACAGCTCGATCGGCCAGGCCGGCTTCGTGATGATCGGCCTGGTGTGCGGCACCGAGGACGGCTACGCCGCCATGGTGCTCTACATGGCCGCCTACCTGTTCATGAACCTGGGCGCCTTCGCCTGCATCATCCTGTTCTCGCTGCGCACCGGCAGCGACCGGATCAGTGATTACGCCGGTCTGTACCAGAAGGATCCGCTAATCACCCTGGGGCTGAGCCTTTGCCTGCTGTCGCTGGGCGGCATCCCGCCGATGCTCGGCTTCTTCGGCAAGATCTACCTGTTCTTCGCCGGCTGGGCCGACGGCCAGTACCTGCTGGTGGTGGTGGGCCTGATCACCTCGGTGGTGTCGATCTACTACTACATCTCGGTGATCAAGATGATGGTGGTGAAGGAGCCCCAGGAGGCCTCCGATGTGGTGAAGGCCTACCCCGCCATCAGCTGGAGCCTGCCCGGCCTGCCGGCCCTGCGGGCCGGCCTGGTGGGCTGCGTGATCGTCACCGCCGTCGGCGGCATCCTCTCCAGCCCCCTGTTCACCTGGGCCAGCCAGGCCGTGGTGGGCACTCCAATGTTGCAGGCAGCCCTGGGCTGATGGCCGGCGCAGCACCCCCGGTGGCCGAGCTGATCGGCGTGGAGAAGGTGTACGGCAGCGGCGATGCCGAAGTGCGGGCCCTGGACGGCCTCGATCTCACGGTGCAGGCGGGCGACTATCTGGCGGTGATGGGTGCCTCAGGCTCCGGCAAGAGCACGGCCATGAACATCCTCGGCTGCCTGGATCGCCCCAGTGGCGGCAGCTACCGGCTCAACGGCGTGCCCGTGGAATCCCTCGACGACGACGCCCTCGCCGACCTGCGCAATCACCAGCTGGGCTTCGTGTTCCAGCAGTTTCACCTGCTGCCCCAGCTCACGGCGATGGAAAACGTGATGCTGCCGATGGTGTACGCCGGCGTGCCGGCCGCCGAACGACGCCGGCGGGCCGAGGAGGCCCTGGAGCGGGTGGGGCTTGGCCAGCGCCTGAACAACAAACCCAACCAACTCTCCGGCGGCCAGCAGCAGCGTGTGGCCATCGCCCGGGCGATCATCAACAATCCGGCGATGTTGCTGGCCGACGAGCCCACCGGCGCCCTTGATTCCCGCACCACCGAAGAGGTGCTGGCGATCTTCGATGAACTGCACCGCAGCGGCATCACCCTGGTGATGGTGACCCACGAGAACGAGGTGGCCGCCCGGGCCGAGCAGGTGGTGCAGTTCCGCGACGGCCGCTTGATTGGATCAGTCGATCAGTCGGTCAGTCAGTCATGAGGCTGCGCGGCAACTGGGTGCCGGCCCTGGCACCGCCGGGTGCCTGAGGGGCGAGTTGCTGCAGCTGAGGCTGAAGCGGAGCCTGGGCCTGCACCTGGGGGCGCTCCAGCCGTTGCAGCAGCTGACCCATCAACAGGGCCACGGCGTCGTTGCCCACACCGATGCCGGCCGGGCCGGGATCGAGATCGCCTGGATCCACCGCCACCCAGCCGCCATCCTGGGGAAGGCGCAGCTCGAAGTGGAGGTGGGGACCCGTGCTCATGCCGGTGCTGCCCACCCGACCGATCACCTCGCCCTGGCGCACCCGGTCGCCCGTCTTCACGAACAGTTCACTGAGATGGGCGTAGAGGGTGCGGCGCCTGGGGTTGTCGTGCTCGACCTCCACGGTGAGGCCGTAGCCACCGGCCATGCCGCTGCTCACCACCCGGCCCCCAAGGGCGGCAACCACCGGCGTGCCCTCAGGGGCAGCGAAGTCCTTGCCGGCATGCATCAGCCAGCTGCCCAGCACCGGATGCAGGCGGAAACCGAAGCCACTGCTGATCGCGGCCGGCCCGATCAGCGGGAACAGGAGCCGGCGGTTGCCATTGCCTGCCACCGGCCCCGGACGGGGGGTGATGGCAAACACGCTCGAGAGGCTGAAGCTGCCATCGGCGCCGGCCATCAGCGCCGACACCGGCACGGTGAGGGGCGTGCTCAGGGGCTGGGGACCACCCCCCTCGCTGAAGCCGATCGGCGCCAGTTCTCCTGCAGAGGGGAGAGGGGCCTGGGGATCGCCGGGGCCCTGCAGGGCTGGAGCCTCGCTGCCGTTCTTGCCCCGCCAGCGCACCACCACACCGCTGGTGCACTCCTGCTCGGAAAGGGCACCACTGCTGCAGGCCTTCTGGTGGGCAGGAGATTGCTGGGGCGTGGCTGTTGCTCCCGTGCGGATGCGCTGCCGTTCAGCAGGGCTCACCACCCCCTGGCGCACCAGCTCATCCAGGGACTGGTCGAAGCGCAGGGGTTGGGGCGCGATGGGCTGGGCTGGACGGGCCAGCTGGGGTTGGGCCTGGGGTGGCAGGGGTTGGGCCTGGGGTTGGCTGGCCGCAGGAGCGGGCCTGAGGGGCGCCGCCTCCTGAACCGGTGGAGGTGGCGGCAGGGCCACGGGGGCCTGGGGCTGTTCGATCGTTTCGAGGCCCGCCAGGCCGGGCAGGGCCGCCAGCAGGGAAGCGGCCACCAGCAGGGGTACTCCGCGCATGGAGGAACGGGCAGAACGGCGGGCCACTGGCAAACCTGGGCTGAAGGGAGGGCGGGAAACGGGGAACCGGGCTGCAGGACGCCTGGTGAACGTGCGCTCCAAGGCTGGGCTGAACAGGACGTTCACCAGAACCCTGAAGCGGGACAGGGCAGAGCTGATGGCCGACCTGCCTTTGGCGAAGCAAGTATAAAAAACTTCCGGGCGCGAAGCCCTTCGCGGCACTCAAATGCAGCGCTGCAGCCGCGTCAGCAACGGACCGCTGCGCAGCAACAGGCGGCCATCGCGCTCCAGCCCCTCCACCTGCCAGTGCCGGCCGCCATGTTCCACGCCTCCAGCCGGTCGCCACAACCGCGCCTCGGCAAGGGCGCGGACGTCTTCAGCGGCTGGAGCCGAGGCAACAGCCCATTCCAGGGCGGCCAGCAGGCGGGGCTCCAGCCGCCGGGGCGCCGCCAGGGGATGCCCCGGCCGGCCGGCGGACAGGGCCCTGGCCAGGCTGATCGCCCCCTGGGGCACCCGGTTGCGACCATTGAGGCCGATGCCCACCTGGGCCCAGCGCACCTGGCCGCCGCGATGGCGCAGCCGGGGCAGCAGGCCCGCCAGCTTGCGTCCCTCCAGCAGCAGGTCGTTGGGCCACTTGAGCTGGGGCCTCAGGCCAAGCGATTCCAGTTGCAGGGCGAGGCCCACGGCCACCGCCAGCCCCAGGGCGGCAGTGCCGGGCTGGGAGGGCCAGGGGATGGCGGCACTCACCCAGAGCCCCTGCGCGGGAGAGTGCCAGAGCCGGCCCTGCTGCCCCCTGCCGAACCTCTGGCGGCGGGCCCGCACCAGCAGGGCGATGCCGTCCGCCGGCAAGGGACGGCCAGCCGTCTCCCGCTCAGCCAGCCAGCGGGCCAGTTCGATCTCCGTGCTGGCACACACCGGCAGATGCCGCCGTTGCCAGCGCAGGACAAGAGCCGGCGGGGGCTGGGGCGTCAGAGGCTGGCCAGCCACCGGCCGATCCGGGCAGCACCCGCCTCCAGCTGGGCCTCGGGATGCACCAGCGCCAGCCGCAGCCAGCCCTCACCGCCGGGACCGAAGCCGTTGCCCGGGGTGAGCGCCACGCCGGTGGCCTCCAGCAAGGCCGCGCAGAAGCTCTCGGACTCCATCGCCCGGGCCGGCGGCGGCAACTGCAGCCAGAGGTAAAGAGCCATTGAAGGCAGCCGCACCGGCCAGCCCTGGGCGCTCAGCGCCGCCGCCATCGTGTCGCGGCGTCCGCGGTACACCTGGCGCAGGCGGGCGGGCCAGTCGGGGGCCTGCTCCAGGGCGGCGATCGCCCCGGCCTGCAGCGCCAGCGACTGGTTGAAATCCACCACCCCCTTGAGCTGGCGCAGGGCGGTGATCAGCCACTCCGCACCGATCGCGAACGCCAGCCGATAGCCCCCCAGGCACCAGCTTTTGGAGAAGGAGAAGAACTCAATGCCGCACTGCCGCCAGGCGGGGTTGCGGAGCAGGGCCGGCGCTTCGCCCTCCAGGGCCAGATCCACATAGGGGTTGTCGTGCGCCAGCACGATGTCGTGCTGCAGGGCCTTGGCCACCGCCCCATCCAGCCAGGACTGCTCCCCGGTGGTGGCTGTGGGGTTGTGGGGAAAACCCAGCACCATCAGCCCCAGCTGCTGCCACTCGTCTGCGCTGAGTTGCTCGAAGTCCGGACGAAAGCCTGCCGCCGGATCGAGGCGCAGCAGGCGGGGCCGGGCCGAGGCCAGCCGCAGGCCACCCATGTGGGAGGGGTAGTAGGGGTCGAGGAGCAGGGCCCCATCGCCTGGATTGAGCACCGCCAGAGGCAGGTGGGCGGTGCCCTCCTGGGAGCCCACCAGCAGCAGCACCTCCCGCTCGGCGTCCACCTCCACACCGAAGCGCCGCTGGGCCCAGGCGGCCACGGCCTGGCGCAGGGGGGCTGTGGCGGCGTGCAGGCAGTAGGCGGCACTCTCGGGCCGGCCCAGCTGGGCCGCCATCGCCTCGATCGCCACGGCCGGGGGCTGCAGATCCGTGGAGCCCAGGGAGAGGTCCAGCAAGGGCGGCAGCCCGCTGGCGGGGGCGCCGGCACGGCCCAGGTAGGCGGCCTTGCGGCGGTCGTTGCGGGCAAAAACGCCACTGCCCAGCTGGGCCAGCCGATCAGAGATGGGCATCCAGGAAGGCCTGCAACTGGGCCTGGGCCAGGGCCCCCTCGTGGCGGGCCACCTCTTTCCCATCGCGGAACAGCACCAGGGCGGGCAGGCCCTGCACCTTCAGCAGGTCGCGGCTGATGGGATTGGGATCAGCCTCCAGCTTGCCCACCGCCAACCGACCGGTGTAAGCGCTGGCCGCCCAGTCCATCAACGGGGCCATCAGCCGGCAGGGGCCGCACCAGGCGGCCCATACATCCACCAGCACCGGCGTGGACGCCCCCAGCACTTCGCTCTCGAAGTTGGCGTCTGTGAGCTGGGCGACGGACACGGCGGCGGTGTGGCAAAGGAGGATTGTATGGAGGCCGCCGGGCCCTCCGGGTTCAGAGCTGGTCGATCGAGCGCTTCAGCTCCTCCAGTTCCGCATCCACCTCAGCCACCTTCACCGGTTCCAGCTGGGGGGCCGGCCCGTTCTCTGCCGGCAGGGCGATCGGCTCCTGGTTGGCCTCCAGCTGGTTGTTCTCCAGCTTGCTGCGCAGGGCGGCCAGTTCCTCGTCCACATCGCTGCTCTGCAGAGCCGCAAACTGGCTCTCCAGGTCGGCACCGGCCAGCTCGGCGGCGGCCTGGCTGCGGGCCTCGAGCGACTGCACCTTCTCCTCCATGCGCTCGAAGGCCGCCATGGCGTTGTCGGTGCCGAGACCGGTGACGGCACTCTGCAGCTGCTCCTGGGCCTGGGCCGCCTGGGCACGGGCCTTGAGCATGTCCTTCTTGGTCTTGGCCTCGGAGATCTTGCTCTCCAGCTGCAGCAGGCTCTTCTTGAGCTGCTCCACCTGGGCCGACTGGGTCTGCAGCTGGGTGTTCAGGGCCGTGGAGGTGTCCTGGTAGGTCTTGCGCCGGGACAGGGCCTCGCGGGCCAGATCCTCCTCGCCTTTCTTGAGGGCGAGTTCGGCGCGCTCGTACCAGGTTTTCGACTGGCTCTCGGCCTGTTCGGCCTGGTTCTGGATCCGCTTCTGGCTGGCGATGGCGGTGGCCACGGCCTGGCGCAGTTTCACCAGATCCCGCTGCATGTCCTCCACCGACTGGTCGAGGATCTTGGAGGGATCCTCCATGCTGCTGATCACCGCGTTGGCATTGGCGCGGAACAGACGGCTCAGGCGTTCAAAAAAGCCCATCGTGTGTGAGAGGTGGCGAAAACTGGGGCGATGCTGGGAGGCTAACCACAACCGGCCGCAGCCACCAGAACGGCTGGACCAGGATGCCCGCCAAACCCCGCCCTTCCGAGCTCACCAGCCGCCGCATCGGCAACCTGTCGCTGCTGCTGCCGCCACCGCGGCCCCCCGCCGCCCCGCTGCAGCAGTGCCTGGAGAGCATTGAGCAGGAGTGGCAGCGCCAGGGCCATCTGGCGGCCCTCTGGCAGCGCTGGCCCAGCCTGGCCGGTCCCCAGCTCGCCCCCCACTGCCGCCCCCTGCGCCTGCAGGGCAGCCGGCTCACGGTGGGGGCCGCCCCGGGGCCCTGGCTGCAGGCCCTTCAATACAATCGCCACCAGTTGCTGGGGGCCCTGCGGGCGGCGGGCTTCCCGGTGCGGGAGCTGCGCGTGGAGCAGCACCATGCCGGTGCCCTGCCCCCGCCGGGGATGGAGGAGGAGCGGGCCGCCTGGGCCCGCCACCCCAGCCGGGCGGACGTGCATGGCATGGGAATCTGCCCCCGCTGCGCCAGCCCGGCCCCCGCGGGCGAAATGGCCCGTTGGGGCCACTGCAGCTTCTGCCGCCGCCAGGAGCTGGGCAGCGAGGTCGTCGCCCCCAGGGGGACGTGACAGCCGCGGCTCAGTAACGCTCAGGCCGCGGCTCGAGCCAGTTCGGCTGCCAGCCCTGACGACGCAGGGCCGCAGCCCGCTGCTCCAGCCGGCGCCGGTCGAGCCGCCACAGCCGGTAGATGCCGGCCTGGTCGAGCTGTTCGGGCTCGAGGCCCTGCCAGTGGGACTGGGCCGCGGTGTCGGCGTCGATCACCAGCAGCAGGTCTGCGCGGCCATCGGCGGGACTTGGGGTCTGCCCCCGGCGGCTCTCGCGGGCCAGGCGGTCGCTGAGATTCACCAGGCCCCGGGGCCCGGCCTCCTCGTACACCACCACCCGGCGGCCGTAGAAGTGGAGGGAGGGCTTCAGCATGCCCACCATTGCCAGGTGGGAGGGCGCAGCCATCGGGCTCTGGCGCTGGGCGCTGACCGCCAGGCGACGCACCGGCTCGGCCCGCAGCCGGTCGCCCAGCTTGACCAGCGGCAGCAGCACCGCCAGCACGAAAGCCACCAGGGGCAGCTGCACGGCCAGCAGAGCAGCGGGATTGCCGCGCCGCCAGCCCGCCACCAGGCCAAGCAGGGCGGCCAGGGCGAAACAGGCTGCCGCCAGGGGCAGGCGGCCGCTGGCCAGCAGCTCCTGGGGCAGCGTGGGCATCTCTGGGGTGACGATCGCCAGCACCCAGCGCGGCGCGAGGGCCAGCACCAGGGCCAGCAGGCCCGCCAGCAGCAGCAGCAGCCGCCAGGCCAGCCAGGCCCCGCGCTGGGCAGCCAGGGCGATCAGCAGGCCCGCCGCCGGGGTGGCGGGCAGCCAGTAGCTGGGCAGCTTGGTGGCCGCCGCCGTGAAGAACAGCAGCACCGCCAGCAGCCAGCAGGCGGCAAAGCGCTGCAACGACTGTGCCGGCGGCGGCACCGGACCGCGCAGCGCGCGCACCAGGCCGAGCACCAGCAGGGGTGTGGCGGGCAGGCTGGCGAGCACCAGGATCAGGCCGAAGAACCACCAGGGGGCCTGGTGGTTGTTCACCACGCTGCTGAAGCGCTGCAGGTTGTGGTAACCGAAGAAGCTCCTCCAGAAGGGCTCCCCCTCCCGCAGCAGGGCCAGGCCATACCAGGGCCCGGCCACCAATGCCGTGATCAAGGCGCCGCGCAGGGGCTGCACGCTGGCCGCCACACCCGGCAGATCCCGCTGCAGCCAACCGAAGCCCAGCAGGGTGAGCGCCAGCAGCACCACGGCCACCGGCCCCTTGGCCAGCACGGCCAGCCCCAGCAGGAGCCAGGCGGCCCACCAGCGGCGACCGCCCGTGGCGTAGCTGCTCCAGCACAGCAACAGGCTGATCGCCAGGCAGCCGCTGAACAGGGCATCGCTCACGGCAATCCGCCCCCAGATGAGCACCAGGGGCGAGAGGGCGAAGGCCAGGGCGGCGCTGAGGGCGGTGAGGCCTGGCCGACGCCGGGCCTGGGGCCAGCGCAGCAGGGTGTGCACCAGGGTCTGCATCACCGCCACGGTGGCCAGGGCCGAGGGCAGGCGGGCGGCCCAGGTGCCGAGCGGGTCCCAGGCCATCTGACCCGGCAGGCTGTATGAAAGCCCCATCGCCCAGTACACCAACGGCGGCTTGTCGTACCGGGGCAGACCGTTCACCCAGGGGATCAGCCAGTCGCCGGTTTCAGCCATCGCCCGGGCCGAGGCGGCGAACAGGGGCGGGGTCTCATCCACCAGACCCGTGGCGCCGAGTTGCCACACGAACAGCAGCACACCCAGTCCCAGGCTGGCCAGCCACAGCCAACGGGCTGCGCCAGCCCCAACTGCGGGCACCGGGGCGGGGGGTGTGGACTTCACAGAGGACCCAATGGACTAGGGGCCAATGGACAACGGGCCAATGGACTAGAGGCGCAGCGGGCCACGGCCCCGCGGGGCACCCTATCGGCCCCCGGTCCAGTTCTCGCTCACCGCCTGCAGCCACTGCTCCAAGCGGGCGGCGAAGGCCTCACAGGAACAGTGGCGCTCCACCCAGCGGCGGCAGGACTGGCGTGGCACCCGCTGCGCCCGCTGCACGGCCGCCAGCAGACCGTCCAGATCATCCGCCGGGGCCAGGGCACCATTGATCCCCTCGTGCACCAGCTCCGCCGGACCGCCCCGGGCATAGGCCGCCACCGGCACACCGCAGGCCATCGCCTCCACCACCACATTGCCGAAGGCCTCGTTCCACTTGGGGGTGTTGAGCAGCACGGCACAGCGCCCCAGCTCCGCCTGCAGCTGGTCAGTGGGCAGAAAGCCCCGCCACTGCAGCGTTCCTGGCGGCACCATCGCCTCCACCCGGCGGGCGTAGTCGGCGTCCTCCCGCAACCCCCACACCGCAAGGGGCAGGCCCAGGCGCGCCGCCACCCGGGCCCCATCCTCCAGGCCCTTCTCGGGCGCCACCCGGCCGGCCCAGCCCAGCAGGGCCTGGGGCTGCTCGCTGAGGCGATAGCGGTCGAGATCGAAACCGTTGCCCACCAGCCGTGGCGGACCCGCCAGCTGGAAATCGGCGGCCTGGGCGGCGGTGTGAAAAGCCAGATGCAGCGGGTGGCTGCGGCCGATCGCAGCGATCACCTGATCCATCGCTTCGGCCACCGACCCCATGCTCACCAGGTGGGCCAGGGGCGTGGTGGTGTGGGGCGTGAGCCACAGCGGCAGCCAGTCGTAGGCGAGGTTCACAATCACGTCGAAGCTGTCCTGCTGGGCCAGGGCCCGGCCCCAGAGGGCCCCCAGCAGCGAGCGGGGGGGAATCTGCACCGCGGCCTGGCGGGACTGGTGCTGCCAGCTGGGTTGGTCCTGGCCCGCCTCCAGCCAGAGTTCGGCGCCGGCACAGGCTGGCGGCAGCTCTGACCCCTCCGCCGCCAGCACCGTGAGGGCATGGCCCCGGCGCAACAGTCCGGCCACCAGGGCGGTGGCCGTGAGCTCCACACCGCCGCCCCGGCCACTGCCGAGTTGTCCCACCGGCGTGCTCACCACCAGAATCCGCATCAGGGCGCCTCCTCGGCAACCCCCAAGGCTCCGGCCGCGCCACCCTGCCAGAGCTGAGCGCGGCGGTTGATCAGCAGCACCGAGAGCAGGGCCAGTCCGGCACCCAGCCACTGCAGGGGCCGCAGCTGCTCCCCCAGCCACAGCACGCCGCAGCCCAGGGCGAACACCGGCGTGAGGAAGGTGAGGGCGGTGAAGCCGGTGAGGTCGCCCCGGCTGGCAAACGAGAAGAACAGGCCATAGGCCAGGGCACTGCCGAACAGGGTGGCGTAGGCCATCAGGCCCCACTCCAGGCCTCCCCAGGCGGGCAGCCAGGCCGCCCCCTGCCGCACCGGCAGGGCGGCCAGCAGGGCCAGGGGCAGCCCGCCGATCAGCATGTGCCAGGCGGTCACCGCCACGGGATCACTGTGGCGGCTGGCAAAACGGCAGAGCACCGTGCCCGCGGCCATCGCCGCCGCGGCTGCCAGCATCCACAGTTCCCCGTGGCTCCAGGCTCGCACCCCAATGGCGGCAGGACCGTCCAGCCACCAGTGCTGCAGCAGGGAGGGGGGCAAGCCCAGGCAGAGGATGCCGAGCAGGCCGAGCATCAGGCCCAGCCAGCCCACGGGGTTGATCGCCTCGCCGAAGAGGCTGCGGGCCAGCAGGGCCACCAGCAGGGGCTGGGAGTCGATCAGCACCGAGCCGAGTCCGGCACCCGTCTGGCCCAGACCACGGGCCAGCAGACCCTGAAACAGGCTGCCATCCACCAGGGCGAAGGCCAGCAGCCAGGGCCAGTCGCGGCGATCCACGCCGAGGGGCCGCCCCAGGCCGCGGGCCACCAGCAGCAGCACCAGCCCAGCGGGCAGCAGCCGCAGGCAGGCCACCTGCAGGGGGGTTCCCCCCTCCAGCAGGGGCCTCATCGCCGCCATCGCCGTGCCCCAGAGGGCAAAGGGCAGGAGCATCGCCAGCAGGCGCAAGGCGGACCAGCGCGGGGCCTGAACCATGGGGCCTGGGCCGGATCGGTGCTTCTTTTTAAGATCCAGCCATCTCTACCGCTGCCGCATGGTCTGGCCCTGGCGCCGCAAGTCCCGTCGCACCCTGGCCCGGATTGCGCTGGAAGGCCCGATCGCCGGTGGCACGCGCAAACGGGTGCTGAAGGCCCTGCGCCAGGTGGAGCAACGGGAGTGCCCCGCTCTGCTGCTGCGGATCGACAGTCCCGGCGGCACCGTGGGTGACAGCCAGGAGATTCACGCCGCCCTGCGGCGGCTGCGCCAGAAAGGCTGCCGGGTGGTGGCCAGCTTCGGCAACATCTCCGCTTCCGGTGGCGTGTATGTGGGGGTGGCGGCCGAGACGATCGTGGCCAATCCCGGCACGATCACCGGCTCGATCGGCGTGATCCTGCGGGGCAACAACCTCTCCAAACTGTTGGAACGGGTGGGAATCAGTTTCGAGACGGTGAAGAGCGGCCTGTACAAGGACATCCTCTCGCCGGACCGCGCCCTCACCGATGAGGAGAGGGAGCTGCTGCAGAGCCTGATCGACTCCAGCTACGGCCAGTTCGTGGCGGCCGTGGCCGAGGGCCGGGGGCTGGCGGAGGAGCAGGTGCGCAGCTTTGCCGATGGGCGGGTGTTCAGCGGCGCCCAGGCCCTGGAGCTGGGGCTGGTGGACGAACTGGGCGATGAGGAGCGCGCCCGGGAACTGGCCTGCAGCCTGGCGGGTCTCGATCCCGTCAAGACAAGACCCACGGAGTTCGGGGCCGCCCCTCGCCGCTTCGGCGGCCTGCTGCCGGGCCGCTCGGCCCTGCGGGCGCTCTGCCAGGCCCTCAGCCTGGAACTGGCCTGGGCCGGCCAGCCCCTCTGGCTCTGGCGACCATGAGCGAAGGCCTGCAACTGCGGGCCCTGCGCGGGGCCACCACCGCCGAGGCCAACACCGCCGAGGCCATCGCCAGCGCCGTGGCCGAACTGGTGGATGCCCTGGTGGCCCGCAATGGGCTGGCAGGGGAGCGGGTGGTATCGGTGACCTTCTCGGTCACGGCCGATCTGGATGCGGTGTTTCCCGCCGCAATCGCCCGCCGCCGCAACGGCTGGGAGCACGTGGCCCTGCTCGACTGTCAGCAGATGGCCGTTGCTGGCGACCTGCCGCGCTGCATCCGCCTGCTGGCCCACGCCTGGCTGGAGGGTCAGCGCCAGCCCTGCCATCCCTACCTGCGCGAGGCCAGCCGGCTACGCCCCGACCGCGCCAGCTAGCGGGCCGACCACTGATCTCACCAGGCCTGTGCACGGGCTGCTGAGAATCGAGAGATGAGACACCTACGTCCGATGGCCCACCCCTTCCTGGCGCGGCTGGGCCGCCCCCTGGCTGGCCTGGCCGCTGCCGCAGCCCTGGGCTCCGCTGGCCTGCTCGGCCTCAGCGCCGCTGGCCCCGGTCGCCTGGTTCAGCCAGCGGCGGGCCAGGGAACCCCGAGCGTGATGGAGTTCCGCTGGGACAACAACCGCGACTATCGCAAGCTTTACTTCTATATCACCAACACCCAGCGTCTGCGTCGATCGGAGTATTTTCTGCTCCTGAAGCCGCGGGACCGCAAGACCGCGATCCTCAAACTCAGCGTCACCATTCCCCCCTCATTCGACGCCAAGATCGATCCGAAACGGGTGAAGCTCTGCAAGATGAGCGAGGGCGGCATGCTGGCCCGCACCCGCTGCGTGGAGGAGATTCCGGCCACGATCGAACTGGCGGAAAACGGCAGTGCCCTGGAGATCTTCCCGGAGACGCCGGTGCCGGACACCGGCACGATCGGGGTGTACATGCGGCTGTTCAATCCCTTCAACACCGGGATGTACCAGTTCAATGCCCTGGCCCAGGCCCCCGGCGACGTGCCGATCTCCGGCTATCTGGGCAGCTGGCTGATCCAGATCGAACCACCCAACAACTGAACCCCAGCGTTGCGACCCGGCGCTGCCATGCCTCCCCGTTGCCTGATAAGTTGGTTTCTCAGTCCAATCCTGACGAGCAGAGGGGAGCGAGCATCCGGCCATGACCAAGCGCACTCTTGAAGGAACCAGCCGCAAGCGCAAGCGGGTCTCCGGTTTTCGCGTCCGCATGCGCACCCACACCGGCAGGCGCGTGATCCGTGCCCGCCGCCGCCGGGGCCGCTCCCGGCTGGCCGTCTGAAATTCTGTCCCCATGGCCCTGCCCCAGCGGCATCGCCTCAAGGGCCAGCGGATTTTCGATCAGCTCTATCGCAGGGGTCGTGC
This sequence comes from Prochlorococcaceae cyanobacterium, assembly GCA_040399225.1. Classification (GTDB taxonomy): domain Bacteria; phylum Cyanobacteriota; class Cyanobacteriia; order PCC-6307; family Cyanobiaceae; genus NIES-981. The sequence continues at coordinate 9,537 of JBBASN010000001.1, read as the reverse complement.
CAGCCACGGCCCTTTTTTGATGCTGCGCTGGCTCCCTGCCGACCCCCAGCTGCTGCCCCCGGACCAGCGCCGCCGCAGCCCCACCCCCTGGCGCTGCGGGGTGGTGGTGAGCAGCAAGGTGCACAAGCGGGCCGTGCGGCGCAACCGCCTGCGGCGCCTGCTGCATGCCCATCTGCAGCAGCTGTCGATCGGCCGCCCAGAAGGGCCGGTGTGGCTGCTGCTGAGCTGCAAGCCTGGCAGCGCCGAGCGCGATCCAGCCAGCCTGCTGGGAGAATGCGATCAGCTTCTGCTGCGCGCAGGCCTGAGTCGATGAGCAAGTCCTCCCCCGTTTCCCCCGGCGCCCAGATCCAGGAATCCGTGTTCTACGAGGGGGGACCCGCCCGGGGCGACCTGCTGCTCAACCTGCTGTTCGGCCTCACCTTGATCGGCATCCCCTTCGCCGTGGGGGCGATCGTGCGCGCCCTGTGGTTGCGCTTCCGCATCACCAGCCGCCGGATTGAAGTGAACGGCGGCTGGCTGGGGCGCGATCGCAGCCAGGTGGTGTACAGCCAGATTCGCGAGGTGCGCAGCGTGCCCCGCGGCTTCGGCGCCTGGGGCGACATGGTGCTGGTGCTCAACGACGGCGCCAAGCTGGAGATGCGCTCGGTGCCCCGCTTCCGCGAACTCGAGACCTACATCGAAGAGCGTCGCCAGGCCGGCCAACCCGCCAAAGCCAAGGGGATCGCTGCCTGAGGTCGCCCTCAACCCACCCCCCGCTCAGGCACACTGAGCCACGCTGACCCCTTCACCCCAGCACCCCCTGCGCCGTGATCGGCTACATCTCCGACAACCTGCTGATTCCGATCCTCGATTTCTTCTACGGATTGGTGCCCAGCTATGGCCTGGCGATAATCGCCCTCACGGTGGTGATCCGACTGGCGCTCTTCCCCCTCAGCGCCGGCTCGATCCGCAATGCCCGCCGCATGCGCATCGCCCAGCCGGTGATGCAGCAACGCCAGGCCGAGATCCGCAGCAAGCACGCCAACAACCCCCAGAAGCAACAGGAGGAACTGGGCAAGCTGATGAAGGAATTCGGCAGCCCGCTGGCCGGCTGTCTGCCCCTGCTGGTGCAGATGCCGATTCTGTTCGCCCTGTTCGCCACCCTGCGCGGCTCACCCTTTGCCGACGTGCCCTACACCTTCAACGTGAAGGTGCTGCCCGCGGACCAGATCGCGGCTGTCGAGCCCAAACCCTTCAACAGCCCCAGCCATTCGATCTTCCTGAGCAGCAGCAACCACGTGCCGGTGATCGGCACCCTGGAGAAGGGCACCAAGCTGGGCGTCGGCGACACCACCACGGTGAACCTGCACACCAAGGAGGGCACCAGCTTCTCCAGCGTGCTCACTGAGGCCGAGAACGGCAGTCGCTTCGCCCCCAGCTGGAGCGTCACCAAAGGCGACGGGGTGGTGAGCGTGGACCCGAACGGCACCATCACAGCCCTGGCCCCGGGCGACGCCACGGTGGAGGCCAAGGTGCCCGGCCTGGCCGCCCGCACCGGCTTCCTGTTCATCCAGGCCCTCGGTCAGGTGGGCTTCATGGGCGACGCAGGCGTGAACTGGGACATCGCAGTGCTGGTGGCGGCCTTCGGCGCCAGCCTGTTCATCTCCCAGATCCTCTCGGGGATGGGCATGCCGGCCAACCCCCAGCAGTCCACCGCCAACAAGATCACGCCGGTGATGATCACGGCGATGTTCCTGTTCTTCCCCCTGCCCGCCGGGGTTTTGCTCTACATGGTGGTGGCCAACATCTTCCAGGCACTGCAGACCTTCCTGCTCAGCCGCGAGGCCCTGCCCGACAACCTTCAGAAGATCCTCGACCAGCAAATGGCCCAGCAGGCGGTGACCGTCACGGCCAATGGCGGCGGGGAGCGCCTGCCCTTTGAACCGAAGGGAAAGAAGTGAACGACCTGCGGCCGGTTGCCATCCAGGAGCTCAGCGGCCTGGCTGAAGGCCGCCGCTGGGAGCTCGACCAGCCCCTCCCTGAACTCGCCAGCCTCACGCCGATGCGCGGCCACGTGCAGGCCATCCACCGCGGCAACCTGCTGGAGGTGCAAGGGGAGGCCAACACGATCGTGACCCTCTGCTGCGATCGCTGTCTGCAGCACTTCAACCACCCCCTCAGCTTTCAGAGCCATGAGCTGCTCTGGCTAGGGGAGGAGGCCCGTCAGCAGGGCCTGGAAACCAGCCTGATCGAGCAGGGCGAGTCGGTGCTCGATCTCGATCCCGACGCCCTCAGCGAAAGCCTCGATCCCCGGGGCAGCTTCGATCCAGCCCACTGGACCTTCGAGCAGCTCAGCCTGCAGCTGCCGGCGGTGAACCGCTGCGGCCCGGACTGCCCGGGACCGGCCAGCTGGGGTAGCGCCACCAGCGGCATCGATCCGCGCTGGGCCGCCCTGCAGGCCCTGCAGCACGGGGATCCCGAAGCCCGATGAGCGCCGCCGGCGACTGGGCCGATCAGCTCGATCTGCTCATCCGATCGCGCACGCCGATTCTCTGGATCCGCAGCCTCGAGGAGGAGCGGGTGGAGAGCTTGCTGGAGCAGGCTGCCCAGCGGCTGGGCAACCGCCCCCTGCTGCGCTGGGATTTCGTGGACGGCCTGCGCGGTGCCCCCAACCGTGAGGGGGAAGCGGCCCGCAACCCGATGGCGGCCCTGGCCGCCCTCGACCCCCTGCCGACGGGGCAGGAAGCCATCCTGCTGCTGCGTGACTTTCACCGCTACTGCGAGGACGCCGGCGTCTGCCGGCGCCTGCGCAATCTGGCCGGCACCCTGCGCCAGAGCGCCCGCACCCTGGTGATCACCGCCCCCAACTGGCAGTTGCCCGCGGAGCTGGACGACAGCATCACCGTGCTGGAACTGCCCCTGCCCGATGCCCTTGAGATCAGCGCGTTGCTCCGTTCGATCGCCCAGGCCTGCGGCGAGCCCCTGGAACCCGCCGTGCTCGACCAGCTCAGCGACGCCTGCCATGGCCTCAGCGCCCAGCGGGTGCGCCAGCTGGCCGCCCGCGCCCTGGCCCGTCGCGGCAGGCTGAGCGCAGACGACCTGGCCGAGGTGCTCGAGGAGAAGCGCCAGGCCATCGCCAAGACCGAGCTGCTGGAGTACTGCCCCACGGAGGCCACCCCCGCGGACATCGGCGGTCTGGACGCCCTCAAGCACTGGCTGGAACAGCGGCGCCTGGCCTTCAGCGAGGAAGCCCGCCGCTACGGGCTGCCGTTGCCCAGGGGGGTGCTGCTGGTGGGCCCCCAGGGCACGGGCAAGTCCCTCACCGCCAAGGCGATCGCCCACAGCTGGGGCATGCCGCTGCTGCGTCTGGACGTGGGCCGGCTGTTCGCCGGTCTGGTTGGGGCTTCCGAGGCGCGCACGCGCGAGATGATCCAGCGGGCCGAAGCGATGGCCCCCTGTGTGCTCTGGATCGACGAGATCGACAAGGGCTTTGGCGGTGATTCCCGCAGTGACGGCGGCACCAGCCAGCGAGTGCTGGGCACGGTGCTCACCTGGATGGCGGAGAAGACCAGCGCGGTGTTCGTGGTGGCCACGGCCAACGCGGTGGAACGGCTGCCGGGCGAGTTGCTGCGCAAGGGCCGCTTCGACGAGATCTTCCTGCTCGACCTGCCCAGCGGCGACGAGCGCCGCGCCATCCTCGACCTGCAGCTCCGCCGGCGGCGGCCCGAACACCAGCTCCCCCTGGATGTGCTGGTGGATCGCACCGCGGGTTTCTCCGGCGCCGAACTGGAGCAGACGGTGATCGAGGCGATGCACCTGGCCTTCGCCGAGGATCGCGACTTCAGCGAAGCCGACCTGGTGGCCGCCGCCAGCCAGGTGGTGCCGCTCTCGCGCACCGCCCGGGAGCAGCTGGAGCAGTTGCAGGCCTGGGCCCGGGGCGGCCGGGCCCGACCGGCCTCGAGATTGCGGGGTATGACGAACTCCGACGGGGCGTAACAAGGGAGATCCCGGGTGGTGGCCCCTTCGCCAACCACCCCTACGGTCCTTGTCAATTGCAAGCCCCACCGTGACCCCAAGCCCCAGCCCCCGCGACCATGGCGACCTGGTGAACCAGCTGGCCGTAGCCTGCATCGGTGCGGGCGTGGTCACCAGCCTGGCCGTGGCCCAAGGGCAGAACCCCCTCACCGCCCTGGGCATCACCCTGTTCTCAGCTGTGGCGGCCGTGATGGCCGGCCAGCTGCTCTGAGGCACTGCAACAGGATGGGAAGGGACGGTTTCCCGCCGTTTCCAGCCCCCTTAACCTGAAACAGATTTGGCCCGACTGGCCTCTTAACTCCAAGACATGGCAAGGTTCCAAGCGAGCGGACAATCCCTGGGCGCCTTGGCGGCCACCCTGCTGCTCACCAGCACCAGCACCCTGCCAGCGCTGGCGGCCCTGCCTGGCATCCAGCAGGGGCAGGCCACTGCGATGGTCTCCCCTGAAGGACAGCTGTTGTTGGCGGAAAGCGACAGCAACGACAAGAAGAAAAAAAAGAAACAAAAGCAAGGCCAGCCAGCTAGCCAACAACACCATCAACAGTCCCAGCCCCAGAAGAAAAAGTATACTGACAGCACAAGCAAGGATAAACAGCAAAATAAGAACAGTGTCACCGACAAGCAACGCGAGAAGATCTACCAAGAAGGTCGCCAGGATGGCCTGAATAAGGGCCGCGAGAAGGGCTATGACAAAGGCTATGACGCCGACAAACAGAAGGGCAAGGACAAGGGCTATGACAAGGGCTATGCCAAGGGCAAACAGAAAGGCAAGGACAAGGGCTATCGCCAGGCTCAACGCCAGGAGTGGAACTCCTGGAACAGCAACCAATGGAAGCAGTACAACAAATCCCGCCGCAACATCTGGATTACACCCGTTCAATACAACCGGCCCTGGGGTGGCTATCCAGGCTGGGCTCAAAGCTCCAACTGGGGGTACAACCGTCCCTGGGGCGGCGGTTGGTACAACTCTGGATCTTCCAACTGGAGCTGGTGGGGTGGCCAGGCCCTGGGCTGGGGCATCAACGCTCTCACCACGGCCCTGATCGTGAACAACGCCGTGAACAATGCAATCCGTGAACGCCAGACCACCGTTGTGGTTCCCAACAGCTCAATGAAGCTGTACTACGGATCAGTGGAAGCCAGAAATCAGAGCGAGGTCACCTTCGTGGCTGCCAATGGCAACTACACCTATGAGATGGAGGCCGATTGCGAGGACGGCCTGCTCAATGGCGAGGTTCCCACCTCCCTGGCCGAGGCCGAACTGGTGAACACGGCCTGCCAGGTGGCCTTCGGATCAATCTGAGCGGCCGGTCCCGGACAGGACAGAGAGGTAAGAACAGCCGGCTTGGGGTAGCTGCTGCTGCCCCAAGCCAGATCACATCGCGGAAATCACCAGAGGTGGGGATGGGCGAGCAACTCCGGGCGGTGATGCCCGCCCTGGCCAACAAGACCTACTTCAACTACGGCGGCCAGGGTCCCCTGCCGGACCCTTCCCTGCAGGCAATCCTCAGCTGCTGGCAGAGCATTCAGGAGCTGGGACCGTTCACCACAGCGGTGTGGCCCCTGGTGAACGCCACCAGCACACACCTGCGGGAACGACTCGGCCATTGGCTGGGGGTGGCCCCCGCACGGCTGGCTTTCACCGAGAACGTCACCTCCGGCTGCGTGCTGCCCCTGTGGGGCCTGCCCTGGCAGCAGGGCGAAGCCCTGCTGCTCAGTGACTGCGAGCATCCCGGTGTGGTGGCCGCCTGCCAGGAGCTGGCACGGCGTCATGGTCTGGAGGTGGGGCAGTTCAGGGTGAGCGACCTGCGCGGTAGCCCTGAGCACACGGAAAGGGTGCTGCTGGAGCGGCTGGAGCAGGCCCTGTCCCCCCGGACCCGACTGGTGGTGCTCTCCCACCTGCTGTGGAACACCGGGCAGTTGCTGCCGATGGCACGGGTGGCCGAGCGGCTCAGCTCACACCCCAGTCGGCCCTGGCTGCTGGTGGATGGCGCCCAGAGTCTGGGTTCAGTGCCCGTTGCCGCCGCCGCCGGTGCCGCCGACATCTACGCCTGCACCGGCCACAAGTGGTGCTGTGGCCCTGAGGGCCTGGGGGTGGTGGCGTTGTCGGAGCGGTTGCTGGCGCAATCCCAGCCCACCCTGATCGGCTGGCGCAGTCTGCTGTCGGAGCAGGTCAGCGGGCCCGAGGCCGCCCCTGGAGGCTCCCCCTTCCACAGCGACGGGCGGCGCTTTGAGGTGGCCACCTCCTGCATTCCCCTGTTCGCCGGCCTGGACTGCTCCCTGCAGCTGCTGGAGGCGGAAGGATCGGCGGAGCAGCGTCTGGAGAGCCTCCGCAGCACAGCCAACCGGCTCTGGCAGGAACTCCAGCAGGTGCCGGGCGTGGAACCTCTGCTGCAGGAGCCCCCTCCGGCAGGGCTGGTGAGCTTCACCCTCACTGACGCCGCTGGCAGGGCAATCAAGCCCGAGGCGATCGTGGACACCCTCGGAGAGCAAGCCATCTGGCTGCGCTCGCTCCCCGAGCCAGCCTGCCTGCGCGCCTGCACCCACATCACCACCACAGCAGCAGACCTGGAGCGGTTGCTGCAGGCCCTGCGGGGGCTGCAACGCGGCTGAGCACAAAAAAACCCGGGGAGCCGACTCCCCGGGCAGAGCACAGCGGTGCCGCGGCGGAGCGGCAAGAGCTCAGATCGGATCCGAGGGGATCACGCCGTTCACCGCAGGCTCATGGGTGAGCAGGTTGCGGTACACCCAGCCAGCCAGCAGGGCGCCGGCGATCGGAGCCACCCAGAACAGCCAGAGCTGGCCCATGGCTTCCGCACCGGCCCACACGGCCACACCGGTGCTGCGGGCGGGGTTCACCGAGGTGTTGGTGATGGGGATGCTGATCAGGTGGATCAGGGTGAGAGCCAGGCCGATGGGCACGCCGGCAAAGCCGGAGGGAGCCAGACGGTCGGTTGCGCCCATGATCACGATCAGGAAGAAGAAGGTGAGCACCACCTCGATCAGCAGGGCTGAGAAGAAGCCATAGCCCCCCGGCGAGTGGGCCAGAAAGCCGTTGGTGGCCAGGGGGTTGCTGCCGGTGAGGGCAAAACCTTCACGGCCACTGGCCACCAGGAAGATGAAACCACCGGCGATGATGGCGCCGAGCACCTGGGCCACCACGTAGGACAGCAGCTGGGACCCCGGGAAGCGACCACCGGCCCAGAGGCCGAAGCTCACCGCAGGGTTGATGTGGCAGCCGGAGATATGGCCGATCGCGTAGGCCATCGTGAGCACGGTGAGGCCGAAGGCGAGCGACACCCCCAGGAAACCGAGGCCGAACGGGTTGGCGGCAGCGTCGTTGTAGGGGAAGGCAGCTGCGAGCACGGCACTGCCGCAACCGCCGAGCACCAGCCAGAAGGTGCCGAATAGTTCAGCGAGAAATTTTTTGGACAGGGAGGGAGTGGACGCCATGGGCGATCGACAGGAACGTGTGAAGTGTGCCAGCCAGACGCCAGGCTTGGCCACCTCGTACCAACGAGTGCCGCAGGATTACACAATTAACGCCACCAATCCAGCAGAAGAGGTGGGGCAACAGCATTGAGGTCTCGTGGTTTCCAGGCCAGGACATCCCAGTTGGCCAGGCCATCCCAGAGGTCAGTCCGTGCAATGGCGAAGCAAACAAGCAGATTCCTCACTTTGTGTTGTCATTCGAACCGATCTGTATACGGTGAAGCCGTGGGTGGACCATCCCAAACAGGGAGCTGGCCCGATGGGCAGAACCGACAACAGCCCTCAAGCCGCTGCAGGATTCACCGCTCGCAACCCACGCCTATTCCCATACCCCCTGATCATGAACCCGGTCACCTCTCAGGCTCTGCGTCGGCCGCTGCTGGCCGCCGCCACCGGCGTGGTGCTGCTAGCCGCAGGCGGCACCGCCCAGGCCAGCGCCCCGGCCGAGATGCTCCAGAAGGCGGAAACCGCCTGTCTGGGCAAGGCGACCAGCGAAGGCTGGCGCGCCGATCCGTCGAGCGTGGTCTCCCGCCGCGCCATCGATGCCGACCGTGTCGAGATCGTGCTCGACCTCAGCAAGGACGGCGTCAACAAGGCCCGGCTCACCTGCCCCTTCAGCGCCAGCAAGGGCGTGGTTGGCCTCGGCGATGCCCTCAAGGCAGGTGCGGACCGCACCGACTTCGGCCAGGACTTCTCGCGCTCGATGGCCACGGCCGCCAGTGAAACCCAGGCCGTGAACCGCTCCCATGCCTGGTGGCTGTTGCTGCCGATCGGCCTGGCCGGCCTGAGCTGGGCTGCCCTGCGGGGCCAGGGGGGTGACGAACTCCGTTACGGCGACCCCGAACCACCGCTGGGTGGTCGTACCGCTGATTCGTTCATCGCCACGGCCAACGGCCAGCATGGCCAGGCCGAGATCCATGAGCTGGCCGAGCAGCACTCCCTGGTGCGCCGCCGGATCGACAACGGCCAGATGGTCTCCCTCACCGGTCGCTCTACCAACGGCTGGCTGGAGGTGGCTGGCGGCGGCTGGGTGCGGGAAAGCGACATGCGCATCCGCCAGGGCAGCTCGGTGGCCTCCGTCAACAGGGGCTGACGCGCTCAGGCCCGGGTGAGCTGATGGGCCCTGTGCTTCAGGCGGCAGTCCGCCGGCGCAGGGCCATCTCTGCCTCCTCCCGGTCGTCGAAGTGCACCTTGGTGGTGCCGAGGATCTGGTAGTCCTCATGCCCCTTGCCCGCGATCAGCACCAGGTCGTCCGGGCCGGCCTCGGCGATGGCCGAGGCGATGGCCGAGGCCCGGTCAGCCTCCACCTGCAGGGCGGTGCCGGCGGGAATCCCGGCCAGCACATCGTCGAGGATCCCCTGGGGGTCCTCGGTGCGGGGATTGTCGGAGGTCACCACCACCGCGTCCGCCAGGCGGGCGGCGATGGCCCCCATCTGGGGCCGCTTGCTGCGGTCGCGGTCGCCGCCGCAGCCGAACACGCAGATCAGACGGCCCCTGGTGAACGGACGGCAGGCCTGCAGGGCGTTGTCCAGACCATCGGGGGTGTGGGCATAGTCCACCAACACCGCCGGCAGATCGTCGTTGGCCCCAGCCAGCACCCGCTCCATGCGGCCAGGCACGCCGCGGAAACCGGCCAGGCCCGCCAGCACCAGCTCCAGGGGCAGGTCCTGCTGCAGCAGCGCCCCCACCGCCTGCAGCAGGTTCATCAGGTTGAAGCGGCCCACAAGGGGCGAACGGAAGTCGCCACTGCCTGCGGGGCTGTGCAGGGTGCCGCTCACGCCGTGCTGGTCGATCGCCAGGCCGTCGATGTACAGCTGCGAAGAGGAGTCCTCCAGGGAACTGCGCCAGCAGCGCTTGCCCAGCCGCTCCACCAGCCGGGCACCCCAGGGGTCATCGCCGTTGACGACGGCCCTGGGCCCATCAGCCGCCAGCAGGGGCTCGGCGAACAGCAGGGCCTTGGCCTCGAAGTAGGCCTCCATCGAGGGGTGGTAGTCGAGGTGGTCCTGGGTGAGGTTGGTGAACACCGCCCCG